>JAQBWV010000103.1 GCA_027624335.1 Planctomycetota bacterium
AAGTTGCATCGCCAGCTCACCGAGCGGACAGTGCTGCACCACTCAGCCGCTCCATCCGCCAGGGATGAGCGGCTCGAATGGCAGATTGAAAAACTACTTGTCCTCGGATTCATCTCCAGTCGCGTCAACAGACACTTCGTCCGCAGGAGTATCTTCAGTCGCAGCATCTCCAGCCGCAGTCTCATCGCCAACGACTTCGTCTTCCAGAACTGCGTCCTCAGTGACACCCTCTGAGCCCAACGTCGCATCGGCGGCGGCATCGCCTTCAGCAGCTTCCGGAATACTGATCAGCAGACCGCCAGTTGAACCGCCGATACCACCTTTGAGTGGCTCCTTGACCAACGCCACTCGAGCACCTTCGCCATCACCGACAGACTCGACCGAGGCGGAAACAATATCCAGCTTGCGACTAAGGCCGATCTTACGATCGCCAATGTCAACTCGAAGTACTCTCACTTCGAGTTCCTCACCGACGTTGACCAGACTCTCTGGATTTTCAACCTTGTGGTCAGCCAGCTCGGAAACGTGCAGCAACCCTTCCAATTCGGATTCGAGTTCGACGAACACACCAAAGTTGGTGATTTTCGTAACGGTTCCCTTGACGATCGAATCAATCTGGTAACGACTCGGGATGTCGTTCTCCCACGGATCCTCCGAAAGCTGCTTTAGACCAAGAGCAATTCGCTTCCGATCCTCGTCGACCGACAGAACACGGCACTCGATCTCAGTCCCCTTCTTGAGCATCTCGTTGGCATGCGAAATCTTGCGGGTCCAGGACATGTCACTGACATGCAGCAGCCCGTCAACGCCCTCTTCAAGTTCGATGAATGCCCCGTAGTTGGTGAGGTTCCGAACGGTTCCTTTGACCTGCGCTCCTTCCGGATATTTCTCCGTGACATTGTCCCAGGGATTCGGCTGCGTCTGCTTCATCCCCAGGGAGATTTCCTGCTTGTCTTTATTGATACCAAGCACAACCACTTCCACTTCGTCGCCTATCTGGACGAGTTCCGTCGGGTGATTAATTCGTTTGGTCCAGGACATTTCAGAAATGTGAACCAGACCTTCGATGCCGTCTTCCAGCTTAACGAACGCACCGTACGTCATCACGTTGACGACTTCGCCAGTTACCCGTTCTCCGACAGGGTACTTGGCTTCGACACCGTCCCACGGGCTGGCAGTCAGCTGTTTCAGGCCGAGCGCGATCTTCTCGCGATCACGATCAATGTTCAGAACCTTGACCTGGATCTCGTCATCGATCTTGACCATGTCGGTCGGATGACTGATCCGTCCCCAGCTCATATCTGTGATATGCAGCAGACCATCGATTCCGCCCAGATCAACGAATGCGCCGAAGTCAGCAATATTCTTGACAATCCCTTTGCGGGTGTCGCCTTCGACTAGCTGATCGAGCAGATCCCGTTTCAGCTTCTCTCGCTGTTCTTCGATCAGTTTTCTGCGGGACACAACGATGTTGCGGCGAGCTTCGTCGATTTTCAGAATGACGCATTCAATCTCACGATCGATATACAATCCAATGTCTGGCGGGCGGCGAATATCCACCTGACTGGCTGGCAGAAAGACATTGACGCCGATATTGACCAGCAGACCGCCTTTGATTTTGCGAACGACGTTGCCCTTGACGACATCACCTTCCGCATGAGTGTTGATGATCTTTTCCCACTCGCGGATCCGGTCGGCCTTCCGCTTGGAGAGTAGTACCAGACCAAACTCGTCTTCAAAATCCTCCAGCAGTACTTCGATTTCGTCACCGGGTCTTGGCTTTACGGGCTGGTCATTCCACTCATCGAGCGAGACCACGCCTTCGCTCTTGTACCCGACGTCAACGAGTACATCGTCGCCTTCGATACGAATTACTCGGCCCGGAACGATCTTGCCCGGATCGAACGCCATTGGCGCCATATTGTAATAGACTTCCAGGTCATCGGAATCTTCATCCGAGACGCCCGCCTCGCCCATTGCCTGACGGAATTCCGCGTCGAGGACCTCATCGGGAATGTGGAACTCACGCAGCAGGTTACGATCGACCATCTGAATTTTCACTCTACGACTTGTCAGCAACTGTACGAATCCGGCCACACTGTCTCTATCCGGAACAAACAGCCAGCGTGGCTGCAGTGGAGTATGCCGGGCGTGACATTCCAGGCAGGACATTCGTCGCGGCTCTGACGAGAGTCGGACAGGCGCCCTGCCGGTGAATTCCTACGGTGAAACAGACCAATGTCTGAAACCCGCGGACCGGCAGCCAGCCAACAAAAAAACGCATGTCACCAGTCAGCAAGGCTGTTGGTCGACACACGTCATGCAGGCATCGCAATCAGTTGCTTGGGGTGATTGTCCACTCCGTCCAGAACCCACGTTCCGGAAACCACAGAGTGGACGCCGCTTTCGCCGTACAGGCGAGTTGCGGACTATACCAAAGCCCGGATCATTCAATCCACCCTGATAAACGGCTGATTCAACGTTTATCTTCAAAAGGATACGAAGCTCATGGCCCATTCTCTGAGCTTTCTTCGGTACCACCTTTGCGATGAATTGACGACTCGTGCGACTCGGTTTGTGAGATCTCGACGCCCTTCGATCGTCTGCAGTCGCACGTACCATCTGGTTGGACGCACAGTGCCTGTGTGAGACTGTTTGGCGGGCGGACTCACGAACGCCAATCGCCAACGCGTATGTAAACTTCGGAAGAACTGACTGACGCATTGTCCAGCAACATGAACATCAGATTTCCGATTTCAGCGCTGTCGCGAACACGGGCGTACCACCCACTACCCGGAAACAACTTTGGTCGTTGACATCATTCGAAACCACTGATAGCGTAGCCTGTGTGAACGTGCGAGAGCATCATTTCCCTTGTTTTTACGTCGAATTGTCGACTATTTCCATTCAAGTCTCAGCTTGCAATCCAGCAGAATTCTCTGCGTTAAGCTGCAGCTTGCTGCGTCGGCTGACTTACTGTTGAAATTGAGTCAGCAGTAGTGACTCATCGGCGCGACAAGCTCAGAAACAATTCCAGGTAATCGACCTGAGATGGTTTCCAGTGGTCATTCAGGACAACCGCATATGCTTCATGCCGTGCTCAAAGTGGTTGGTGGAAAGCAGGATGGAAAACTCATCCCGTTGAACACGAAGAAATTCTTGATCGGTCGAGAACAGGACTGCCACTTGCGGCCAGGCAGCGAATCGGTCAGTCGCCACCACTGTGCTATTGCAATCGACGATTTTACGGTTCGAGTGCGCGATCTGGGCAGTTCCAACGGCACCTACGTCAACGGCAAACGAATCATTGGCGTCCACGATGCAAATCCAGGAGACGCTCTGAAGATCGGCAGCCTGGAGTTTGAGATCATCTTCAGCAGATCGACTGTTCCCGCAGCGTCCAGTGTTTCCACAAAGGGTGGAACTTCATTTTCACTGGATGATTTCTCGCTTGAGGAAGCCGACCAATTGTCCGAAACGGCAATGATAGCTGGCGGCGACACTGCAATCATTGCTGCAAGCAAGATCCCGTCTGAGACTGTAGAGCAACCTGCTGACTCAACCAGCGCACCGGTTGTCGACCAACAGACCACGGCCACTGAAGTTCCCGTAACGATTGAAGAGCCGCCAGCCTCACTGGCAACACCGACAGTGCCAGTTGAAAATCCGGTCGCAGCCGAGTCGCCTGCCCCGGTGCCGTCGTCTGTTGAGGCGCCATCGCCGCCAGACGCAGTTTCACCGACCCCAGCAATGCCGCAACAGGCATATCCGCAGTCCATGCCGCCTGGTTACCAGCAGCCTGCAGGGCCGATGATGCCGGGCTATCCTCAGCAGATGGCACCGGGTTACCCGTACGGCATCCAGCAGCCGATGATGCCTGGCTACGGAATGCAGCAGCCCATGATGCCCGGTTATGGTATGCCTCAAGGGGGAATGCCAGGTTACGGCATGCCTCAGCCCGGTATGCCATATCCGCAGTATCCGGGCCAACAGTATCCGGGCCAACAGTATCCGGGCCAACAGTATCCGGGCCAACAGTATCCGGGCCAGCAGTATCCGGGCCAGCAGATGCAGTATCCCATGGCTCAGCAGCCGGTCGATGAATACGACGACGATGATGACGATGACAGTGAGGTCGAGACCGCAAAGTACGTGGATCCGCCGGTTCATCTGCCAGACCCATCCGAAACCGGAGCCGTGGTCGAAGAAAGGACCGACAATGACGATGCCGCTCCGAAAGTTGAGGCGCCGAATCCGGCAGCAGATATCCTCAAGAAGTATCTGAGTGGCCGCTAACTGCGGCTGAGACATCACGGCCAGACGTCAACGACCGTCGACCATCCATAAAGAAACCGTATTTCTGCACGAGCCCGGGGAGCACCAGCGTGTCCGACGCCCAGGAAACACAACGACGCTACAAAGAGTTTCTCGACCTGATGCCACTGACACTGGCACTGGCTGGCCTGCCGCCAAGTGACCTGGGCCGATACTTCTCGGAAGAGCAGATCGAGACTCGGCTGTTCGTAATGCGGCACGCTTACAAAGCGGCTCGCTCGCTCGCTCGAGAACTGGTTGTGAAATAGCAATCGAAGCTGTTACCGAACGGATCAACGATTTCGACTCATCCGTCCGTCTAATCTCGGCGAATTGGTCCGTCTGATTTCAGTGAATCAGTTGCCGCGAGCACAGATCCGAAATGGCCGCCTCATTGTCGATGTGGCGAACTTCAATCCCTTCGGCGATCAGCCGCCCAATTTTATCGACCATCCCATCTGCATCCAGAAATCGAGTTCCCTCAGCGCTGCCGAGTGACGCTTCACCACTCTGCAGTACGACGATTGCAGAAACGGCGAAACCACTGCGTCGCAGGTTGCCGAGTGCAATCGCAGACTCTGTGGTTACGTCACCGAGCACGGCGACGACCGTTGCATCCCGAGGCAGGCGACTGGTCGCTTCCAGCAGCAGTTCGGAAAACGAAAGCCCATCGGTTAATTCCAGCCGGGCCAGTGATTCGCGGATTCGCTGGAATTGTTCGTAGCCTCTTTGAGTCGGAACGATTACGGGCTGTAGCCGGTCGTTGGCTGCCCGCATTCCGACGCTCTGTTTGACGGCGTCTCGCGTTCGAAAGTCCCGTTTCCAACCTTCCTCACGAACTCGGTCAGCAGCGTCGCGACCGTTCGTCACCAGACCAATCTGCTGTCCCAGTTGAGAGACAGCATTCGCCAGCGATGCGACCGTTGTAATTGCCAGTTCAGAACGGTACGGCTCTCCCTGTGCGGGGTACATCGCTCTGTGAAAGTCGAGAATAATTGTCGATCCGGCGACGGTCGACGGGTCGTAAATCCGACTGTGCAGTTTTCCGGTCCTGGCGGTGGCCTTCCAATGAATCCGATTAAACGAATCTCCTCGCTGATACTCCCGCACGCCCGCCAGGCGAGTCGGATCCTCAAACAATCGATGTGCCATACGGATTTCTCCGATCGGTCGTCTTGAAGCGAGCTCGTACCCTGCCAGCGGAATCACTTTCGGATAGACCATTACAAAATGCGGCTCAGTCACAACTCGAAAACGTCGATGCAGTCCGAACAGGTCTCCGCTTTCGATCATCAGGGGTCCGATCTGGTAATAGCCGCGCATCGAAAAAGTCACCTGGTACCTCAGCGACTTCTGCCCCCGAGGGCCGACCTGTAACAACGCCACCCGTTGTCCGTCGACTTTCAATTTCGGCGGCTTTGACGACAGGGCATCCCGCGGCACAGAGTCCTCCACCAGCAGCCAGGGAATTGGCATTCCCGAAGTGTTCTGAAGATCGACAATCACAGCGACGCGGTCACCGATTTCCGCAATAAGCCGGTTGCTGTCCCGTTGGGCGTCGACACTTTCGATCCAGGTCCGAGCCAGCCAGCGACTGAGCAGGATGACTCCCAGCAGCGCGTACATCGAGTACACGAGAAGCCCCAACTGAAAGACAATCCCGATAACCAGCAGAACAATGGCACCAAGCAGCCATCTCATAAGAGATCGAAGCCTTCCTTCATGGTCGGAATGGATGACTCGTTAATAATCTCCTCGACGACCTTCGCAGCGGTCACTCGTCGCAGTCGGCTTTCGGGGCGAATGATGACGCGGTGCGTCAAAACAGCCGACGCGACTCGCTTAACATCGTCCGGCAAAACAAACGCATTCCCGCGAATCGCTGCGAGTGCCTGTGACGATCGGTAAAGGGCGATTGAGGCACGTGGGCTGCCACCCAGCAGGACGTCGTCGTGCTCGCGCGTCGCGTAAACGAGATCAAGAATGTAACTGCGGACCTTCGGGTCGACTTTCACTTCGCGACAAGCGTCCTGGCAGGCGACAATCTCTTCAGCAGTGACGACCGCTTTCAGGCCGTCAATTGGATGCTCTCGATGCAATCGATCCAGCATTTCACCTTCCTGCTCTCTCGCCGGATACCCAAGACTCAAACGCACGAGAAATCGGTCCAGCTGCGCTTCGGGGAGAGGAAACGTCCCTTCCTGATCAATCGGGTTCTGTGTGGCGATTACGAGAAACGGTCGGTCGAGAAGATAGGTTTCGCCATCGACGGAAACGCGTCGTTCGGCCATCGCTTCCAGCAACGCCGCCTGAGTACGCGGAGTCGTTCGGTTGATTTCATCGGCCAGAAGCACTGACGTGAACAGCGGGCCGGCACGAAATTCGAACTCGGTCGTTTTCGGATTGAAAATCGATGCTCCGGAGATGTCACTGGGAAGCAGGTCGGGAGTACACTGAATCCGCTTGAAATCGCAGCCGAAGCTGACTGACAGCGCACGCGCGAGCATCGTCTTGGCAACACCTGGTACGTCTTCAAGCAGAATGTGTCCTTCGGCAAATGTCGACATCAACGCCAGAATGATTTCCTGACGCTTTCCGATAATGACCTTTTCCACATTGGCGATAATCTTCTTCGCAACAGCGTTCACCTTCGACATTCCAGGACTTTCCGCTGAGGGCAGGCTCACAATTCAAGTCTGAGTTTCAAGCTTCGATTCTATCGACGCCAGAAACAAGCTCGCCAGTCGCCTGCGTACTGGCGTGAAGACAGGACCGGATTCAGCTCTCGTTTGAGAGATATCTGTTTGTCTGATGAGTGGCGAAACCGCCTGACGAGTGAACTGGTGATTGACCACCGACCGAGTCATGATTCGCGTCAACGTTTCACCGGCATTGACCGACCGTCTCGTTGTCTTCTTCGCCAGAAAGCTGATCATGCCCGTTTCAGTTTCGATTCCGGACGAATTGACGCGATATTCCGACGGTCGCAAACAGATTGACGTTGATGCCGCAACGATTGGAGAATTACTCCAGATCTTGTTTACAGACTTCCCCGAACTGCGGTGCCGTCTGGTTGATTCCAACGGGCACTTTTACCCGTATATCCCTGCATTCTTGAACGGCGAGAAATTGCCGTTGCAGGGAAGTTCGAACGGTCGACTTCAGGATGGCGAAAACCTGGCGTTCATTCTGGTCGCTTCCGGTGGCTGAACCACGTCATGGCGTCTGCCTGCATCATGGTGGATTGCAAATTACGACTCCGGATTTCCCGCAACGGCATTCTGAAAGACAATCTCCCTTGAATCTCCGCAATTTGTACCGACAGCCGCTACGATGTAAGCGAATTGTTCCGAACACTCTGTACTGTTCATGATTGCTTCATTCACGTCAGCGTTTCATAATGGCTGATCGTCAAAATCGACTTGCAGCGGTGATCATCGCCACGTGAAACGATACTGGGCGTTTCAGCATCAGCTCTTAACGTTTGAGTCACTGTTTCTGAATGTCGCGAGTATGCTGGGTGCAGAATAAACGACCTGACCACAGCTCGCTCCTCTCGGCATTTTACTTCGCACCGAGGCCGTGTCTGAGATGCCAGAACACACTGATAACTCTAACCAGGACCTGGACCAGACGACTGTGCCACAACAGTCGCCGAGTAAGCCCGGTGCAACTACAGATACATCCAGGAACTCGACTAAGCCCGGGAGCGCAACCACGCCTTCGAAGAAAAAGAAGACCGTCCAGCTCGGCGACTTCAAACTTCTCAAGAAGCTGGGTCAGGGTGGAATGGGCGAGGTTTATCTGGCTACTCAAGTCAGTCTGGACCGGCTCGTTGCGTTGAAGATTCTATCCAAAGAGATGGCTAAGAAACCCGGCTTCGTGGAGCGATTTGTCCGCGAAGCCCGTGCGATGGCAAGAATTGACCATCCGAATGCCGTGAAAGTCTACGCCGCCGATTCTGATAAGGGTCTGAACTATGTTGGCATCGAGTACATCGATGGCCAGAGCATGCAGGACTGGATCGACCAACTGGGGACGCTGAGCATCGGGGACGCGATTCACGTCATACTTTGCTGCGCCGACGCGTTGAACCACGCTCACGAATTGCATCTGATCCATCGTGATATCAAACCGGACAACGTTCTTGTCACGAAGAAAGGAGTCGTGAAAGTTGCCGACTTCGGGCTGGCAAAGGCACTTGACGACGAAGACATGTCGATGACGCAAAGCGGAACCGGGCTTGGTACACCGCTTTATATGCCGCCTGAGCAAGCTCGCGATGCCAAGAACGTTGACCACCGAACCGACATCTACGCGCTCGGCGTCACTTTCTATTACTTTGTGACAGGCAAGCTGCCATTCGAAGGTGGCTCCGTTCTTAAGCTGATCGTCGCCAAAGAGAAAGGTCAGTACGAGCCAGCCAGGAAACTGAATCCAAAAGTGCCGGAAAAGCTCAGCCTGATGATCGATAAGATGATCCAGAAAGAGCCTAAGCACCGGTACTCGACCTGTGCTGAGATCATGCACGACCTCGACCAGCTCGGCCTTGAAAGTGAAGTCCTGAGCTTCATTGACGATACGGGTAGCGGCGCCGGCACCGCATCACGTACTTCTCGCGGTCGGCAGCGCTCGGGAGTCACTTCAGACAGCGGTACGACGAGCGGCGTTTCGATCCCTCAGTTTCGAACTTCTGCAGAAGACGCGACTCAGGCTGAAGCTGCGGCGGCGGCCAAAGACACATCAGTCTGGTACGTTCGATACACCAACAAGAAAGGCGACTCGCAAGTCAAGGAAATGAACTCTCGCCAGGTGCAGCAGGGGATTCTGGCGGAAGTGCTGGACGTCAAAGCTCAGGCACAGAAGAAAGGGGCGGCTGGAGGGTTTCTTCCTTTGGCGGCACATCCAGAGTTCCAGGACCTGATGAAGAAGCGACTGGCAAAAACCCAGCACGATGTGCGCGGCGACAACCTTAAGATGCAGTACGCGCAGCTTGAGAAGGAGCAGCGAAAACACAATCGCTGGCGATGGATCAAAGGAATTACCGAGAACGTACTCGGCGGATTTGGACTGATCATCTACCTCGTCGTAATCGCCGCCGTGATCTTCGGTATCTACTGGGGTATCGTTAACATCCTTTATCCGATGATCAGCAGCCAGATTGACTCATCAACGACGACGACACCTGCAACACCTGACCTTGTCGAATAGCGAGCAGATTTGGAAGACACTCCGGTTGCCAGCTGAAAGGATTGACCATGTCTGTACTGCAAGCGGTCGGTCGCCCGATGGAAGTGCTGCTGGTTGAGGACAGCCTCGTCTCGGCGCGCATTACTATTGGCGCGCTTCGCAAGGGTAAAGTTCAGCATCGTATGACATGGCTGACTGATGGTAACGACGCCCTGGATTTCATTTATCAGCGAAAAATGTTCTGCCGGGCACCGCGTCCGGATCTCATCCTGCTGGACCTAGGGCTGCCTGGAAAAGACGGTCGCGAAATTCTTGCGGAAATCAAGGCTGATGACGAACTGCGGACAATCCCAGTCGTGGTCCTGACCGGATCAAGCTCTTCGTACGAGGATTTCCAGGAGAGCGAGCAGCTCAGCGTCGAAGGCTACATGAACAAGCCGGTCGACCTGGAAAAGTTTCTGTACCTCGTCAAGGAACTCAAACAGTACTGGCACGCAGGCGTCATCCTGCCCGCTGTTTAGAACTGGCTATTTGCACGCGAGGTCTACTTCGCGGTCAGTGTTTGATTCAGGGCGCGATCGAGTTCCGAGATCACATCCTGAACCGAATCTATCCCGACCGAAAGTCGCAATAGCCCGTCGCTGATCCCCCATGCTCGACGGTCGTCCGGAGCCATGAACTTGTGAGACGTTCCAGCTGGCCATGAAACAGTTGTCCGAACGTCTGCCAGCGTGGGCGAAAACGGAATCGTGTCGGCCAGTTCGCGAAGCAGGAGCCGGACTCCCGCTTCGGCAGTCTGCAGCTCGAACGACAACATCCCGCCGCAACCGTGCGGTAGAACGTGGCTTGCCAGATCGAAGTCCGGATGACTCGCGAGTCCTGGATAGATAACTCGGCTCACGGCGAGGTGCCGTTCGAGAAACCCGGCAATCTGAAGCGCGTTGGAACTGGCACGTTCGACACGCAGCGGCAGCGTTCTTAACCCGCGAGAGGCTAACCAGCATTCAAACGGGTTCGCATTGAGCCCGAACAGGCTGGCGATTCTTCTCACACGTGTCACTGCGGCCCGTTCACCGGCAACAACGCCCAGCATCACATCGCCGTGTCCGTTGAGATATTTTGACGCGCTGTGAAACACCAGTTTCGCTCCATGCTCCATCGGTCGGAACAGACAGGGCGTCGCAAAGGTGTTATCGACGACGACGGGGACTTCTCCCATCGCGTTGACGAGTGCCTGAAGGTCCACAACCTCCAACAGCGGGTTCGAGATGCTTTCGACGAGACACAGCTTTGTGTTCTCTCGCCTCGCGTCCCGCATGGCAAGGCAGCTTCGCGAGTCGGCAAACGTTACTTCGATTCCAAAGCGTTTCGTCAACTCCTCAAGCTGCTGAGACGTTCGGCCGTACAGAACACGAGCGGCCACGACATGATCGCCACTCTTCAGATGGCTGAGCAGGATCGCAGAAATTGCCGCCATGCCGGAGGCACAGACCGCCCCCGCATCCGCGTGCTCCAGTTTCGCAATGTCTGCGGCGAAGGCTGTGTGATTGGGATTTCCGTCGCGAGTGTAGATGTATCCTCGCTCCACCCCGCTGACGACCGCGTCCAGTTGCTCGACGCCGTGAAGATCGAAAGCGGTCGTCTGGTAGAGCGGTGGATTGCTTGGTCGGGTCGTAAAGTCCTCGAACCAGCCGCCGCGAGCACACAGAGATTCGTCCTGCAGTGGCTCATCCATCCAACGAATCCTTCTCATCATTCCGTTGTTTGTGTCAGGAACGCACCGATAGTTCAACTTCCGATTTGACTTCCGGCCCGTTTTCTGAATCGTCACGGGAATCGGCAATCGGCGAAATCGTTTCCTGAAGCTGAACCAGGGATGAGTCGGCCAATGGTTGCGCCGCCGTCGGTTTTTGACCGGAAGCAGCTTCGGCAATCGAGCCGCTCGCTCCGAATCCAAAGAGCGTCACCTTCGCTGTACGGAGAAATCCGCGCCAGCTGCCGAATGTCTGAGCGACAGCGGTCGGCTCGTAACCGGAATGGACCATGCAGTCGGTGCATTTGGGATTGCCGCTGCACCGCCCGTACGAAGCCCAGTCGGTTGTTTCCATGAGTTCTTTGAACGACCCGCAATAACCTTCCTGCAGGAGGTAACACGGCTTCTGCCATCCGAACAGGTTGTAAGTCGGGTTTCCCCACGGAGTGCATTCCAGGTCAAACCGCCCTCGCAAGAATTCCAGAAACAGCGGTGACTGATTGAAACGCCACGTCCGCTTTGGCTTATCCAGGATCCTCGCGAACAGTCGCAGCGTTTCATTTCGATGCAGAAAGTGCTCCTGGTCCGGAGCCTTCTCGTAAGGATATCCTGGCGAAATCATCATGCCTTCAACGCCAACTTCCATCAGTTCATCAAAGAATCGTCGGCATGTTTCCGGATCGGCGTCGTTGAACAGCGTCGTGTTTGTCGTCACTCGGAAGCCTCGATCGACAGCTTTGCGAATCGCCTGCACGGCGACTTCGTAAATGCCATCGCGACAGACGGCGCGGTCGTGGTCTTCTTTCAGGCCATCAAGGTGTACCGAAAATGTCAGGTACTTCGACGGAGTGAACCGGTCGAGATGTTCTTCGAGCAAAATGGCGTTGGTACAAAGGTAAATGTACTTCTTCCGCTCAACGAGCCCCTCGACGATCTCGTGAATCTGAGGATGGAGCAGTGGTTCGCCGCCAGGAATTGAGACCATCGGGGCGCCGCACTCGTCGACTGCCTGGAAGCACTCTTCCGGGTCGAGGTTCCGCTTCAAGACGCTGTTGGGATGCTGAATCTTGCCACAGCCAGCGCAGGCCAGATTGCATCGAAACAACGGTTCGAGCATCAGAACGAGCGGATACCGCTCGACCCTTCGCAGCTTCTGCCGCAAAACATACGTTGCGACTGTCCACATCTGCGAGACGGGAACTCCCATGAATGCCTCCGAGCATCGGTGAATGCCGCTGCGAAAACTTCATTGGCAGAATACGCGGCAAAGCGAGGTGTGTTAACAGCTTTCGGTCAATCTGTCAGCCCTGTTCCGCCACACTCGCGGTTGGCGAGGTTCGAACTTAAACTCCGAAACTCGGTCATCGTGCTGGTTCTGCCAGCAGTCATTCGCACACCAGAATTCAGATCAGAAAACCAGGCAGAACCATGCCGGACTGGCTGGCCGTCGGAATTGGTGGATTCGTGGGAGCCATCTCGCGGTTTCAGATCAGCCTCTGGCTGAACGTCTGGAGTGTTCAACGATTTGGCCGCGTGTACCCGTTCGGTACGTTCGCCGTGAACATTGCCGGGTGCCTGTTCATCGGAATCCTGATGGCGCTGGCTGCGGAGAAGAAGATCCCTGACCTGTATCAGAAACTTCTGGTGACTGGCTGCCTGGGGTCACTGACGACATTTTCGACGTTCGGTTATGAAACCGTCGGCCTGATCCGGAATGACCGGCCAGGTCTGGCCGCGTTGTACGTGATCGCCAACCTGGTCGTCGGATTGGTGGCCGTTATTGTGGGAATGGGCCTTGTCAAAGCGATCATGCGTTAGCAGCGTGTCGGAAACGACTTCCCGAATTGGCAGAAGTGGCAGGGTGTGAGGAGTCATCAGTCGGACCGCGATGTGGCCCGGATTGTTTTTACCTGGAGAGTTCACGTTGAGTCACGACATTTACTCGAACCCGCTGATTTCAAGATACGCTTCCCGCGAGATGGCACGGCTCTGGTCGCCTCAGAAGCGTCACGCCACGTGGCGTCGCATGTGGGTCGCGCTGGCCGAGTCCGAAAAAGAACTCGGGCTGAACATCTCTGACATGCAGATCGCGCAGCTCAAAGCGAACATCGACAACATCGATTTCGATGCCGCCGCTGCCTACGAACGCGACCTGCGACACGACGTGATGGCTCATGTCCACGCCTACGGCGATGTCTGCCCGGATGCTCGCGGGATTATTCACCTTGGCGCGACCAGCTGCTATGTCACTGACAATGCCGATCTTGTTCTGCTTCGTGAAGGATTGAATTTACTTCGCAATCGACTGGTCGGAGTCATCGACGCGCTGGCAACCTTCGCGAAAAAATATCGCGACCTGCCGTGTCTCGGCTTCACGCATCTTCAACCGGCTCAGCCAACAACCGTCGGCAAGCGAGCCACGCTGTGGTGCTATGACCTGGTTCTCGATCTTGAAGAACTGGAACACCGGATCAACGCTCTGCGATTTCGAGGTGTTAAAGGCACGACCGGAACGCAGGCGACGTTCCTTTCGCTCTTCGAAGGTGATCATGGCAAAGTCGAAGCACTCGATCGGCTGGTAACCGAAAAGTTCGATTTCGAGCAGTCGTACGCGGTGACGGGCCAAACCTACAGCCGCAAGGTTGACGCTCAGATCCTTGGAGTCCTGTCAGGCATTTCTCAATCAGCACACAAGATGGGATCCGACCTGCGCATTCTGCAAAGCCGAAAGGAACTGGAAGAGCCATTCGAGAAGAATCAGATCGGCTCTTCAGCAATGGCCTACAAGCGGAACCCGATGCGGTCTGAAAGGATGTGTTCGCTGGCGCGTTTCGTGATGAGCCTGCAGAGCAGCGCCGACCAGACATTCGCCACGCAATGGCTGGAACGAACTCTGGATGACAGCGCGAACCGACGCCTGACGATCCCGCAGGCATTTCTTGCAGTCGACGCCGTTCTGATTCTTTATCAGAACGTAGCGGGCGGCCTGGTGGTCTATCCCAGGACGATCGAGAAACATCTCAACGAAGAACTGCCGTTCATGGCGACCGAGGAAATCCTGATGGCCGGCGTGCAGGCCGGTGGCGATCGGCAGGTGCTTCACGAGCGGATTCGAGTACACAGTCAGGAAGCCGCCCGGCAGGTTAAGGAGCATGGATTGGCCAACGATTTGATGGAGCGATTGGCTGCGGACTCGGCGTTTGCCAGTGTCGATCTCACTGGCGCGCTCGACGGACGACGATTCGTTGGACGCGCTCCCGAGCAGGTGGATGCTTTCGTCAGGAACGTCGTCCAGCCAATTCGCGATCGCTACGCCGGAGCACTTCACACACTGACCGGCGAAGTAACCGTCTGATTACCCGATCGATGAATAGCGTTACGCTGGACCGTCGTGCGGACCAGATTGCATTTCGGTTCGCACTGCGGGCCCCACATTGAGCCGAACATCAATCGATGACTGATTCTTCACACCATTCCCGCTCCATGCGAATCGCAGTCGTGGGAGGCGGGATCTCGGGACTGGCGGCCGCTCATCGGCTGATCGAACTTTCAAGAGACGGAAGCCAATCATTCGAAGTCACATTGTTCGAAGCCAGCAACTCGCTGGGGGGCGTCGCTGAGACGAGGCAAATCGGCGAGTACCTCGTGGAAACGGGGCCGGACATGTTTATCACCAATCAGCCGGCGGCGGTGAATCTTTGTCAGCGGATCGGTCTCGCCGAAGAACTGATTCCAACGGAGTTGGCGTATCGCGGGTCGCTGGTTCTAAGGAATGGCAAGCCCGTTCGTATACCGGAAGGCTTCATGCTGATCAGCCCGGCGAAAGTCTGGCCGGTTCTGAAATCACGCATTTTTTCGCCGCTCGGCAAATTGCGGATGGGACTTGAGTTTCTGGTGCCTCGTCGGAAGGAGTCGACGGACGAAACGCTGGCAGGATTTGTGCGGCGACGATTCGGCAAAGAGGCATTTGATCGGCTCATTCAACCACTGGTTGGAGGCATCTATACCGCCGATCCGGAGAAGCTGAGTCTGAAAGCAACATTGCCTCGGTTTCTCGAAATGGAACGCCAGCACCGCAGCCTGATCGTGGCCTCTCGAAAGCAGGCGACCGCTCGCGAGAGCGACGGCAGTGGTGCTCGCTACGGACTTTTCACAGCACCACGAGGCGGCATCTCCGACTTGCTGAATCGATTGGCAGAGATCATCAGCGAGCACGCTCACACGAAAACCGGAGACGCTGTTGCTGCCGTTTCACTCGGCCGTACTTCCGGATACACCGTGGCCCTGCAGTCAGGGACACGACAGGAATTTGATGGCGTCGTCCTGGCACTGCCAGCCTTTCACGCCGCACGCGTTCTTGAACCGCCAGCTTCGAAAGAGGTCCCGGAAGAATCCTCATCTGAACTTGCAGCGTTGACCGACCTCCTTTACGGAATTGAATATTCGTCGGCGGCAGTCGTCGTCAGCGGCCACCGTCTGGCGGACATCGAACATCCGCTCGACGCATTCGGCCTGGTGATTCCGGCCATTGAGCGGCGACAGGTACTTGCGGTCTCGTTCACGAGTCGCAAGTTTCCTGGACGAGCACCGGATGGCCACGTGCTCCTGCGAACGTTTGTCGGAGGCGCGATGCAGCCGGAAATGCTCGAACACCGTGATGAAACAATCATCGACATCGTGCGAAAAGAATTGGAGTCGATACTGGGCATACGTGGAGAACCGGACTTCATGGAGGTCTGCCGTTACGAACGCTCGATGCCACAGTATTACCTCGGGCATTGCGAACGTGTCGCGAGAATTTACGAACTTGCCAAAGCGATTCCCGGTCTCGAACTGGCGGGCAATGCCTATTCAGGCGTCGGAATTCCCGACTGCGTCTCCAGCGGTGAAGCCGCCGCGGAACGAATCTCGAACTGGTGGTCCGGTAAGGACGCAACTGAATAGCGGCGAGTTCTGCTGTACGCTGGCATTGATGAGTATTGGCAGGGTGCGTTACCTGGCTGCACGCTTCATTTCGTCACTGCCACTTACCGTTACGCTGTTTCAGCAGCGCTTCGAAACTCAGCTTTGGAGCGCTGGTAGCGTCGATCAGTCCGGCATGCGGAAAAACGTGCCCAACCGCATCAGTCAGGTGACTCCAGTAGATCCCTACGACCGACTGCTTGGCCATGAGCAATGGGACGACACTTTCGATCCATTCGACCTGAGCCTGCTCACTCCAGGGACTCCGCCAGCCTTCTGCCGCAACGTGAATATCCTCGGCTGCCTTAGGATCATTTCCGCCCGATGACGGAAATGCGAGCGTCACGTTCAACGGAATCTCAAGCAAGCTCCACTGGTCGAGAAGTCGCGACAAGTCCAACAAATCTCTCATTAAACTTCCGCGTGCGTCATAGCCAACGGGAATTTCCAGATTAACACCGGAAAGGCCAACACCACAGCGCAGCAGTGCATCAACGAATTGAATCGGTGAAAGCCGGTGATCTCCGGCCGACTGATAGGCCCCCCAGGGATCCTCAATCCGAATCATCAACTGACCTTCTTCGTCACTCTTTCGAGCAACTTCGAGGGTGCGAGCGACCAGCGTCAACCGCTCTTCTTCTGTCAAGTTGAACGAGCCACCCGTGTTGACTCGCGAAGAGATTTCCCACAACCGAATCTTGCCGGCGTATCGAGAAATTGCAGTTTCAACAAAGTCGCACAGAAAACTTTGCAGATTGAAGAAATCATGTCCCCACTGCTGAAGCCAGGTCGGCAGCCCGGTCGACGATAAATCCAGCAGTGGCCCACCTCGCATCAGCAGTCGATGCTCCAGACCCCACGAGACGAGTTCGTCGCAGGCATCCCAATTGTATTCGCCTTCATTCGGCTCGATCTTGTTCCATTCAACCGGGACGGCGGCAGCGTTGAAAGTTTCGAGAAACTGGTCTCTATGTTTGTAGGGCGCGTCGACACAGTTCAGGCCACAGCCAAATGACACCGGAAGCTGAGGTGTTCGTTTGAAGCGAATGGAAAGACGCTGTCTGCTATAAGCCTTTACAAGCTGGTCAGACGCCGAGAACGCTTTTGCGATCGCCTGATCTGCCAGTCGAGTGACTTCTCCAATGTTGGGTTTCGCTGCGGTCGCCTGGGCAAAGAAATGGTGAGCTTCCCTGTGAACCTCGCGGAACTCATCGGGAATCTGCATCCCGAGTCCTTCCCAGGCAGCCAGCTGGTTTCTGACCTGGCAGATTTTCCCACGAGCCAGTTCGAGCGACAGGATGTAAGGTTCTTCGTGCTCTCGAATACTGGCGGTGCTGACAATCGGCTTTCCAATGCCCTCGACAGGGTAAGGTATCTGCAGTTTGCCGCTGTCTGAACTGACTCTCCGCAATTCGATGGTGTCGCCATCGACTTCCAGGCGTGCAGCGAAAACTCGTCCGTCAAAGCCGCTGATATGGGCTCGGGAAAGATCAATTTCAGTATCCAACAGCCCTTCCGGATGGACTGTGAACCGCATGACCCCCATAGAGGAACCTCAATCTGCTGCTGGAACGGTTTGCTTCGACAAAGTGTTGACGTGCATCGCTCGGACATCAGAAAGAAGCGCAGAGAGCGACGAGTTACATAATCGGAATTCCGTTCCGGAGCAGCCTCAACGATTCCGTAACCACCTCGAAAGAGGAGAGCTGAGACTACCAGACAGTGGCCAGAATAGCCCTGAAAGAACCAGCCAGTGTAGTCACGGTTCCGCTACTGTTCAACGATCTGAGGCGCCGATACACTCCGGACGAATCGCGGCAGTCTGGCTTTCAGCGAGCGTTTGTCGCCATGACAAATCAGCCTGTTTGAGTGAATGCCACAATGTCCACCGCAGTACTTCAAAGTTCGCTTCCGGGAACTCAACCTCGACGGGGCAAGGTCCGGGACATCTATGATTTCGGCGATCGGTTGCTCTTCGTGGCATCAGACCGGCTGAGCGCTTTCGACTGGGTTCTGCCTAACGGAATACCTGACAAGGGCCGAGTCCTCACTCAAGTGAGCCGGTTCTGGTTCGAACGACTCGACGTGAATGATCACGTGCTGAGTCTTGACCCGACCACCCTGCCCCTCCCCGTCGGAACCGACGTTTCATCACTGCAGGGGCGCAGTATGGTTGTCCGCAAAACAGAAGTTGTACCGATCGAGTGTGTGGTACGAGGTTACCTGGCTGGCTCCGGGTGGAAAGAGTATCAGACAAGTCAGACAGTTTGCGGAATCCCGCTTCCGTCCGGACTGCTGCAGGCGGACAAACTGCCTGAGCCGATCTTCACTCCAGCGACAAAGGCGGAAACCGGCCACGACGAAAACATCTCGTTCAAAGAAACCTGCAACGGCATCGGCATTGAACTGGCAACCAGACTGCGTGACATCAGCATCGGCATTTACCAGAAGGCATCTGAGTATGCTCTCGAAAAAGGCATCATCCTGGCCGACACGAAGTTCGAGTTCGGACTGGATGGTGATGAGATCATTCTCATCGACGAGGTCCTGACTCCGGACAGTTCACGTTACTGGCCCGCTGATCGCTATCAGCCCGGTCAAAGTCCGTTTTCGTATGACAAGCAGTTTGTCCGCGACTGGCTGGAATCGACAAGTTGGGACAAGAACAGTCCGCCGCCAGCCATGCCGGACGACATCGTGACAAAGACTCGTGAGAAGTATATCGAGGCCTTCGAAGTCCTCACTGGCGAAACGTTCCCGTGGAAGCAGTGATCTGCCAACTGCGCGAGCATTGATTTCACCTGGTTTGGTTTTCGCTCCGGGGTCCAATAAACTCCCAGGCTTGCACTATTTGCGTGCGGCTGCAGGTCGTCAGTTATATCCGGATTTGAACAGGCTCATCCGGCAATATTCGGTGGAGTTATGGCCAAAGACTTTCTCAAAGATGCTAAAGATCACTACGACGTCGTTGTCATTGGCAGCGGTCTGGCCGGGCTGACGTCCGCCAACACGCTGGCACGACAGGGTCGCTCCGTGCTGCTGCTGGAGCATCATTATCAGCTCGGCGGAATGGCCACCTGGTTCAAACGGCGCAATGGTCACATCTTTGATATCTCGCTGCACGGCTTCCCGATTGGGATGGTCAAGTCATGCCGCAAGTACTGGACTCAGGAGATCGCAGATTCGATTGTGCAGCTCAAAGGTATTCGCTTCGAGAATCCGCAGTTCTCATTGGAAACCACCTTCGACCGCCAGGACTTCACGCGGCTCATCACTGAGAAGTTCAACATCCCACACGAGACTGTCGACGGTTTCTTCACCGCAGCCCGGAAAATGAACTTCTATGACGGTCAGGAGATGACCACTCGAGAACTGTTCGATCAGTTCTTTCCCGGTCGCGACGACGTCGTCCGCCTGCTCATGGAACCGATTACCTACGCCAACGGTTCCACACTGGAAGACCCGGCGATCACATACGGAATCGTCTTTTCAAACTTCATGAGCAAAGGCGTGTTCACGTTCCAGGGCGGTACCGACAAACTCATTCATCAGATGAGGGATGAGATGGTCAGGAACGGGGTCGACATAAGAATTCGCTGCCAGGTGGAGAAGATCGAACTTGGCCCGGATCGACAGGTCTCCGGAGTCGTCGTCAACGGTCGCCGCATCGGCTGCAACGCCATCCTCTCGAACGCCAACCTCAAACAGACAATCTTCGACCTCGTCGGCGCCGAGAATCTGGACAACGATTATGTCGAAGAGGCCAAAGCCGTTCGCCTCAACACGAGCAGTTGTCAGGTTTATATCGCCCTGAAGCCGGGAGAATCTTTCGACTACTGCGGCGATCTGCTGTTTCACTCCGAGCATCGCGGCTTCGACATTGAAGCAATCCTCAGCCGCAACGTCAGCAGCCGAACCTTCTCGTTTTATTATCCTCAGACGCGCCCCGGCCACGACCGTTATGTTATCGTGTCGTCGACCAATGCCCGCTTCGAAGACTGGGGCAACCTGTCGGAAGAAGAGTACAAGGCATCGAAGCAGGACCTTGTGGAGACAACGCTCGACTGCCTGGAACAATACGTTCCAGATATCCGAGAGAAAGTCGACCACGCCGAAGCCTCAACGCCGGTCACTTTTCAGCACTACACGAAGCACTGGCGAGGCTCGTCCTTCGGAACGAAATTCGAAGGACTCGACGTCAGCCGCAGGCTGCCCGAACAGGTTGGCGGACTGTTCCATGCAGGTTCCGTCGGAATCATCATGTCAGGCTGGCTCGGCGCGGTGAACTATGGTGTCATCGTGTCCAACGACGTCGACAAGTACCTGACGCCTGCAGTGGCAACCGTCTGACAATTCGAAACTCCCTGCGAACTGTTGCGGGTACAGTCAGGAATGAGCACGAATTAAGTTCCCGACTTCCGACCACGTCATTCGTGGTTCAGCGACAAGGCTGGGTCTCGACCCAGCAATTTCTTCGTGATCAAAGCTGGGTCAAGACCCAGCCTACGTGACTGCAGACGCTCGCCGGTCCATCGACCATCGTGTCAGTCAGTGAAGCCAAACGAAGTCAAGCGGTATTCAACATCGAAGTACAAGGTGATCACGTCTATCGAGTCAGCGAAGCAGGTATTCTTGTTCACAACACTTCAGTGAATCCGAGCTTGCGGCCAACCGTATCGCCAATGGACCTGGGCAAATACAGCGCTGAAGACTGCTCAAACCCAGAGTGTTACATTACTGCGAGGAGAAAAGGAAATGTTATAACATTCACCGTTGTCGCAAAGCCGAAGAAGGGAAAGACTTGTCGGGTCAAAGGACATGAGTTCTTTGAGGCAATGATCAAGCACTTTGGCAGACGTGCTACAACTGTCAGGGCTGAATGGTTGGAAGTCGAAGGATTTGAAGACAACTTAAGAATTTACAATACGTGTATTAGTGCCAACAAGTCGCCTGACACTTGCGCGAAGAGTACCAAGACTGGTAAGTGGGCAACCGGGGCTGGTTTCACAAATGTAAAAATCATACGCGAAGAGGGGGCTAAAGGTGATTATCACGAAGTGATTGTGGAGTTTTCAAAATGAGTGAGAACAGAGATAATTTACTTATCAGTCTGAGGGATGCACCTGTGTAGAACTTGTCCGAGAAGTTGAGCGTGAGCTTGATGATCAGGTTACCGCCTCCGCCGTAGTAGGCCTGATTTCTGATGCATTTGAGGTTCATGCTGGGTATGCCAGCCACGGTCAAATGAGTCTAAAGGATGCAGCCACCTTGAACAGCTCATTGATGCCGAAGATCGTCGCCAGCAGAGCTGAATGGGACACTTCGAATTCAAATGGGAAAACCTGGATGGACGAAGTCCGGGTTCAGCCTCCACGTGAAGACTGTGAGGATACCATCCCGTTCGGTGTTTCCGTAGAAGGTTGGCAGGCGTTACCAGATGCCGATAGGGAGCGTCTATTGACTGCGAAACGCAGTTCAGAGTGGGCGTTATACAGCAAATCTGTTTTGGCAACACTGTGCGAGCAATTACAACTGAAGGTGTCCACGTATCCAGAAAATGAATAACGCAAGTTCAATGCCACGGCGTTTTCCCGCTCTGTCCAAACTAATACTGATGCATCCACCGAAAAACTGCTGAGCATTGCGGATGACGATCATCGCATAGCAGACGGACGTCCGGACTGACAGTTGCACTCGTTGTCAGTAAAGGGGTAATAATGTCACCGGATCAAGAGTCGGCTGAATTGAAGCTGCTAACAGAACTTGTTCAACCGCCGAGCCGCCCACTTCGTTCTTCAGATGAGAGCAATTGGGAGAATCTGAAGGCGGCGATCGACTTTCCGTTTCCGGATGAGTTTCGAGAGTACGGTAAGCTCTATGGGACTGGTGAAATAGATTCCAACGGTTACGGACTACGTGTGGCTAATCCACTGGATCCGGCGTATCCCGATTGGCTGACAAAGAACGCTTCAATGATGAGCACTATCGATGACCAACCAGAATTGCGTCCAACTCGATTTTACCCTGAGGAAGCGACGTAGGCTGGGTCTCGACCCAGCTTTGATCACGAAG
>JAQBWV010000104.1 GCA_027624335.1 Planctomycetota bacterium
TTCTGAAAAATCACTTTGTGTACGGTTGAGTATGAACAGCCGAATTCTCTCGCCCGGTGCGACATGTACGAGGGATCGGCCTCAGAATTCATCAACTCAAACAGGCGTCGAGTGACCCTTGCCGTTTTGGTCCCGCCTTGTGCCCACTTGTGCAACTGGCGGTCGCTATGAATTGCCTTGTGAATCGTGCGGCTGGAAACCTGTAATCGACTCGCAAAGTCCGCCATCGTCGTGAACGGCTCGCCACGGCTCATAATGTCCTGTAATTGCTTACAGACGAACGGCCATTGAGGTTTTCTGCCGGCCATAGCTTCTTGCTCGTGGTTGGATCGTGAAAGTCAACACCAGAACTGGCGTTTTTGTTGTTCCGCTTGGTGCCAGCACACTGACCGACCGTACTGCGTATCTGTTCCGCCTGGCAAGCGTCGCCAAGTCTCGCTTTTCGGGTGGCGAACTTGCGGCAGTCAGCGTGCTGCGTCCCTGACCTGTTTTGAAACTGAAGGGAGCACCGAGGGAGAACCGAACAGCGATCCACTCTTTCGTCCGCGCACGAAAAAAGCCGTAAACCCTTACGGGTTCACGGCTTCTGAAGTGCCTCCTGTTGGAATCGAACCAACAACCTACTGATTAAGAGTCAGTTGCTCTGCCGATTGAGCTAAGGAGGCGATATTTGCAACTTGTTTCTCACTAATTGCTTACGAGTTTTCGTTGCGATCATGTCCGCAGCACGACTTGCGATGGACCAACTACTGGTCCGTCCACACCCGTAACCAACGAGGTGACTTTAACCGCTCCCAATTGAACCTTCCAGTAAGGTGGAACCAAAACCTCACGAAAATCATGCGGTACGTGGTTCCAGCCCTCAAGTGGTCACGAATGAGACGATTGCGGAGTGACACTCGTAAAACTTCTAACTCATATTCGCGTCCCGCCTGTCTCAAAACTCATGCGTCACGATATTGAACGCAGAGGTCCCGCAGAGAAGCTGGACGCATCTTCGATATCCCCCGCAACGCCTGTCTCAATTCCTGCGCGACAGCAATCCCCGCGAGGGCATGCAGACGGGAAACCAGCGAATCTACGAAGCTGTTACGCCTGCAGTTGTGGCAACCGGGACTGGAACCAGCGATCGAATCAGTGTTCCGCTGGGGATTTCGTAGATCAGAACCTGGCCATCACGACCGCCAGCAGCCAGTCGCGTGCCATCCCGATTCAGACTCACCGAATAGACCGTGGCAGGCAGATTCGGAATCAGCGTAATACGGGTGCGATCGTCAGTCTTGTAGACTCGAATCTCGCGATACGCTCCGCCGATTGCGAGCAGTTTGCGGTCAAGACTTGTGGCCATCGTGAACACTTCGCCCGGCTGCGACTCCATTCCCCTCACGTATTGCGCCCGGTTGGTGATGGGTCGTGCTCCGTTTCCTGCTCCTGTGACTTCGATTCCGCTCAGCGCGATTTTGAATTCGAACCCGCTCAGGGTTCTGGCCAGGCCCGACGAGAATGCGAAGTCGGCGGTACACGAAACAGTCTGCACCCTCTCGGCGGACATATCGACAGACCGAAGCAGCTTGCCGGTTTCGACACTACTGACTTTGGTCGCTTTATCGCGACCACCCGTGACCAGCATCTTGCCGTCTGGTGTCCAGTCAACGTCGAACACCCAGTCACTGTGGAGGGGAAAGCTTTTCACTGCGGAAGCCTGATCAAACGGGACGATGTGTGCCGCTCCGTCAGATCCTCCAACGGCTACCGCAGTGCCGTCTGGAGAAAAAGCACCTCGAAACAGCGTATCGTGACCGACACGCCGCGAATAAATCAGAGCACCCGATTTCGCATCGTAAAAGCGGACTTCACCGAAGCTGCTGGGCGATCCACCGACCGCGACAAGCCTGGTTCCGTCCGGGCTGAATTCCACGTGTGTCAAGAGGTCGCACTCGGTTGGGATCCGTTCTGGTGGGGTGTCTCCCTCAACGGGAAACAGAACAAGCTCGCTTCGACAGGCGGCGGCGATTCGTGCTCCGTCAGGGCTGATCGCGACGCTGGTGACGGCGGGTGCGAACATGTAGGTCTCGGGGATCACAACTTTCGGAGTCAGGTCGCCGAGGTCGGCGTCGTCCTTTGCTCCGCTGAGAATCCATTTTCGAATGATCTCGACTTTGGCTGCTGACAACGCTGGCTGCTGCTTTGGCATTTCCGGCTGATCTCCTGAGATCATCTCAAGCAACAGATTGCCATCCGCTTTGCCCGGTGTGAAGGAAGGACCGCCGTCGCCACCTTTAAGCATGTCCGCCACCGAGTCCATGCTCAGCCCGCCTTTGGCGTCAGTGCGGGAATGGCAACCTCGGCAATGACGACGCACGATTGGCCAGACGTCTCGTTGATAGCTGATCGACGCAGCACTCGTTGACCGCGCCGATTCCAAGGCGGGGTTGTCTTGACCGAGAGACAGGATGGGCAGGGCAACGAACACGTAGAACGAAAGGCAACGAATGAAAAACCGCTGCATGGCAAAGAACCTGTTCAGTCAACGCCCAGGAATCTCTCCGCAGCGACTGCTGCAGAATCCAGATTCAGTCTACATGGGAGATCGCCATATCGACACGATCCGCCGTATTCTGCTGAGTCGGCGGACTGATATCCGCCGCTCGCCCGGCATTGATGTTGCTTCGTCGGAAACAAATCACAGTTTGTCGCACGGAGTCACAAAGCGCAAGCTTTCTTGCGACGCAAAAGACCGCATACTTATGCAGAGCGAAAGGCGACTTTGATTCCTCATCCGAGGCTAATCCTGAGGCTGCGTTCTGTGCTTACGCTTCTTGTGTTTCCCAATGTCGACCGATTTGCTGCGTGACGGCACTTTGCCGGCATGTTCGCCTGGGCGTCGTGGACCGTCTTTCTTGAAAGTTCTTGCGGGTCGAGCAGCTGGTCCGGCAGTCGCGTCGTTGGCGAGCGTCATTTGCATCGGCTTGCCGGCGACTCGGGTACGTTGCAGCGTATTGAAAATCTCGCGAGGCATGCCTGCGGGCAGGTCAACCGTCGCGAAGGAATCATGAATCTTTATCGGGCCAATATGCTCACCACCGATGCCACCTTCGTTCGCAATGGCTCCGACGATGTTGCCAACTTTCACACCGTCATTCCACCCGATTTCAATCCGGTAACGATCTTTGCCAGCGGCTGGAGGTCCAATCTGGCGGCTGTCCGGTTTCCCGGACTCGGCGTTGCGAGCTCGTTGCGGGGTGCTTCCGCGACTGACGCGATCGCCGCGGCTTTCGCTACGTTCGAATTCTTTGCGTCGGGGCTGATCTTTCACGAGGAACGGTCGTCCCTGTTGTCCAATTTGCGCCAGGGCTGCAGCAATCTTTACAATTGGTGTCTCCGATTCCTCGGCGAATTGTGTGATCATCGTCTCGAAAATCGTGAGATCGTGTCCGGCTGCTGTTTCAGCGATACGCTGAGTGAATCGTTTGATTCGGATCGCGTTAATGTCGTCAGCGGTTGGGGGCTGAACGATTTCAATTTCCTGCTTTGTAGCCCGTTCAATGAACTTCAGTCTTCCTCGCTGCGCATTCGTTAGGAAGATGATCGCCTCGCCGTTTCGACCGGCTCTTCCCGTTCGTCCGATACGGTGAATGTACGACTCGCTGTCCTGAGGAACGTCAAAGTTGAAGACATGACTGACGCGAGTAACATCCAGGCCGCGAGCGGCGACATCGGTGGCCACAAGGATGTTGAGATGTCCGGCTTTGAGCTGTTCGATCGTTCGCTCACGAGTTTTCTGAGGCATGTCGCCGTTGAGTGCGATGGCGGACAGGCCTTCGCGGTTCAATTGCTCCGCGATGGTGACCGATGCGTCTTTCGTATTCGTGAAGATGATGACGCCGTCGGTCTCCTCGACCTCCAGGAGTCGCTTCAGGACATCGACCTTGTCTCGCGCCATGACAAACAATGCTCGTTGCCGAATCGAGTCGGCCGTCATTGTTTTCATCTTGATGGTGATTCTGGCTGGATCGTTCAGATACTGCTGGGCGATGGTGCGGATCGGCGGCGGAAGCGTCGCTGAAAATAGAGCGACCTGTCGACCATTGGGAGTGTGCTCCAGGACAAACTTGACGTCGTCGAGAAAGCCCATGTTGAGCATCTCATCGGCTTCGTCGAGCACCAGACATTTGAGTTCGCTCAGGTCCAGCGTACCTCGCTTGATATGATCGATCACTCGACCTGGCGTTCCAACAACGACTTCAACACCGTGTTGCAACTGCCTGAATTGCGTCGAGTAGTCACTGCCGCCGTAGATAGCCGCGACGGAGAATCCTTTCAGGGAACCGGCATAGGTCGAGAACGACTTCGCGACCTGAATTGCCAGTTCACGAGTTGGTGTAAGCACCAGAACCTGTGGTTTCTTGCGACCGATTTCGATTCTCGAAAGGATCGGCAGCGCAAATGCGGCCGTCTTTCCGGTGCCAGTCTGTGACTGGGCGAGCACATCGCGACCTGCGAGCATGTGCGGAATGATCTCTGACTGGATGGCGGTCGGCTTGTCGTAGCCGGAGGCCTTCACGGCTTCCTGAACTTCGTCACGCAGAGCGAGATCAATGAAACGCGGCTCGTCGGACACTGTCGCCGGTTCGGATTCAGATCCGGAAATGGCAACGGGCTGAATTGCCGCCACGACAGGTTCGACGGCGACGAGTTTGACGGCGACGGGTTCGATCATCGCGGGTGACGGAGTCAACGTTTCCTGCTGAGTTCCAACTGGTTCGTGGTTCTCAGTATCCTCACTGAGGAATTCCACTGAGCACGAGTGCTCAGACCTTGCGAGCAACAAATCGATGGGGTCGATAGCGGGCGCAGACTCAGACATTTTGAACGTTTCGAATGGGGAAGGATTCACATCGTTATTCGACGGATCCTGGGTGCTATGGTCAGACATTCAGACTCTTCCGATCGTAGTGGTCGCCGCGATTGTCAGGCGAATGTCCCGACAAAAGTAGCGAGTACGCGTGCGTCAAACAGCGAAGTAGCAATTGGGCGTGCGCATCTATTTACAGTTAACACAGATGGCGACGCCGCTTCATTCACTTGACGAGTTCTCGACAATCGGTGAAATCACCAGCGAGAACATTCAGAAGACCTGTCGCCTGAGAGCCATTGAGGATTGCGGGAACACGCGTTCCAGACATCCAGCGTCGGCCAACAAGGCCGAATGATTTCGAAGTTGTGTAAGCTTCGAGGGCTCAGACTGGGCGGCAAGCTACAGAGATCCCGACAATTTTGCCACGAGCTCGACTCTGAAAACACGACAATTTCCAGATTGTGGACGTCGAGCGACGTCCTATCCCGTAAAACTACTGCCGTTTGACCTCCACGCGGCAATCTCCAGAAGCCTCAGATCAGTGGCAGCAGTGCTGATTTTGAGTCGTTTTGAATTTCAGACAACGAACGCGGAATCTTGAAAGGCAGGCTCTGATGTCATGCAGAATGGTGCTGGTGCTCGTAGCGATTTACCCTGGGACGATGAACGTCGCGATCTGTGCTGAAGAATCGCCATCTGCTGATCGCGTCGCCTCTGCAATTCGCCGATCGATTCCTCTGCTGGAGAAAGCGGCCGCAGGATCTGCGAAGGAACGGCAATGCTTTACCTGCCATAGTCAGGCTCTGCCGGTATTCGCGCTGGCCGAGGCTCGCAAACATGGATTCCAGATTGACCAGGAAGTGTTTCATTCGCAGCTCGAACATACGGCCGCACATCTGAAGCGAGGTCTCAAGGGTTATCTCGAAGGACGCGGCCAGGGCGGTCGAGTGATGACTGCCGGCTATGCGTTGTGGACGCTGGAAGCCGGCGACTGGAAACCGGATGAGATCACGTCAGCGGTCACTCACTATCTGTTGTCCTTCCAGAAGACCGACCAACGATGGCACCAGGCAGGGACACGCCCACCATCGTCGGGCAGCGACTTCGCAAATACATATCTGGCGCTGCGAGCTTTACGAGTTTTCACCACCGAGGAACAACAACCGGAAACTGTCGCCCGGATCGAAGTGGTTCGAAACTGGCTGCAAGCTGCTGAGGCCCGAGACACGGAAGATCGCGTCTTCCGATTCCGGAGCCTGCCCTACGTGGATGCTGACAGGGAACAGATCGATGCTGCTCGCGACGAACTGATCCATGACCAGCAGAAAGATGGCGGCTGGGCGCAGAATTCGGACATGAAGAGCGACGCGTACGCGACGGGTAGTGTCCTGGTGGCTTTGCTCCGTGGAGACACAAAGAGCACCGATTCTGTGATCGAATCGGGGATCAGATATTTGCTCGACACTCAACTCGACGACGGTTCATGGCATGTCGCCACACGAGCGAAGGCGTTTCAACCTTACTTCGAGACCGGCTTCCCACACGAAAAGGACCAGTTCATTTCAACCAGTGCAACCGGTTGGGCAACGATCGCGCTGGCACTGACACTCCCGATACAGGAAACAACACCACCAGCGTCAGGCGACACTCCCGGTGGCGACTGAACTTTCGTCGTCATGACTCGCGAGGGCAGGGCGGCTCCGGGTTCGGACTTGTGGAACCGCCGTTGTGTCAACGGATTTTCGTTGGATCAAGGACGACGTGTTTGACACTTTGCCGCTTCCACGTGTAGGTGATCTGCACTTTTCCGTCAGCCGTCTGGATCACCGCCGGATAGGAAAACTCACTTTTCTCTTTCTCCAGTGTCAGAATCGGCTTCCACTCTTTGCCGTTTTCAGAGATTGCCACGTTCAGCATATTGCGACCTGCGGGAAACTCACCTTTGCGCACGGTGTGGTTGTAGACGATTAGTTGACGACCGTCTGCGAGCGTAACGGCATCGGTGCCGGAGTTCGGATTAGGCAAGTCAGTTGCCGTCACGGCCCCCCAGGTTTTGCCTCCGTCATGCGACCAGCTTTGAGCCAGAACACTTTCCTGACTCCGGCAAAGGATCTGCATGTGCCCATTTGAGTACGTGAGAATGCTTGGCTGAATCGCGTTGAAGCTGCTGGCGTCGTGGATTGGTCCGATGACTTCCCAGGTCGCGCCGAGATCTCTGGTCCGCTCAAAGTGAACTCGCCAGCCTTCGTTTTCGGTACTGCTCGGACAGAGGATGGAGCCATCTGCGAGTTGGATCGGCTTGTTCTTTACCGGTCCAAGCAGATTCCGATTCGCTTCTGGAAGCGAATCGTTGCGTCCCAGCCTGCGCGACGGCGACCACGTCCTGCCGCCATCGTCGGACGTCATCAAAGCACCCCACCAAAGCCGTGGACTGACGCCGACTTTGTAGAAGAGCATCAACGAACCGTTTCCCGGCTGAAACAGCACGGGGTTCCAGCAAGCATAGTCCTTGTCCTCCCCCTTTGAACCGTCCGCAACTTCGACTGGTGTCGACCACTTCCGGCCGTCGTGCCGAGAGACCCAGATACCAACATCGGGATCGCTCTCTCGAGTCCCTCCAAACCAGGCGGCAACCAGCCCCGTTGACGTTTCAGCAATCGTCGACGCATGGCACTGTGGAGTCGGTCGACCTTCAACTTCATAGATCAGCTTGCCGGAGAGGTATCCCCCGGTACCAGGTTGTGCGACCGGAAGGAGTTTCGCTTCTGCGGCGAAGGCAATGTTGCAAACGAGGCTCAGTATCACGACAACAGCTGCGCATTGATTATTGAACGGGCTCATAGTTCTTCGTCCTGCTGTGTTTCCGGTTACAAACGTCTGACCAATGCAGCGGAGTGAAACTAACCTGCCAATGGCCTTGATCGCCAGCCCGAGGGTCGGCCACGATTTGCACATCCTGGCGAACGTGGCTTCGCAGCGTAACACACGAAAGGAAGTAGACCGGATGAAGTTTCAGGAAATGACGTCACCGCGACTGGCTGCCGTCGATCGCGACCAAACTGTCGTGCTGATTCCCATAGCGGCTGTGGAGCAGCACGGTCCTCACATGCCGACCGGGACCGACACGATTCTCTGCACTGCAGTGGCGGAAGCTGTCGAGTCGCAATTATCCAGCCAGGTCCTGTTGACTCCGACCGTCTGGCTGGGCGCAAGTGCGCACCATCTCAGACTGGGAGCAACGCTGGACTCGCGACTCGACATCTACGTCGCCACTCTGTGCGATATTGCGAGGTCGCTGCTGGATGACGGCTATCGGCGAATCCTGTTTCTCAACGGTCACGGCGGCAACATTGATCCGATGAGGATGGCCGTACGCCAGCTTCAGCCTGCGTATCCAAACGCTTTGCTGGCAGCGGGCTCCTATTGGTCTGGAGCCGATCAGCTGATTCACGAGACGCTTGAGGGTGGCCAGAAGTTTGTGGGGCACGCGTGTGAGTTCGAGACGTCAATGATGCTGCATGTTCGACCGGAACTCGTCGTGCGCGATCTATTGGCGGATGCCGGAGAACTCGTGAGCGATTCACTCAACGGCGTGTTTCTAAGTCGCGACATGTGTCAGCGGACTCGCGAAGGATTCACCGGACGACCGGATCTCGCCTCAGCCGAGAAAGGGGCGAGCTTATTTGACGGCGTGGTTTGCCGACTGATCGCCAACGTGGAAATCCTGCTTAATGAGCCATTGGGTACCGAGTATCGAGACTTTGTTTCGTAATCGCATTCTGTTTCGCACCGACGTGTCCGACACAACGCTGGCGAGTGTTTTGTGCTCGTCGTACCCTGTTTTACTGTCGGTTATCCCATCGTTCTGCCACGGACTGGAACATCGCAAACGTTCTCGGAGGATGCAATGAGTCGTCGTCACTTGAACGTGTCACACCTGTTGAGTGCGATGATGATATTCGTCCCGCTCAGCACGTCGTCGGGTGCGATTGCTTCCGAGCAGGACATTCGAGTTCTGCTGGATCGGCACTGCGCTGCCTGTCATGGTGACGAGACTTCAGAAGGGAAACTCAATCTGAGTCGGACTGACTGGAAGCTCGGCGATGCGGGAGTTCGAAAACGGTGGGTGCAGATTCATGATCGAATTCAACAGGGCGAAATGCCACCGCGAGCGGATGAACTTCCCGAACGCGACCGAGTCCTGTTAGTCCGATTTCTGAGAATCGCGTTGCACGAGGCCGACCTCAAGGATGTCCAGGAGTCTGGCCGCGGCCCCATGCGGCGGCTCAATCGTGACGAGTACGAACAGAATCTCCGGGACGTGCTGCAGCTTCCGAATCTTGATGTCCGGGACATGCTGCCGGAGGATCGCGAACAGCATCATTTCAACAAGTCAGCCGAAGTGCTCGACATGTCGCGAGTGCAACTGGCGGCGTACCTCGACGCAGCGGACGTCGCACTGAGGCAGGCTGTTGCCTCGGGCAGCTCACCACCGTCGTCGTCGACGTATCGCGCGCTCGCGACTCGCATGTTTCAGGAAGCTCAGACGTTCGGAAATCGCGAGGCGATGTTTTACGCGAAGGATTCGAAGGGAATTCCTCTCGACGGAAAGCAACTGCGAGAGATTCGAGCGAGTGGTAAGCATGATCCTGGTGTCGAAATGGCATTGTTTCGTTCCGCGTCGTGGCCGTACTACGGTTATCCGGAAGGTTTCGTCGCGCAGTCGACTGGCGAGTATCGCGTGCGATTCTCCGCGCGAGCGGTTCATCAAATGAAGGGGTTCGAGCTGAAAGTCGCCAGTCAGCCGCAACCGATGACGTTTCGAGCACGATCTCCTTCCGGGCCGGATGTTTCGGGCGATGTTCGAGCAACAGGCGGCACGATCGACATTCAGCCCGAGGTCGCCGAGTACGAAACGGTCATTCGGCTGCGCAAAGGTGAGACATTTGAATACAGCCTGCTTGGTCTGCCGGTTCCACTCGCGCGCAACGTGAACAACGGCCCGCCGACGTACCGATATCCGCCATTTCCCGAGGGTGGCCAGCCGGGCATTGCGTTTCAGTGGATCGAAGTTACTGGTCCGCTGGCCCCGTCGACATGGCCGCCGCCGTCGCATCACGTGTTGTTTGATGATCTGCCGATCACACCATCGCAAACCGGGAATGGATTGCCAACCGATGTAATCGCTCAAGAACCGGATGCCGAAGTCGGGCGTTTGCTGCGTCATTTTATCAAGGTCGCCTCGCGCCAACCGGTCCCCGAAGGTGTTGTGTTGAAATATGAGCAATTGATACGGACACGACTCAAACAGGGAGCCACTTTCTCTGAAGCCATGCTCGCCGGATACAAAGCCTTCCTCTGTTCGACGCACTTTCTCTATCTGCAGGAGCCAGGATCCGTCGCCAATCACTTCGCGATTGCCTCCCGGCTGTCGCATTTTCTGACGAATTCTCGACCGGACGCTCAGCTTGTTGAACATGCTGAAAATCAACAACTGCTTGACTCTCGAAAGTTGCGCGACGAGACAGATCGATTGATTGCTCGACCGGGCTTCGGCCGTTTCGTCAGAAACTTCACTGATTACTGGTTGAATCTTCGACACGTGCGACGCGATGACCCAGACACCAGACTCTATCCTGAATACCGGTTTGATGACTATCTGATCGAATCCATGGAACAGGAATCGCGCGCGTACTTCTCCGCGATGGTTCGTGAGAATCTCCCGGTCAGTGTCGTGATTGATTCTGAGTTTATCTTTTCCAACGATCGTCTCGCCCGGCATTATGGATTTTCGCCGCTCATGGGTTCGGCGATGCGAAAGGTGCCGGTTCCGAAAGGCAGCCCTTATGGTGGCTTGCTGACTCACGCGGCGATTCTGAAAGTCACTTCGAACGGAACAACGACGTCACCGGTGGTTCGAGGTGCATGGATCATGGACCGATTAGTCGGTAGCCCGCCGCCTCCACCGCCAGCGAGTGTGCCGGCTGTCGAACCCGACATTCGTGGCGGGAGAACGATTCGCAAACTCCTTGCATTGCATACGAGGTCTGCCGAGTGTGCGAACTGTCATGCTCGATTTGACCCAGTGGGTCTGGCGCTGGAGAACTTCGACGTTCTTGGAGCCTGGCGCACGCAGTACCGAGGTCTTGAGCACGGTCAGCGTGTTACTGGCATCGATCGAGCGGGGCATGACTTCGCCTATGCCGTCGGCGAAACGATTGATGCCTCAGGAACGCTTCAGGATGGTCAACCTTTTGCGAACATTCATGATTTGAAACAGGTTCTAGCTGAAGATCCTCGCCAGCTCGCTCGCAATCTGCTTGGTCAGCTGACGGTTTATTCAACAGGCATTCCAGTAAGGTTTTCTGATCGAGCCGAAATCGAAGTCATCCTCGATGCATGTGCTGATAACCAGTATCGTGTGCGTGATCTGCTGCATTCGCTGATTCAGAGCCGCATCTTTCTCGGACAGGCGTGCTGCGTTGAAGGAACTGTGCCATGACTGACCGTCGCACGAGATGGCACCGGGTTGCGGCAGGGCTACCGCGTGTTGCTCGCCGGACGTTTCTGCGAGGCGCTGGCGTTTCTCTGGCGCTGCCACTGCTGGAGTGCATGCTTCCACGCCGGGCGATTGCGGCAGCGAAGTTGATGCCGCCTCGAATGCTGCTGATTTCGAATAATCTGGGCGTGCTGCCGAAGCCGTTTTTCCCCCCGACGACCGGCCCCGCTTACGAGCTGTCTCCCTACCTGACTTCGCTGGCTGATTTTCGCGACGACTTCACGGTGTTCAGCGGACTGTCACATCCAGGAGTCAGCGGCGGACACAGCACGGAGAACTGCTTTCTAACAGCGGCACGAGGACCAACTCGCAGCGGGTTCCGCAATCACATTTCACTTGACCAGTACGCTGCTGAACAACTCGGGTCAGTGACGCGGTTTCCCACTCTGAATCTTGGAGTAAACATCGACAAAGCCAACCGCAGTCTAGCCTGGACTCGCGATGGGGTTCTGCTGCCGGCGGAGGACACTGCGGTGAGTCTCTTTCGGAAAATGTTCGCTCAGGGAGATCAGGCTGCCGTGGAGCAACAGCTGCGCCGACTGGAAGAGCGTGGCAGCATTCTTGACGTACTGCTGGACGAAACCCGTCAGTTCAGCCAGCGTCTCGGCACCGATGATCAGCGCCGACTGGAGCAATATTTCACCTCGGTGCGAGAGCTCGAAGAACGTCTGCAAACCGCTCGTGAATGGGAACAGCGACCGAAACCGAAACCACCGCAGGCTGAGCCGAACGAAATTCAGGACAACCGATTGTTCTTCGAAAAATTCGGGCTGATGCTGTCAATGGCTCAGCTGGCACTGGAAACGGATTCGACACGGATCGTAACGCTGATGGTTGACGCGTTCGCGACTCCAGCATTTCAGCTCAACGAATCACGCAGGACGACTGACGGTTACCACAACCTCAGTCATCACGGACAGGCCGAGGAGAAAGTGCAGCAGCTCGAAGAAGCTGACCAGCGTCAAATGATACTTCTGCGCGATGTTCTGCACCGTCTCGCCGAACGTTCCGAGGGTCAGCATCGGCTGCTGGATCGCACAATGATTCTGTACGGCAGCAACATGGGAGACTCAAACACGCACGACAACTCAAACCTGCCCATCCTGCTGGCTGGCGGCGGGTTCAAACATGGTCAGCATCTGGCTTTCGATCGAGCGCAGAATCAACCGTTGAGCAACCTCTTCGTCTCGATGCTCCAGCAACTCGGCATCGAAACCGACGAATTCGGGACCAGCACTGGCTCACTTTCGGGTTTACAGAATCGCTGGTCTAAAGACCGATAGCGTTCTGTCAGCGACGAATCGTTGGATTCGTGTGCCCCTGGATGTGCCAGCGTGTACCACCGCAGACGGCGAGTAAGAAAGCACAGGCAAAAGCCAGTGACACCCTTCAAGGCATAGTGGACCGGGCGCTAATCGACATAAGGAAACTCGTTCACATTGAAGAGTGACAGGCAGAGATCGACCATCGCAGCGGATTCACCGTCGTTCGATGCTTTGAGGAATCTGGTCGCGAGTTCGGTCTCTTCCAACGAGGGGCGACGCGACAGCGTTCGCAGGAAGGCCAGTTCGATTCTGCGATCAAGATCAGCTTCCGACTGTCCGCAGGCTTCTTCAATCAGTAATGCCAGTGATTTAGCGGCATCGAATGACAGTTTCGAATTCAGCAGCATCAGCGCCTGCGGCGCGATTGTCGACTTGTTTCGGAGTGGGCAACTGAAGTTTGTGTCGGGTTTGTCGAACGCTTCGAATAACGGAAATCGAAGGTTCCTTCTGACAAAGAGATAAATGCTGCGACGTGAAAAGTCCGCCGCGTCGTCACTAACCGGCCACTGGTTCTTCAACAGTGTATGCACCAGTTCGTCCGGTAACGGAGGCCTGATTCCGGGACCGCCTCGTCTATTCGAGAGCTGACCGGCGGCGGCCAGCATGGCGTCACGAATCGCCTCGCCTTCCAGCCTCCGTCGTGTCCCGCGCGAGAAGAATCGGTTCCGAGGATCCTTCGTCAACGCTGCATGCCATTGCCTGGCCTGATCGGGCAACGCGTCGGCTGGCAGTCGACTCGCCTGTCGATATGTAGCCGAGGTGACGATCAATCGGTGCATACTTTTGAAACGGAAGCCTCGGCGCGGAAACTCCGTCGCCAGCCAGTCAAGCAGTTCGCCATGTTCAGGAGTGTCGCCCATGACTCCGAGGTCGCTGGGCGAATCGCACAGACCCTGGCCGAAGTGATGCTGCCACATACGGTTCACGATGGTCCTCATGCAGAGCGGATTGTCCGGCCTGGTGAGCCACTGCGCGAGCCGCGTTCGCAGACTATTTTTATGAGACGCGACATCAGGCTTCACCCCGGCGACGTTGACGAGTCGGGGGAAGGCCGCTTCGACCGGATCGCCAACTCGCCGAAAATCTCCTCGGACCATGAGATGGCTGACAGTCTGGGCGTCGTTACCGTCTGGCAAACCCGCTTCCTTGTTCTTCGTGAATTGAAATGCCGGATCGAAGAATGCTCGCAGTCGATAAAAGTCGAGCTGGCTGATCGGGTCATACTTGTGATCGTGACACTGAGCACAACCCAACTGCAGTCCGAGAAAAGCTGAGCCAACAGTCGACGTCATCTCGTTCATGAAACTGTGACGACGCTCTTCCTGCAGATTGATGTCCGGCATGTCAGGTCCGCACGTCAAAAAACCAGTCGCGACTCGGTTCACCGAGCCGGATTCGTCTCCGGCAAGCTGGTGCCGCACAAACTCGTCAAACGGCATGTCGTCATTGAAAGCGTTGATCACCCAATCGCGATACATCCAGGCGTCCGGCCGAATCTTGTCATGCTCGAATCCGTCGGTCTCGGCGAACCTGGCCAGATCTAACCAGTGCTGCGCCCAGCGCTCTCCATAAGCGGGAGAGGCAAGCAGCCGATCGACCAGTCGCTCGTAAGCGTCGAGGGACTCGTCGCTGAAAAAATCGTCAATTTGAGCGAGCGTTGGCGGCAGACCAGTCAGGTCGAAATAGAGCCTGCGAAGAAGTGTCTCGCGAGTCGCTTCGGGAGTCGGTGACAAGCCGGCATCGACCACCTTTCTGAGAATGAATGCGTCGATGGCATTTCGTGGCCAGTCGCCATTCGCGACGGGAACCAGAGGCCTGACCAGCGGTGCGAAGGCCCAATGCTCACGATCAGAGTCCTTAATTTCCGGCTCGGAAGCGGCGGACGAGGGAAATGCCACCACGGTCAGCGTCACGAATGCAAAGACGATTCCTGACGTCATGACACCGGAGATGAATGCCGACGACTGTTTCATGCGAGGATCTCGTGGACGACTTTTCCAGCAACGTCAGTGAGGCGTTCGTCTCTTCCATTATTGAAGAATGTCAGCGATTCGTGGTCGAGACCCAGCATGTGCAGGATGGTGGCGTGCAGGTCGTGGACGTGGACGGGCTTTTCGACGGCGCGCAGACCGATCGGGTCCGTCGCTCCGTAGGCGAATCCGCCTTTGACGCCGGCACCGGCGAACCAGACCGAGTATCCCCACGGGTTGTGATCGCGACCGCGCCCCTGTTCGCTCATTGGCATGCGACCGAACTCGCCGCCCCAGATGACCAGCGTGTCGTCGAGTAAACCTCGCTGGTCGAGATCTTCCAACAGGCCGGCGACGGGAAGATCCGTGCGTCGGCAATACAAATCGTGGTTGGCGTTGACGTCGCTGTGCGCGTCCCAGCCGCCAGTGTCACCCGAATAAAGCTGCACGAAGCGGACGCCGCGTTCCACCATCCGGCGTGCAAGCAGGCAGCGGCGGCCGAACTCATCCGTGTCTTTGCCACCAATGCCGTACTGCTTTTGAGTTGCTGCTGACTCCTGCGAGATGTCGACGACTTCAGGAGCCGTCGCCTGCATGTGGAAAGCGAGTTCGTATGAGTTCACTCGGGCAAGCAGTTCCTCGTCGAAGTCTCGTTGCTCAAGATGTTTCTGATTCAGACGTCGGATCAAAGCGAGGGTCTCGTGTTGACGCGCCGGTGTGATTTCTGGCTGAGGACGCAGATGCAGGATCGGATTCTTTCCGGCACGCATCGTCGTACCCTGGTACGTCGCCGGAAGGAATCCGCTGCCCCACGCTGGCGGACCGCCCTTCACACCGTTCCCAGGATCGGGAAGTACGACGAACGCCGGCATGTTGCCGTTCTCGGTTCCGAGCCCGTACGCCGCCCAGCTACCAAGACTCGGTTTGCCCATCAGAATGCTGCCGGTGTTCATCTGGTAGACCGACTGCGGGTGGTTGACGCTGTCTCCGTGACAGCTTCTCAGTACGCACAGTTTGTCAGCGTGCTTCGCGATATGCGGAAGAAAGTCGCTGATTTCGAGGCCGGATTCGCCTCGCTTGCGGAACGCTCGGATCGGACCAAGCAACGGATTATTTGCGACGTTTCGCCGCGTCATAACCAAGCCAAAACTGTCGGGTAACGGAGTTCCCGAAAGGCGAACCAGTTCTGGCTTGGGATCCAGCAGGTCGACGTGCGACGGTCCTCCGTGCATGAACAGCCAGATCACGCGTCGGGCTCGCGGTAGGAAATGCGTAGGCTGAGGCGCAAGAGACTTGTCGATAACGCTGGCCGCTGATTGCTCGCAGTTGAGAAGATTCGTCAGCGCGATTGCGCCGCACCCGCCGCCGGCCTGCAACAGGAACCGCCGTCGTGACACACTTTGCGAGCTGCCTTCAAGGCCGTGACTGCCAAATGGCGACGTGTTTGTGATCAAAGTTGCGGCTCCGACAAAAGAAAAAGCCCGAGACTGTTTCCAGCTCGGGCTTAAAAATGACTGATCACAGGGCATCCCGTCAACCGGCGGCTACCGGAACACGCCCTCGGTCATTGTCTGAAAGTACTTCTTCGACCACATCAGCGACGAAGTTTTCAGCAGCCTGCTTCTCTGAATCGGGTGCCGCCGCTCCAGCATTCATTCCAACGCCGGGGTTCCTGAAGAGAAACGGGATCATGTCCCAGACTGCCGCTGAGTATGTGCGGAACATTGGATACTGAAGTTCCGGCTGGCGCTCAACGTACTCGTTCATCTTCTGTCGGAGGGTCCGGTGAGCAACTCGCGGATGACGATGGTGCGGCCCGTGGATGAAAATATCAAAGTTGAGCCACGTGCAGACCTTTGTGAACCAGTTGGAGCCGACAACCGTCCGAGTTCCGAGCATGGGGTCGTAACTCGACATTCCAATGTGCTCGGTCAACTTTCGACCGGACTGAATGATGCCGGCACAAAGGTGCGGAATCAGCCATGCTCGCGCGAAGGCAGCCCATGTCTCGGTGACCGTAAAGACGGCGAACAGGCTGCCCCAGAAAACGACGCACGTGGCGTACTCCATCCAGATCGTGCGGCGTTGGCTTCTGTCGGTCAGCGGCGAGTCCCAATGGAAGAACAACCGCCCGTAGGTCACCATCGCGCCGAACATGCCGAGTAAGAAATCGAACCAGACGAAAGCACGGCGGAACCCGATTGACGCATTGGGATCCGAATATGGCCAGAGTTCCCAGTCGTACGGCTTGTTGACGTAAGCGTGATGGCGAATATGGCTCTCGCGGTAAACCGTGTACGGCACGAAAATCAGAGTGCCGATCACGCGGCCAAGCCAGATGCTCGTTTCGCGGCGAGGCGTCAATGTCTGATGAGCGGTCTCATGCAGGCAACTCGTCCAGCAGAACATGCAGTACGCCGTGAAGGCCGTCCAGAAGACTTGCCAGACCGAATCACTGACCGGCCACTGGTTCCAAAGTGCCCAGATCCCCAGCACTCCGCCAGGGAAGAACTGAAATCGAGCCCATGTCCACTTGTCTTTCAGTGCATCCTGCTCCTGATTTGTGAAGATTGTGACCGACACCGGTATACAGCTCCTGGGGGAAGCAAAGGCGAACAGGAATCTGAACGTCGACATTAAAGGCGGCGATTCCGTGCCAGAATGACTGCGGGGGCGGCCCACCACGGTACCTCATCCAGGCGGGTACCAGACAGCCTGCAAGCAACGGCTTCGATGCTACCGACGCTCGGATCGGATCGTCAACTATTAGACGAAGATCGACGCTCTTATGAGTTCATTCGGACGTCTACGAACTGGTTTTCAGCCATGTTGGCGGCTACGGGCGGAGTGATTTCCAGGGCTCTTCCTGGCACATGTCGATCAAAACCGGACCGTCACATCTGGCCGGGGAGAGAATCGCGAGGAACTCCAGCAGCTCCGTGCCTGGATTGTACGTTCCGTGGACGACGTCCTGCGGAATGTGAGCAATCTGACCGGCGGTCAGGAATCGTTTCTCGTGACCGACCCACTGCTCGGCGGTACCTGCGAGCACATAGATTATCTCGTCCATCTCCGGGTGTCTGTGGAACCGGTGAGCCTGCCCCGGCGGCATGTGGACACGCACCAGCAGCAGGTTATCGCCGCCGGTCAGTTCCGGTCGGCACAGCCAGTCGTGAGCGCCCCAGGGCAACTCTTCGACCTGCATTTCCTGCTCGGTAACGAATCGTGGGGGCTCGAACTGTGACATGACGGAGTTCCCGGATGCGGCAATGACGGTGAATTGGTGCAGGTTACGCCGGACAGATTATGAATTCGACAGCCAGGGCAGGCGGTTAAGGTCCACGTTGCCGCCGCTCAGGATAACTCCGACCGAGTGCAGGTCGTTGTGCTGCCGGAACCGGTCATTGAGCACCGCCGCCAGCGCGACGGCGGAGCTGGGTTCCACCAGCAGTTTGGCACGCTCCCACAGAAGTCGCATGGCCGAGATGATCTCGTCATCACTGACCGTGACGACGTCTTCAACATGCTGTCGGATGATTGTCCAGTTCCGCTGCCCGAGACTCGTCAGCAGTCCGTCGGCAATTGTGTTGGGTTTGGTTTGAGGAATCAGTGTGCCGGCTGCGAAGGACCGGGCCGCGTCGTCGGCTCCGACTGGCTCTCCGGCAAACACACGGATCGACGGATCGACTCCGTGAGTGGCGAGGCACGTTCCTCCGAGCAATCCGCCGCCGCCGACAGGCGTGACGACCGAATCCAGCGCGGCGCCCAACCCGGCGACCTGCTCGAACAATTCGAGCATAGCCGTGCCCTGGCCGGCGATGACATGGTCGTTGTCGTAAGGGTGGATGAACGTCGCTCCGGTGCGAGCTTTAACTTCATTCGCCGTCGATTCTCGAGCGACGAGCGTTGGCTCGCACACGATGACTTCCGCGCCGTAGCCCTCGACGGCCGCTCGTTTCACCGAGGGAGCGGTCGACGGCATGACAATAAAGGCAGGAATACCGCGTCTGCGAGCGGCCAGTGCCAATGCCTGCGCGTGATTCCCGGAACTGTGCGTCAGGACGCCGTTGGCTGCCTCGTCGGCAGAAAGTCGGTTGACAGCGTTGACGGCTCCGCGGAACTTGAAGGCACCGACCTTCTGGAAGTTTTCGCATTTGAAAAAGACTCGCCGCCCGGCTACTTCGTCAATCGCCGAACACGTCATGACCGGTGTTCGATGCGCGATGCCGTTGATGGTTCGCGCGGCCTGCTGTACTGCTTCGAAGTCAATTGCTGAAGCATCCATTCTCACGCCCGTTTCCTGCCAGATTCCCCGGAGACTGCGTGGCTTCATTCAGCACACAGCGATCAGCGAAGGATCAGACAGCGCTTCCGGTTTTGCAATAGTCGGGCGTACGGTCGCTCTCAATGAAAAAGGCCGAGTTGATCCTGAATTGAGGATCGGCTCGGCCCAGGCATGTTTCTGAACGTCGGCGGATCGCTACTTGACCAGCTTGGGCCCGTGGTTCCCGATGCCGATCGTTCTGAAGACTTCCAGCAGATTTTCTGCGTCGGAGCCGCCCTCTGAGACGTGGTGGTAGTAGGTCACGTCGTCCTCGTCCGGAGAAGCCGCGTTGACCATTGTTGAGCTATAGGCGCTCGCACCGAGTGTCACAACATGAAGTTTGATACCTCTGGCTTTAACCGTGTTGGCCCACTTCGTGATCGAAGTGTTGTTGCTCAGAGTTGGTTTTTTAGCATAGGGTGGAGGTGGCAAGGTTCCGGTCGGGCCGTCGTCTGGAGTCGGATAGGGTTCGGCGAGGTTCGACTGACCGTCCGTCATCAAAACAATGATCTGCTCCGCTTCAGGTTCCAGCGGCTCCGGCGGTGGTCGTGGAAACGGATCGTTCAGAATGACATCGAGTCCTGCACGCAGGCCACCCGCGATGTTGGTACCACTGGTATAGAAGCCTTCCTCAAGATCATCAATCCGGTTCAGCGTGTCGGTCTTGTCAAAATTGAGTTCAGTTTCGGGACGGCCTGTTTTCTGATAGCGGTTCCGCGAGTTGTCATACCACGAGAACACCGCCAGTCCGACTCGATCATCCGGCAGCATCTCGTTCACCATGGTCGTAGCCGCAGCCTTCGTGTTATCCATGCGGGTTTGGCCGTTGGACATGTTGGCAACCATTGAAGTCGAGCAGTCGATGACGACCACGATGTCGCGCGGGACGGTACTGGACAGCGTCGAAACAGCCTCGGCACTGACCGAGTAGCCATCCTCGTCGAAAATGGGACCGAAGAATGCCGGGATGCCGTTGTCGACAACGTGTACCCGCACAGAGTCGGCTGTGCCAAAGTTGATGCCGGGCGTAAATATGTTTGTTGCAATGTCCCAGTTGCCGTACTCGCTCGTGACGACGATGTCCGAACTCGTTGTGTCGTAGCCGTTGGCTGTGAGCAGGTCCGTGATGGCCTGGTTCATCGCCGCTTCGTCGTCGGTCAGCGCGTCAATCGCAGCCAGAGTTGCTGCGTCGACAGCTGCTCGGAGCCGGGTCTTCTGGACGAGGTAGTAGCCGAAGTCAACAGTGAACGCCGCCATTCCCAGCACCAACACCATGAAGACCGCAGAGAGAACAAGAATCGAACCGCGTTTGAACGCCGACACCTGTGACGTCACATTCATTGGGAAACTCCGGCTGGTTTGAATCACATTCGCAGTCTGGCGCTGGTGCAGAGTCGGCATTACGCAATCGCTCAACTCTAGTTCGACCGTCTTGTCCCGGTGGATGATTCCATTGATTTCAGCGATCTGTGTGGTTCTTCGACTCGATCTCGTTCTGAAAGTAGAGGAAGCGCCCAACTGTCACTAAACTGGCGGTTGACAACGGTCGACAGTCCGTTGCCTGCCAGCGCCGTGTTGCGGTCTGGCAACGGCTGGGTTTACAGACGAAATTCGTACGACAGAACAATCCGGAACTCAGCCGGAATGGAACAGCAGTCTTGGGGCACATCCATGCCGGTAATGTTACGAACGCTCCGCCGTCGCTGTTTACTGGCACTCTTTGCCGGCGTGGCCGCTGCGACAATCTTCGGATGCGGTACTCAAGCCTACGAACACCGTCTCGCCGAAACCGCCAGGTACTACGAGTACCGGCAGCGAGTCGACACGGCTCTGGAACGTAACGCCTGGCAGCAGTTCGGTGTTGAACTGCGAGCCCCCAAGGGCTTTCAGGAAATCCCTGGCCCTACCGAAGAAGGCCAGCACGACGCCCGTCACCCGAACTTCTTTCGTGCACCACTTCCGGGACTCATCGGAGCGTGGCAGGGTGAGGTCGCTGTCGACATCCCAAACCGGGATGTATCGACCATGCCGGCCTGGATTTTCGTCTGCACCAACCACCAGCGATTTCTCGACAAGCTGTCCGAACCAACAATCACTCCGCATGGGTTGAAAGAAGATCTGACGAATGTCCTGGCAACCGAACTGCGTTATGAACCCGACACCGCACTGAATCGATGGCAGTACGAAGAGGTCCGAGCACCCCAGGGGACACCTTACGTCCCTCGGAAGACCTATGAATGGATCATACTGGATGACGAACGGAATATTGACGGCAGCCGAGTCCGCATGGAGTTTCGGCTGGTGCGGTTCGACGTCAAAGAAATTCAGTTCTGTATGCTGACGGTGGTTCCGCACGAAGAGGTTCTCGACCGCCGGGACTGGAGACGTTTCTACTCGGCAATCGACCTGACGATGGAGAACCTTGTCGTGTCCGGCGATCCGCCGCGTGCAAAGAGCGCCGCGCAGTCAAGTGGCGGCGGCTTCTGATTTGTCTGCACACGAAATACGTGCCGTATGAAGTCTGACGCAAAGGCTCAAAGACGATAAGAAACGCAACGAGTCGCACACTAGTCACATGCTTTGCGAACGTCTGCGTCTTCGCGGCTTTGGGTTAGATCATTACTCAAACCGACCAGTCATCCTTCACCTCGCAGCCTGAATTATCCCCGAGTCTCTCATGACGCGTCCGCTGGTTGTTATCAACGTCGTTGGTCTGACGCACGAGATGCTTGGTCCCCGCACACCGAATATTTCGAAGTTGGCAAACGACGGGTTCTCACGTTCGATGGGAACCATCCTGCCCGCCGTTACCTGTTCGGCACAGTCGACCATCCTGACGGGGCTGCTGCCGAAGGATCACGGCATCGTCGCCAACGGCTGGTACTTTCGAGACGTTTCTGAAGTGTCGCTGTGGAAGCAGTCCAATCGGCTGGTGCACGGCGAACGCGTTTACGACGCCGCTCGCAGACGCGACTCCGGTTACACGGTCGCGAAGATGTTCTGGTGGTACAACATGTACGCTGACGTCGACTGGTCCGTCACACCGCGACCGTGTTACCCGGCTGATGGCCGCAAGCTGTTTGACTCGTACAGTCAGCCGGCAACCATGAAAGACGAGCTGCAACAGAAGCTGGGAATCTTCCCGCTGATGAAGTTCTGGGGACCGGGCACCGACATCAGCAGCTCGCGCTGGATCCCTGACG
>JAQBWV010000433.1 GCA_027624335.1 Planctomycetota bacterium
ACTGATTACGGACGATGGGCTCACGGATGAGTGGCGACAACGACTTGAAACCGCAGGCGTCGAGGTCATTTGCCTTAGCGAGCCTGCGGAAGCCGCTGTTTAACGGAATCATCCATGACTGCATTGGCATCATCACTGTCCCGGACAGATATCGAACGCGTTGTGCGCTCCGTGTTGCAGAAGCAGCTCGGCCCGGCAGCGAATGTTAAACCGAATCCGCTGGTTGTGAATATCAGCGCTCGGCACGTGCACCTTTCGCAGGAGCACGTTGAAGTTCTGTTCGGCAAAGGCGCGGAACTCGAAGTTCACAAATGGCTCTACCAGGACGGCTACTTCGCTTCGAAACAGACTGTTGCTGTCGTCGGACCTCGACGACGCATGTTGCCGGAAGTTCGAATTCTGGGACCGGTTCGTCCCACTCAGGTTGAGCTGGCGTTTACAGACGGCATCTCTCTGGGCATCGATCTGCCGGTACGGATCAGCGGCGATCATCACGACACCGTCGGCTGCACACTCATCGGCCCGGCCGGAGTTCTGGAGCTTCAGTCAGGCGTCATTCGAGCGATGCGTCATGTCCACATGGGACCGGCAGACCTCGAATATTACGGCGTTCACGACGGCGATTTCATGGACCTGAGGATCGAATCCGAAGGCTGCACGACGGTTCTTGAAGACCTGAAAGTGCGAGCCGGAGACGACATCAAACTGGAAGTGCATCTGGACACGGACGAAGGCAACGCGACTCGGCTCGACAAGGCGACGAAGGTCGAGCTGATCAGGAAAGATTGCGGCTGTGGCTGCGACGGCAAGAGTAAGACGTGCGGTAAGTAAGACGAGGACTAAGAGTCGAGAGACGAAGATGAAAATCCAGTTTCTCAAGTCGAATTTCAAATTCACAATGTTTTTATGTATTTGGGCGACCGGTCAGGGCAACAGCCTCAACCCTCAGCCCTTAACCCCCAACCAAATCGGAGATTCCAAAATGGCTAAGGCTATGGAAGCCCTCGGCATGATCGAGACCAAAGGTCTTGTCTGCATGATCGAGGCAGTTGATGCGATGCTCAAATCAGCCAACGTTCAAATCGTCGGCTGGGACAAAGTGGGTAGCGGCCTGGTGACATCGTTCGTCGTCGGTGATGTCGCTGCTGTCAAAGCTGCTGTTGATGCCGGTGCAAGTGCAGCGAGCAAGATCGGCGAAGTCGTCAGTGTGCAGGTCATTCCTCGTCCGCACGAAGAACTGGCGGCCGTTCTGCCAGCCATGAAGACTGCGAAATAGTTTGATGGTGAGCCGCTGATGGTCGACACGAAATCGAAACAAACCATCGACAACGCTCGTTATCAACAACTCACTTTCAACTATCACAATCTAGTCAGGATTCGACCCATGAAGGGTGAAGCAATCGGTCTCATCGAGACCAAAGGTCTGGTTGCCCAGATCGAAGCGGCCGACGCCATGCTGAAAGCAGCCAACGTCGTCCTTGTAAAGCAGATTCAGATCGGCGGAGCTTACGTGACAACGATCGTTTCCGGTGACGTCGGCTCAGTTCGAGCTGCCGTCGACGCTGGAGCTTCGGCTGCCACACAGGCTGGCGAACTCGTTTCAGCTCACGTCATCGCACGTCCGGATGCCAGCACGCTGGCAGCGTTTGTTTAAGAGTTGATGGTCGATAGTTGAGAGTTGATTGTGTTCGGCAAGACGCCGCGCAATCGCAACGTCTTTCAACTATCAACAATTCACTATCAACTTGTCGCACATGGAGGACCACGTTGTGAAAGTTCTGGTCGCGAATCTCGGTTCAACGAGCTTCAAATACCGACTCTTCGACATGTCGACTGAGCAGCAACTTGCTCGCGGCGGCATCGACAGGATCGGGCTTGAAGACAGCAACTGTTCGGTTGAGATCGGTGATTACAGTGACGAACGAGTCACGAACATCCCCGACCATGCAGCGGCGGTAACGCTCTGCCTGGAACAGTTGTCGGATCCGGAGCACGGATGTTTGAAGGATGCCTCTGAGCTGAAGGGGATCGGTTTCAAGGCCGTGTTCGCCGGAAAGCTCAGTGGAGTGCGTGTCGTGGACGACGCGTTGCTCACGCGGATGGAGGAACTGGCGGATGTAGCTCCGGCTCACAACCCGCCTTATGCGAAGGCCATGCGTCAGCTTCGGCAAGCGTTCCCGAGCATTCCTTTAGTCGCGGCTCTGGAGACAGGCTTTCACGAAACGATCCCGCCCGAGATTCGCACCTACGCGGTGCCTTTTGAATGGCAGGACAAATACGAAACGAAACGCTGGGGATTTCACGGGGCGAGTCACCGATTCATCGGCGGTCGCATCAGCGAGATTCTCGGCAACGATGATTTGAAAGTGGTCTCGTGCCATCTGGGCGGCAGCAATTCGCTGTGTGCTCAGCGAGGGAACAAGTCTCAGGCCTGTAGTCTGGGCATGAGTCCTCAAACGGGACTGCTTCACAATAATCGAGTCGGTGACTTTGACCCGTACGCTTTGCCGCTGCTGATGCGGTTGAGCGGAAAGTCGATGCAGGAACTGCTGGACGAGATGTCGACCAACGGTGGACTTCTCGGACTAAGCGGACTCAGCAGCGACGTGCGGGACCTCGAAGAAGCCGCCGAACAGGGACATGAACGAGCCGATTTTGCACTGAAGGTTTTTGTCGCGTCCATTCGTCAGTACTTGGGTTCTTACCTGGTCGTGCTTGGCGGAGCAGACGCGATCGTCTTCACGGGCGGAATTGGTGAGAACAGTCAGAGGATTCGTCGAGAAGTTTGTGCCGGCCTTGTTTGGGCCGGGATCGCTCTCGACGAAGAGAAGAACGGAGCCGTTGAACGAAACGCGGAAGTCTGCATCTCGGCCGACGGTTCAAAGACACAAATCTGGGTCGTCCCGACGAACGAAGAGATCGTCGTGGCGAGGCAGACCGTTGAGGCCGTTGGAAAGTAGCCATCTCGCTCCGCGAGATGAGCAGGGCGGAAAGTTATTACGCACGTCGTCAAACGGTTTTCGACAGTCAGTCAGTAATCGGCTCATCTCGCGGAGCGAGATGGCTACTTTGAGGAAACATCATGTTTCTCGCCAAAGTCACAGGCAGCGTCGTTTCGACGCAGAAGGTTCAGCAGATGGTCGGGCAGAAACTGCTCATCGTCGAACCTCTGCGCGTGGACGAGAAAGATAAAAAAAGCCTGAAGGGAACCGGGCGAACATTCATCTGTGTCGACACCGTCGGCGCGGGAGAAGGCGAGACAGTTCTCATCGTGCAGGGATCAAGTGCTCGTTTCACGGAAGACACAAAGATGCTGCCGATCGATGCCGCCATCATCGGCATTGTCGACAGCGTCGAAGCTCACGGGAACACCGTCTTCAAAGGGACCGACTGAACGAATCTTGTTCCTACGCTCCGCGTGGGAACACACCGACCGGACGCTCCGCGTCCACCGAAAAAGGGAC
>JAQBWV010000105.1 GCA_027624335.1 Planctomycetota bacterium
CTGCCGCCGTTCGCACTGGAACAACTCGGCAAAGAGTTTCGAGTCAGTTTCGTCTTTGCCAACGAACAGGAGCGTAACGACCTGCCAGGCATCGACGTGCTGAACGACGCGGACGTTCTGTTGTTGAGCGTTCGTCGTCGCGTGCTGCCGCCGGCTCAGATGGCCGTTGTCCGAAAGTACCTGGAAAGCGGAAAGCCGATCGTTGGAATTCGAACGGCGAATCACGCGTTTCTGCTGCGGAAGCAGGCCGCTCCGGAGGGATTCGAAGCGTGGGACAACTGGGACGCTGACATCTTCGGCGGACAATACACCAACCATTACGGGGCAGGGCCGGAAGTAACAGTGGCTGTTGTTGAACGAGCGGCGGCTCATCCGATCATCAAAGGTGTGGCTGCAGCAAGGATCAAAGGGAAGGGGTCTCTGTACATCGTGAATCCGCTGGCCGATTCAACGACGCCGTTACTAATGGGAGCAATCCCCGACAAAGCTGCCGAAACGATTGCATGGGTTAATCGAACAAAGTTCGGCGGAAAAGCGTTCTACACGTCGCTCGGTCACGTCGACGATTTCGCACAGCCGGAATTCCGCCAGCTGCTGGCAAACGCCGTTCGATGGGCAGCGAGTAGGGCGTTCGACAGATGAGAAGTTACCAGCCTTGGAGCATTAGTGGTGTAATAGTAATGTCGCAGTTCATCAGGGTCAGGGATCGTTCGAGGCGGGCGTTGATTTGTTTCATCTCGGCGTTTGTTATGGGCTCGTCATTGTCGTACGAGTCTTCAATCCGGTGGACACAGGGATGATCCCCATGCCAGGTCATTCTCAGGACGCACGTCCGGACAATGTTCCAGCACGTCAGTAGGACACCATTCCATTTGCGTTGAAGCGATGACCAGCACCGCTCGATAGGTTTGTATTTACTTTGATAAGGCGGGTAGTAAACCAGTCGGACCTCCAGGCGCGACCAGTCCACAAACTGCACCATTCGCCGTAGGAACTTCCGTGTGACTCCGGAATGTTTCGGGCCGTTATCAAGATAGACGACCAGGCGTCGTATGCCTCGGCAGCGGTGGCGGACGCCTTTCCACCACAATGTCAGGCAGTCGCCCCAGAAGTCGCTGCATTCGCGAGTGCCGAATGCACAGGAAGCCGCCCATCGATTTCCAGGGAAGCATCGCACGTCATTCCTGTCTTGCATCCGGATGATGAGGCCTCTTGTCGCTTCGCGATCCAACCGATAAACGGGCTACCCTGCTGGTGCTGAATCGCAACTGGCAGCCTGTCGGTGTCGCCGATTTGCGACCAAGTCTCGTGAGTTGAGGATTCCTGCGGTGAACCGGAAGTCGACTTTGTTCCACACAGTGCTGTCGGGCAGAATCTGAATCGGGACCTCGACGAGGACGGGCCTGCCGGTTTCTGTGTCGAGACACCAAATGTCCCCGCTGAATTTACGAGGCGAGAATCCGCGTGATCACACCGAAATCTCCAGCACTCAACGTCTATTTCACGACGGAGTCACGGTCGGCTGCGGAAATCTTCTGCAGGATGGCGAGCAACTGCTGTGTACGTTCCGGCATCTTTGTAGCCTGATTGTCCGATTCGGTGGGATCATTCGAGATGTTGAACAACTCGATGTGCCGTTGTTCGCCCGCTCCGTGTGCAATGAGTTTCCAGTCTCCCATTCGAAGCGACACTGCCTGCCAGCGAGGCCCCGCCGTGTAGATCGGACGCTCGTCGAGCGGTGAGTGCTTAACGAGCAGTTCCGTAATGTCCGTCCCGTCCCACTTCAGATCGCGATTTGAGCGGTATCCGGCCAGCGAGCAAAACGTCGGCATCCAATCGGTAATTTGCACCGGCGATGTCACTTGTCCCGGCTTCACACGTTGCGGCCAGGACACGATTGTGGGGACTCGCGTGCCACCTTCGTAGATATCTCCCTTGCGACCCTTCAACGGACGGTTATTGCCGGTCAGCAGTCCGCTCGGGCAGTTATCGTCCGGATACTTCAAATCGTTATTCTCAACGGTGCTGCCGCCGTTGTCGCTGGTGAAGACCAGCAGCGTGTTCTCCCGAACGCCTTTGTCGTCCAGAGCCTTGATGATACGGCCCAAGGAATCGTCCAGGTGCATCACACTTGCCGCGTAGTGACGCGGGACATCGCCCGTGATCTCTGCCGGCACCTTGCGGAGCCATTCCTCAGGTTCCTTCAGTGGAAGATGCACAGCAGTAAAGGGAACGTACGCGAAGAACGGGGCCGAATCTCGCGACTGAATCCACTTGACCACTTCCCTTGTGAGCAGATCGGTAACGTGTCCCGATTCCTCGATCAGCTCATGGTTGCGATGCCAAGTCACCGTAAACGGTCCCTTCTTGTACCGATGATTCCAAGGACTGATTCCACCAGCCAGCGATCCGTACGAGTGATCGAATCCGAAATGATTTGGTCCCCATTTCGGTAGCGATCCAAGATGCCATTTGCCGGCCAGAAAAGTGTCATACCCTCGAGTCTTCAGTGCGCGAGGCAATGTGACTGTATTCTCCGGAAGAGCGAGTTCGTTTGTCGGGGTTGTGATCCCAAAGCGACTCCAGCAACGTCCAGTCAGCAATCCTGCACGAGTCGGACTGCAAACCGGTGCAACGTAATGCTGAGCCACTTCGAGACCTTCGGCGGCCAGCCGATCAAGATGCGGAGTTGGTGCGTTGCCTCCATGAAACGCGACATCAGACCACCCCAGATCGTCGGCGATGATGAAGACGATATTCGGTGGCGAAGGCTTATGATCTGCCGCAGTTACTGATGACAAAAGAGTGGTTATCAGCGTCAGAAAAGTGATTCGAAAAGTGTTCACGTCAGAATCTCTTGCATGATTCTCGAGCTGTCGGAGAAATTCGCCACTGGCACATCCAACACATCAGTGTTCCTTTCGGAGAATGCCTTGATCGAACGACATCAGGATATCCGCTTCAGTCGCGACGTGGCCACGTGTCAGGCCCGAATAAACGATTGTTGTCTGGTGTTTGAGGGCCCCTGCTGTGCGGCGGGATGACGCATCTATTTGCTACCAAACGAGCGGTTCACGTGCCGCCCCAACTTATTGGTCTCGGCAATGTGGGGGCGTTACTGCGGAAAGTTGTGTTTGATTGGATGTTGAAAGTGGCGGCGAGTTCTGCGTGTTGCCCGACCGCGTGCGGTTGAGCAATGCGTATTCAGTCGAGGTTCTTGTGAGTGCCATCGCACCGAGGCAGGTTACCGGTGTGCTTGCAGGCACAGAGAAATGCGTCCTCGTCCTTTTCCGCGATGAACACGTTGGGGACGAACGACGATCCTTTGTGTTTGCCGTCGCAGAATGGCTGCCCTTCTGAAAGTCCGCAGGTGCAGAAGGCGTACTTCTTTCCCGCCTCCAGCGAAACCTTGATCGGAGCCTTGCCGGCTATCGTCGGTTTGTCAGACATGGTCAATTCCTTTTGAGGTGACGGAACAGGAAAGCGCGTCGCGAAGTCGACGCAGCGAGTTTTCCATTCTGAAGTGAAGCCACTCAGATCGCGAGCGAGTCGACAATAGCCAGAAATCGCGAAAGGAATACGTTCGTCAGCAGGCGGCGATCAGGTCTTCCGCGAGCCACACTTCTGTCGATCATTCATCATTTCGGCGACATGTCCGCCGAGCCTCCTGGTTGGACTGTGTCAAACAGGGGACTGTATTTGAGGCAGCTGGCGGCAGGTGCTGATGACAGCGTGCTGCTCGTATCGAATAGTGTTGCGAGATTGCCAGGCCAGAAGCGTTCTGTTTCCGAACGTCACGTATGTCCGCGTCGGGACGAAGCCTGCTTTTCGAATGCCGGAGGCGGATGAGTGATTGAAGCGTGAGCATTCAATGAAGACAGAGGAGAAGACTGCTTCGTGCGTCTCGTCGGTGAGTGTCACGATGTGTCGCAATGCCCAGGGATACAGACCTCGACCGCGGTATTCCGAATGAGTGAAGCAGTGATCGATCATCCCGTCGCGACTGTCGCTGTCGGCGTTGCTGTTCTGCACTGGTCCGAACCAGCAGATACAGGCGAGGTCCCCGTCCAAAGAACGCAGAACCAGACAGGTTTTCCCTTTCGAGAATCGGCGTCCAAATCCCTCTACTTCGCCGTACTCACGGAGAAAGTCGCGGTCGCGATCGGTGAGCTGACTCATCTTCGTCACGAGCGATGGCATGAATCCATCGGGCGGTGGATTGCTCGGGGTGAGTGGAGAGACACTCAACTGGAACTCGCTCGTAACGCTGACACCGCATCGTTCCAGAACGACGACGAATAATGCGTACGTGAAAGTGCGAATCCAGCCATTGCGACGGATCCGTACGCTTAGCCTATTGAGAACGGCCATTCAGTGTTGCACATCCAGAAGTCGTGGTTGACCAGCTTCAATCAGTCAGCAGGTTTTTCATCATCATGATGGCAGCCGGCCCAACGATCACCACAAAGACCCCTGGGAAAATGAAGATCACCAGCGGGAAGATCATCTTTACCGACGTCTGCTGAGCCTTCTCTTCGGCCATTTGTCGACGTTTGACTCGCATGGTGTCGGATTGGACTCTGAGAGCTTTCGCGATCGACGACCCGAACTTCTCGGCCTGAATCATAATCGCGGCCAGAGCTTTCATGTCGTCCACGCCGGAGCGAATTCCAAGATCGTGCAGCGCCTGCTTTTTGGGTATCCCCATTTGTAACTGCATGTTGCATAAGGAGAACTCGTAGCTGGCGTCAGGAGCCGAATCCTGAAGTTCATCGGCCACTCGCCGCATGGCCGCGTCCAGGCCCAGGCCAGCTTCGACGCACACAACCAGCAGGTCGAGCAGGTCAGGCAGCGACAGGAAGATTCGTTCCATACGCCCCTTGCGCAGCATGTAAAGCCAGATTGCTGGAGCGTACATCCCGACGGCCGTAGTGATGGCGAAGGCGGTCACGCCCTGCATGTTCGGTCCCCAGTGAAAGTACCCCAGCGCTCCACCGATAACCGCACAGAGAATGCCCATGCCCGCTCTGGCGGCAAGATACATATTAGACGCGCTGAGCGAATTGAAACCTGCGTTCGCCAGTTTGACCTTCAGCTCATTCTTCTCAAGGTCTGTTTTTGGCGTGAGCGCCTTCGACAAAGTCGGAGCCGCCTTCTCGAGCATGTTCATCGAGTTCTGACGGTCAGACGTCGGTTCGGAAGATCTTCCGCTGGGCTCCCGTAACTCGTCCAGGCGTTCCGTTGCTCGGGACTTGTCGCCCGAGAAAACCGTGAACATCGCCCACAACATGATCGTGACGGCACCGAAGACGGCGAATTGTCCGATGATTACATAGTCCATGACTGAGGTCCTGTGCCCGTTGAGGCCAATGTCTGACTCGAGTGACGAGTGATGATGTCGTTCTGACCGGTATCAGACTTTGATCGCAACAATCTTCTTGATGACGAACGCACCCATAATCTGCATTGCGACAGCGTAGAACAGCATCTCTTTGCCGAGGTCTTCCTGAAACAACAGCATCACGTAATCGGGATTCATGTAATACAGAATGAGGAACAGCGCGACAGGCATGGCCTGCAGCACGACACCACTGATTCGGCCTTCGCCGGTCAGAGCCATCACCTGACCCATGATCTTGAACCGTTCTCTGATGATGTAGCCGATCTTGTCGAGAATCTCCGAGAGATCTCCACCAGACTGTTTCTGAATGGTGACGGCCGTCACAAAGAACTTGAGGTCCATATTCGGCATGCGCTTCAACATGTTTTTCAAAGCGATTTCGATCGGGATACCAAGGTTCTGCTCTTCGTACGCGAGCATGAATTCGGTGGCTATCGGCGAGGGCATTTCCTCAACGACAACATTGATTCCCGAGTTGAGCGAGTGCCCCGAACGGAGCGCGCGTGCGATTAGCTCCATCGCGTCGGGAAGCTGCTTGGCGAATCTCTTAAACCGACTGCTTCGGCGAAACCACAACCAGCCAAGTGGCATGAGTGCGAAGCCGATGGCAAACACCGGCCACAGTGGCAACGGCGCGCGACTCGCCCATCCGCCTCCGACGCCCAGAACGAGACAGCCAGCGGTCATCAGCAGGAACATGTCTGGCCGAATGGGAGAATCCGCCTGCTCGAAAAACAGGCCGACATTGCCGACTCCCTTAAACATTGCTGCAAAGAACCGAGTGATGCCGCCTCCGGCATCCATCAGGTCTTCCTTCATGATGCCCTGGTCTTCGGCTCTGGCAGATTTCTTTCCGGTCAGGATTTCGAGACGATCTTCTGTTGCCGAGGCGCTTCCGTCGTTCAGTAGATAGATGATCGCGCCGGCCAGAATTGTGACTGCGGCAAAGATACCGAATAGAATCAGGTAACTGGTCATTAGATCGCACCTTGTCCGCCGCAGAGATTTCTCCGCGAGAGAAAGAGTCGTACACGACCGTCTGGCTTCGAAAAGCCAGACAGGCGCGAGGGTATTCCGATTGGTTACCGCTGACCGAGTACTCTGCCCCGGACGTTGGTCGGAATGTCAGTTAAGCCGTCGAGCGTTAAACAGGTTCGCCGGAAGTCGGACTCCCGAAGCTTCCAGTTTGGCCATGAAACCCGGACGGACACCGGTTGCTGAGAAGTGGCCGGTGCAGCGACCGTCCTCGTCGATGCCTTCTTTGTTGAAGTTGAAGATGTCCTGCATGATGACCGTCTCACCTTCCATACCGAGCACTTCGGTAATGTGAGTGACCTTTCGCGGACCGCCCTGCAGTCGATTCACCTGAATGATCAGATCGACAGCGGAAGCAAACTGCGTTCGCAGGGCTCGCAGCGGCAGTTCCACCCCGCCCATCGTGATCATCGTTTCGAGTCTCGAAACAGCATCGCGCGGCGTGTTGGCATGGATCGTTGTCAGCGAACCTTCGTGGCCCGTGTTCATGGCCTGGAGCATGTCCAGCGCCTCACCGCCTCGACATTCGCCGATGATGATTCGGTCGGGACGCATTCGCAGTGCGTTCTTCACCAGGTCCGTGGCCGAAACTCGACCTTTGCCTTCGATGTTGGGCGGACGGGTTTCCAGTCGCAGCACGTGTTCCTGTTGCAGCTGAAGTTCCGCCGCGTCTTCAATCGTAATGACGCGTTGATCGTTCGGGATAAAGCTCGAAAGCGTGTTCAGCAGCGTTGTCTTACCAGAACCGGTACCACCGCTGATGATGCAGTTCAGTCGAGCCTTGATGATGCCTTCCAGCACCATGACCATCTCGGGCGTGAACGCTCCAAAACGCAGCAGGTCTTCCAGCGTCAGCGGGTTGGAGCCGAATTTTCGAATCGTCAGCGACGGACCATCGAGAGCCAGCGGTGGAATGATCGCGTTCAGTCGTGAACCGTCAGGGAGTCGAGCGTCAACCATCGGCGACGTTTCATCGACTCGCCGACCGACCTTCGACACGATGCGGTCGAGAATCTGTAACAAGTGATCGTTGTCACGAAACGTGACTTTGCTTCGCTGTATCCGACCGTCTTTTTCGACGAAGACGTGCTTCGGACCGTTGATCATGATGTCGGCCACGCCGGGCTCTTTGAGGAGCAGTTCCAGCGGACCAAATCCGAATGTCTCGTCAAGAACTTCCTCGATCAGCCGTTCGCGTTCTGAACGGTTCAGCAGAGGATTCTCGGTATCGCAAAGATGTTCGATGACCAGGCGGATTTCACGGCGCAGCGTGTCGCCTTCGAGATCGCCCAGTCGAGACAGATCGAGCTTCTCGACCAGCTTCCCGTGGATGGTGCGTTTGAGCGTTTCCAGATCGTTGGCAGCGTTTTCAGCACGATTTCGCTGACCGAAGGACTGCACAGCCATTTTCCGTTGACCTCACGACAGACTTCCTGGTTTCAAGTAATCACAAGCAGACCTTCTGCCTCGAATGAAACCTGTCGCTGCAAACATAGCTCACGAATTCGCGTCATTGCCGCAGAGACAGGAAACGTTTCGCGAACGAACCGGCGTCCGATTCCTGTTTAATTGCCATAACCGGATACCCTGTCATAACCGGACTTATCTCTATCTCGTTCCCGCGCAGTGGGTGGGTACGAAATCGTTGCCTCAGAAACAAAAGACACTGGAAGCTGCCTTTGAGTTGACGCACAACGGTCGTTTCGGCGACGCTGGCTGTCCTCCGCTTCGGTCGCCAGGAACGTAACACCAGAAGACCGAACTTACACCGCTTCCTGCGTCAGGAAGAACCTGCCATGAGTTGTCGCTTTACGGTTTCCATCTTGGCCTCGACGTTGCTTGTCGTGTTGGCTGTAAGTGGTGGGTCCACGCATGCCGCTGACACGGACGACAATGCGGTTTCGCTGACTGCAGAACTGACGTTCGAGAAGCATGTTCGACCGATTCTCAAAACACACTGCTTCCAGTGTCACGGTGAGGAAGACGAGCATGAAGGAAGTCTCGACGTGCGCTTACGCCGTTTCCTCACGAAAGGTGGCGACAGCGGCCCGGTCATTGTTCCCGGCAAACCGGACGAGAGCGTTCTGATCGAGCGTCTCCGTAGCGGTGAGATGCCGCCGGGCGACGATCTGAAGAAGAAGGTGCCTCGGGCCGAGATTGAAATCATCGCCCGCTGGATTGCCGCGGGGGCGGTGACAGCGCGAGCTGAGCCGGAAGTCCTGACCGACGCGGATCTGATCACCGAAGAAGAACGTGCGTGGTGGTCGTTTCAGCCGGTGCAGCGTCCGATCGTGCCCACCGTGCGACATGTCGAATCGATCCGAACTTCAATCGACGCCTTCGTTGTGCGGAGACTCGAGATGGCAGGCTTCGAAATTTCGCCGGAGGCAGATCGAGCCACGCTGATTCGTCGGACATATTTCGATCTCATCGGAATGCCGCCGCACCCCGAGGCTGTCCGATCGTTCGTCGAGGATGACTCGCCGGATGCTTATGACCGGTTGATCGATCAGTTGCTCGCCTCACACAACTACGGTGATCGGTGGGGGCGGCACTGGCTGGACATCGCTGGCTATGCTGACTCGGAAGGTTACACGAACGACGACGTCGTTCGTCCGTGGGCGTGGAAGTATCGCGACTGGGTGGTTCAATCGCTCAATGAAGACAAGCCATTCGACGAGTTTATCCGGGAGCAGCTCGCCGGAGACGAAATGGTTCAGCCGCCTTACGCCGAACTTCCTCCGGAAGGTGTGGCTCGACTCATCGCGACCGGCTTTCTACGAATGGCCCCCGACGGAACTGGCGGCGGAGCGGACAACATCGAGCTGGCGAAAAACGACGTCGTCGCCGAAACGGTCAAGATCGTGTCGACATCGCTGCTTGGAATGACAGTCGGGTGCGCGCAGTGCCACGACCATCGATACGACCCGATTCCGCAGTCCGACTACTATCGCATGCGTGCGATCTTCGAACCGGCCTACGACACGAAGAGCTGGAAGAATCCTGCAGCGCGACGAATCTCGCTGTACACAGCCGAAGACAAAAAGTCGGCTGCCGCAATCGAAGCGGAGGCAAAGAAGATTCTCGATGAGCGAACGAAGCAGCAGGACGAGTTCATTGCCGCCACGTTCGCAAAGGAGCTGGCAAAGCTCCCCGAAGAGATTCGAGCCGAGGCGCAGAAAGCTCGCGACACCACTGTGAAGGATCGGACGAAAGAGCAGGTCAGGCTTCTGAAGAAACATCCGAGCCTCAATGTCTCAGCGAGCTCGCTTTACCTGTACGACAAGAATGCCGCCGACGTTCTGAAGAAGATGTCCGACGAAGCAACGGCTCTGCGTGCAAAGAAACCGAAAGAGGAATTCGTCCGAGCGATGACGGAAGTCCCGGGCAAAGTGCCGCAGACATTTCTATTTGCCAGAGGTGATCACCAGCAGCCGAAGCAGGCACTCGAACCGGCCAGCCTGACCGTTCTGCGGCAGAATTCGGACGAAGCAAAGTTGCCGCTCAATGATGAGACGATCCCGACAACCGGACGACGACTTCAATGGTCTCAACGGTTGACCGACGGAACGCACCCGCTGGTGGCCAGAGTTCTGGTTAATCGGATCTGGATGCACCATTTCGGTCGAGGCATCGTCAACACCCCGGGCGACTTCGGCTTGCTGGGCGATCGACCGACTCATCCTGAACTGCTGGACTGGCTGGCTTCTGAATTCGTATCCAGCGGTTGGAGTCTCAAACATCTTCACCGTCTGATCATGACGTCCAGCGTTTATCGGCAGAATGGTGCGACAACAACTTTACGCAGTTTGACAGCACCTCTCCCGAACGTTGATCAGGAAATTCCGCAAACAGTTGATCCTGACAACACGCTGTACTGGCAGTTTCCGATACGCAGACTCGAAGCCGAAACACTGCGGGATTCGATGCTGGCGGTTGGCGGTCTGTTGAATGACAACCGGTCGGGGCCGCCGGTGCCGGTGATGGCGGATCTTGTCGGGCAGTGGGTAATCGGAAGAGAGAATCTGGACGCCGGTCGCCCGGGTGCGGTCATCCCGCTGCAGGGTGAGGAGTTCCGGAGAACGATCTTCGTCGAGTGGCGACGCTCTCGACCGCTGACGGTGCTCGACACGTTCGACCTGCCGAAGATGGAACCGAATTGCGAACAGCGTAACTCGTCGACAGTCGCCACGCAGTCGTTGTTCCTGATGAACAGCGATTTCATCATTCAAATGTCCGAACACTTTGCCGCTCGCGTGCGACTCGAAGCGGGAACGAATTCCGGTGAACAGGTGCGGCATGCCTGGCGGCTGGCTTTTGCACGCAGCCCGGACGATGGTGAGATCAACGAGGCGTTGAGATTCCTCGACGCGCAGACCGAGCAGTTCGCCGCGAATCCTGTTGAGACAGTGCCCGTCACGAATCGGTTTGATCCGAAGGCGAAGAAGATCAAACGAGAGCCAGCGGAAGTGGCCCTGGCGAACCTCTGCCAACTCCTGCTGAGTTCCAATGAATTCCTCTACGTTGATTGACGAAGTATCGGGTAAGCACTCTTTGCATGGCGACTTGTGACATGACAGAAACCGGAATCAGCCGTCGAAACTTTCTGGGCACTGGGACAGGCACATTCAGTGCGGGCAGTCTGGCTCTTGCCTGGTTGTTGCAGCAGGACGACGCGCAGGCTCGGCCGGCCAAGCCGGAACTCGAAACCCCAACTTTCGACCAGACTCCGAAACAGCCGCACTTCGAACCCACAGCGAAGGCGATGATCTCGCTCTGGATGCAGGGAGGACCCTCGCATCACGACCTGTTCGATCCAAAGCCGGAGATGAAGCAGTGGGACGGCAAGCCGTTTCCCGGCGAGATCAAGTACGACAACGCGGCGCAGGCGAGTTCCAAAGTGTTCGCCAGCCCGTGGGAGTTTTCGAAACGCGGCGAATGCGGAATGGAACTGTCGGAACTGATTCCGAACATCGCAGGAGTCGCCGACGACATCTGCCTGGTTCGATCAATGAAGACGGCCGTAAATAATCATGGGCAGTCAATTCGCGCTCTGACCAACGGCCGAGTGCTTGGCGGTCGACCATCCATTGGAAGCTGGCTGACTTACGGACTGGGCAGCGAATCGCAGAATCTCCCGGCTTATATGGCGCTGATCGATCCCGGTCAGCTTCCGGTTATGGGAGTTGAAAACTGGTCGAACGGATTTCTGCCCGCCGTGTACCAGGGCACGGTGATCCGTGCGCAGGAGCCTAGAATTCTGAATCTGCAGCCGCCTGGATACCTCACCGGCAATGTACAGGAACGATCTCTGGCATTTCTGGAGAAGCTCAACGAACGGCACTATCAACAACGTCCGGGGCAGCTGGACCTCGACGCTCGCATTCAGAGTTACGAACTCGCCGCACGCATGCAGACAGCGGCGGCCGAAGCGATGGACCTCAGCAAAGAGTCAAAGTCGGTTCAGCAGCTCTACGGAATGATGGATGGCGGCACGACGGCTGAGTACGGCAGCCGATGTTTGATCGCTCGGCGGCTTGTTGAACGCGGAGTCCGGTTCGTCCAGGTCTTCACGCAGAACCAGTTGTGGGACAGCCACGGATCGATCCGCAGTGGGCTTCCGGCGGCGTGTAAGAAAGTTGACAAGGGATCGGCGGCGCTGGTCGCGGATCTGAAACAGCTCGGCATGCTGGATTCGACCGTCGTTCAATGGGGCGGTGAGATGGGCCGGCTGCCGGTCATCCAGAATGATGCGGGGCCGGCAAAGATCGGCCGCGATCACAACACGTACGGATTCTCGCACTGGTATGCTGGCGGAGGCTTCAAGGCCGGCCACATTCACGGCACCACTGACGAATGGGGGCACCACGCTGTGGATGACGTCGTCAACCATTACGACATCCATGCCACGCTGTTGCACCTGTTCGGGATCGATGCTCCAGAGCTGACTTACAAACGCAGCGGGCGCGAGCAGACGTTGCTGGACGGACAGCCTGGACAGGTCATCAACGGACTCCTGGCATAGATCGTCCCGCCGATGAGGTGGCCTGAAATCGAGTCCTCACCCTGCGGCAGCAGTCACTTCCAGGGCTGATTCAGGTACTCGACCTGAGTTCCATGATGATGCAAGCTCGACACGGATCATCATCGCGGCAAAGAATAATTGCTTTCGGTCAGCCTCGGACAACCTCGATGTTGTTGTCGAGGTTCACCACGCCCTCGGTGTTCATCGCCGCCTGTTGAGCGAGTTGCAGAAGGTAAAACTTCGGCAAGCGACCGCTCAGTCGAACACGCCCGCCCTCGACGACGACATCGATCCGACGGAGCTGGTGGTAGCCCGTCAGCTGGAGATTGTTGCGAACTGACGATTCCAGTTCACGGTCTTCTGGTGAAGGGTCTTCAGCGAAGTCGGAGTGTGGTGGAGATGGTGACATGAACAGCGGCCCTTGTTGGCTCCGCAGGGCGGAAGACTATGGTTCCTGCGACAAGGAGCGGAACCGTCCGTTTCTACCATCGTTCGCTGACATGCCGATACTGGATTTCGGAAGCGTCGAATACGCTGTTCCAGCTGAAAACGTGCGACAATTGCCGAGTGTGCGGAATCTGCATCCGTGCAGGTCATTGATCCCGGAGGCTCGGCAGGCGAAGAATCCGTACAGTTCCGACATCAGTTTAGACCGGTGGAACCGACAGAAGACATCGGCATCTTGTTTCAGGGTCGGTCAGGCAGATTGTTGTTGAAAGCGTTCCATCGCTCGAAGTAGTTCACAGGCACCGTCCGCCTTCAAAACGACGCGAATCCTCTCACCGCACTCCAGAGGAACATCAAGATCGATCGCCCTTGTGAGAATCACGAAACCTGGAGACTCTATGCTCCCGTGCTTCGATCTGCGCGGACACTTCGACTGGAAATACCACGCCATTCATTACTGGCATGTGGAAATCAGAGACGTTGACATGTCAGAAGCTACCGGTCAGGAACCTGAGTATTGGCTGGTCATCGACCTGGAAGCGACATGCTGCAATGACCGCAGGTTCCCTCGGGCCGAGATGGAGATCATCGAAATCGGCGCCGTTATCGCCGATGGAAAGACACTTCAGGCCGTTGACGAGTTTCAATCATTCGTACGTCCGGTCCGTCATTCCGTTCTAACAGACTTTTGTCGAGACCTGACTGGCATCCAACAGGATGATGTTGACTCCGCTCCAGGATTTCGTGAGGCGATGGACGGTCTGACGGGCTGGATGAGGTTGTATCCCAATGGCGTGTTCTGCTCCTGGGGCGACTATGACCAGAAGCAGTTCGCGCGTGATTGCAGTGTTCATGAGGTCGAATGGCCCTTTGGAGACCGACACGTGAATCTGAAGATGCACTATGCCGATCGTTTTCCGATGACACGTGGTGACAGTTTCGCAACTGTTTTCAAGCGACACGATTTGAAATTCGAAGGGCGGCCACACCGAGGCATTGACGATGCGCGAAATATCGTGCGACTTCTGGCGGTGATCTTTTCCACGTAGGGCAGGCTGCTCCGCTGATGTCGTGACTACTGCCGCGCAGGACGCAACGACAACGACTGAGATTTTCCAGCGTAGGCAGAGGGGGTTCGACAGCGATAAGATGACCGCTCCTTTTGGCCATTTGGCGCCGTTTTACTCCGCTTTCTTCTCGCCACTTCCCGGAAATTCATGCCTCAATCGATACAGGAATACTCGGTCTGGCTAAGCCAACGGAGTGATCTCATCTGGCCGCAAGTGCCAAAGAGTGTCCCCGTTTCTGCCAAAGCTCTCGACAAGCCGCTGGCCGGAATTCGCGCCGTCGTCTGGAACCTCTTCGGGACGCTGTTGCGTGTGACCGATGGAGAGTTACAGCTCAGCCATCACCTGGAACTCCGCATGCAGGTCGCGCTTGAGAAGACGATCAACGAATTCAACATGTGGAACAGCATGACTCGCAAGCCGGGTGCTCCGTGGGCATACATTCTGCCGAAGTACCGCGCGGCTCTGGAAGACCTGGAACTGACCACGAAAGTTCCGCCGGGCGAGTTTGCGCACGTCAACGGAGCGGCTGTCTGGCGACGCATTCTCGATATGCTTGGCCAGAAGGATTACCAGTATGACGAGCAATTTTACGGCGATCTCAACCAGCTTTCCGAGAAGATCGCCTACTTCTTCCAGTTGTGTCTGCAGGGAGTTGAGGCAGCACCGAACGCGTTGAAGGCGCTGACGTGTGTCAGGCAAAGCGGACTGATTCAAGGACTGCTCGCAGACGCCCAGCCGTTCTCGTTGATACAGGCGTTGCGAGCTTTTGGTCAGCAGGGTAAATTGCCGCCACTCAGTGACTTGTTCGATCCTGCGTGTTTGGTTCTTTCGTATCAGTTGGGAGTGCGCAAGCCATCTCACACGCTTTTCGACACGTGCCTGCAGCGTTTCGCCGAGAAAGGCATCAAGCCGAAAGAGATTCTGTACGTCGGAAACCGGCTGCAGAATGATCTTGCTGTCGCGAAGCAACTGGGCATAAGAACTGCCCTGTATGCTGGCGACAATTTGAGCCTGAAGGCCAGTTCCACCGAGATCAATCATCAGGACCTCCGCCCGAAACGGCTGCTGACCGATCTGCTACAGATCAGAAATGTGATCGGTAGTTGATTCAATGAGTTCGCCAATCGACAACATTTGCAAAGACTATGTGACGGGAGAAACGGCATCCCCAGATCGCACTCCTGCGATCAACACTCGCCGCCCACTGGCACGGTAATCAACACTCGTCACGATGCACGGAGAAGACTCTCATGCGCCCGGAGCAGATTTACGACCTGGAAACGCTGGAGCTGGATTTCAACAAACCGCTCTATAACCTTCAGGAAATCCGAAAAATCAATCCACAGCGTCACGAGATGGAACAGTTGACCGGCATTCTTCACATCGACCGGAGCAACGACAGTATCGTTGGTTTCAAGGATGTCACTCACGATGAATTCTGGATCCAGGGGCACATGCCCGGTTTTCCTCTGATGCCGGGCGTCATTCTGTGCGAGTGTGCTGCTCAACTCGCAGGGTTTTACGCTCGCAAGTATCAGCTACTTGGCGGCGACTACCTCGGCTTTGGTGGCATGAACGAAGTGAAGTTCCGAGCACCGGTCTTTCCCGGATCACGATTGGTCCTGATGGCCATCGTCGAACGAATTCGCGCCGGACGTCGAGCGGAATTCGCGTTCCAGGGCTATGTCGAAGGAAAGATGGTCTTCAGCGGGAACATGATCGGCGTGTCAATCAACCGGGACCAGAAAATATCCTGACGCTGGTCTCATGGCGATATTCCCGACAGGGCTCCCTTTGAGTTTTCGGATGTTCGAACGAAACTCAGTTCACTTCTCGGCAGATGTTGTATGCCTGGGGCATATACCCCTCTCGGCCATTTTCGAGCTGTTTGTTGCAGATCGTAGCTGGCAAGGTGGGCATCTCTACAAAACTCACTCGTGGCAAAAGAAGTCTTGAAAAGTTTTGACGCAGAGGTCTCTCCCCTCTCTCTGCGAGAGCACTGCGATCAAAGATCGTGACACACAAGTCTTGAGAAATACTGGTCGCAAATGTCTCATTCGTGACCGCGCGAGCCATGAATCGGCGCACAAAAAAACTCCAGCGATTGGCCCGATGATCGCCGGAGTTTCAAAGGCAGATTGGATCCAGTAGTTGTTCTGCCGCTGCCGGCTCGAGGGGCACCTTATCCAGCGAGGGCAGTCGTGAAGGATGCCCGCTCGAGCTGGCAGACAGGACCGGTCCTGCGATCACCGCACAACAGCATGCTTTCCGAGCCGAGGGCATCGAACTCGGATTGGCGAAACGCAGGTTAGAGGTGGCGAAGTTCCTGTAGGGCAGAAACAACACGCCTCTATCCATGTCTTTCGAAATCTGCGCGGTTTGCGGCACGATATTCTGGAAGTTTTTGCCTGTTTCCTGTAAGTCGTGTTTTACAAGTATGTTACAGACGCGGCAGGGTGCCGTTGTCTGCTGGAGTTACGTCAGAATCGGGAGTTCTCATGCGAATTGTGACCTTTGGTGAAGTCATGCTCCGGCTCGCTCCGGAAGATTCTCTGCGTCTGCGGCAGGTGATTCCCGGTCGGCTCGAAGCGACTTTCGGTGGTGGAGAATTGAATGTCGCTGTCTCGATTGCCTATCAGGGTGGCGAATCAGCATTCCTCACAGCGACGCCTGACAATCCGATTACGGATTCGTTGATTCAGGAAATGCGGAAATTTGGCGTCGACGACTGTCTCGTTCGACGTGTCAGTTCCGGTCGTTTCGGAATCTATTTCGTCGAGACGGGAGCCAATCAACGAGGAGGAACTGTCGTCTACGATCGCAGTGATTCGGCGATTGCTTTGGCAGCGGCGAGTGAATACGACTGGGACGCGGCCTTCGCGGGAGCCGGCTGGTTTCACATTACCGGCATTACTCCAGCCATCAGCCAGTCCGCTGCCGAAGCTGCACTGGCGTCGGTGAAAGCCGCGAAATCGCAGGGTCTTACCACTTCCTGTGACCTGAATTTCCGAAAGAAACTCTGGAAGTGGGATCCGCATCGTAATGCTGTTGAACTCGCTCGTGAGACCATGGCCGAACTGGTTCAGCACATCGACGTCGTGATCGCCAACGAGGAAGACGCTGATCTGTGCCTGGGCATCTCCGACGATGCCTCCGATGTCGAAGCCGGTCAGATCGATACTGCAGGCTACGTGCGAGTCGCTCGGCGAATTGTCGAACAATTCCCCAACGTCTCAAAAGTTGCGATCACTCTGCGTGAGAGCATTTCTGCCAGTCATAACAACTGGGGAGCGATGCTGTTTGATGCGACGACGGACGAATCTCACTTCGCACCGCTCGATGGCAACGGCGAATACTCACCGTACGAAATCCGCAACATTGTCGATCGTGTTGGTGCTGGAGATTCGTTTGCAGGCGGTCTTGTGTTTGCTCTCACGACATCGGAACTGGGTGAGTCCGCAACGGCGATTCGCTACGCCGTCGCCGCGAGCTGTTTGAAGCACAGCATTAAAGGTGACTTCAATTACTCGACACGTTCAGAGATTGAAGCCCTGATGCGCGGCAGCGGCTCCGGTCGCGTGCAGAGGTAATTCTGCTGCAGATCGTTCGGGCGAGGCAAACGCTGACGCGCGACCTGTCGAATTCTGACGGCTGTTCTGACCACAGGAGCGTTACACGCCACGATCAACGCACGATCGGCAAGGTTCGCGGATCTGTTTTGTGTGACATGGATCCAGCTGCCAACTGCAAAATCAGGTGGGATTTTTTTGATGAGCCAGTCCTGCGATGTAGGCTTGCGACATCGAAACAACCCCCTTTCGAGTTCCCACCTTCTTTGCGGAGAGACCTCTCATGAAACGTTCTGTCCTTGCGTTGCTGACTGCTGCTGTCTTGTCCCTGCAGGTTGCTCCTGCCGATGCCGGCGACTGCGGTTGTCCCTCGGGATTCAAGCTGCCGAAGCTCTCGCTTCCCAAAATCTGTCTGCCGAAGTTGGACCTGCCGAAACTCAGTCTTCCAAAACTTGACCTGTGCAAATGCTCGTCGCACTGTTCGGCGAAGCCATCATGTGCCGCTCCAGCGACGAAATGCTGCACTGCTCGTCCTGCCTGTGTCGCAAAGGCTCCCAGCTGCGCGGCTCCGGCGGCGTGTGCGCCAGCGTGTGCTCCGAAAGGTCCATCATGTGCTGCTCCGGCTTCAGCACCTTGTGCTCCAGGTTGTGCGGCACCAGCCGCGGCTGCCGATGTTCCCGCCGCCCCGGTCGACGCTGCTCCCGCTCCTCCGGCCCCACCAGCTGAACTGTCGCCTTCAGCCGCTGACAAGTCGGCTGCGTAATTGCGACACTGCTGCTACACGTCAGTGATAATGATTGAACTGAACCAGGCCCGGTTTCTTTTGAAGAGACCGGGCCTGTTCGTTTTGATCCGCACGCAGCACGTCAGCAGGTTGGGCTGGAAAATCGCCTGACCGAGGTCGGACCTGACAGATGGCGACTCTCTCGCCACGGGCTTGCTGATCCTTAACTTTCCGCTTTGCCAGCGGTATCCTGACGCATTAATAAACTGAAGCCATTCAGGTTGGTACGGAATGCCTGGAACTTAATTCTCCAGCGCTACGTTTATTTCGCACGGGATGGCAACTGACGACCGCCGACAGGATTCGGCATGGAAGGGCGGACACCTGATCCGGCCGTGCACCACGGACGAAAATGGGACTCGCGTTATCCCTTTCCGGTTGTGTTTTGTCTGAGACCGTCTGAGTATTGTCCCCTCCGCCAATTCGAACAGCTGCATCTCACTGTTCGATTGGTTGATCAATTTCAGATGCGATTTGAAGATCACTCTGAGGACTGCCTGATGAATTTGCATGGAGTATCTGCCGGCATCGTTCTGGTCGGCATGGCGTTGTCGAGCGCTTTCGAGGACTCGGCGAGCGCTCAGGAAACCGAAGCGGCGACACGACAGTTTGCGGCGGCCGTCGGGTTTCAGAATCAGAAGCTCTACGATCTGGCGAGTGAGGAATGGCAAACGTTTTTGAAGAAGTACCCCGACGATCAGCGGCTCGACAAGGCTCAGCACTACCTGGGCACCTGCTTGCTCCAGGAAAAAAAGTACGAGCCGGCTGTGCGGGCGTTTGAATCTGTAGTCGCGAAATACCCGAAGTTTGACCAGCTGGATCAGTCGATGGTGAACCTGGGGATCGCGTGGTACGGCCTGGCTCAGGAATCAAAGAAGCCAGCTGACTTCACGAAAGCCGAGAAGTCGTTGCAGACCTTTCAGGATCGATTTCCGAAAAGCCCGCTGGTCGCTCGCGCGTTGTATTATCGCGGTGAAAGTCTCTACCAGCAGGAACAGCTCGACGGAGCGGCGAAGGCTTACGCGGAGCTGATCCAGAAGTTCCCTCAACACGAACTGACCGCCGACGCGGTTTACGCGCTGGGAGTCACTCAGGAAGCACTCAAACAGACATCACAGGCGGAGGCCACGTTTGCGGATTTCAGTAAACGCTTCCCCAATAATCCGTTGATCACCGAAGTCCGCATGCGTCAGGCGGAAATGTTGTTCGAAAGCGGCGACTTCGCGAAAGCCAAACCAATCTTCGACAAGGTCAGCACCGAGAAAGAATTCCATCTCGCCGACGTTGCGATGCTGCGCGCCGCCCGGTGTCTCTACGAAGAAGAAAACTACGACGAATCAGCAAAGCTCTACTGGCGAGTGCCTCGCGAGTTTCAAGGCACAAAACATTACAACGCCGCGGTGCTGGCTGGTTCGAAGTGCTACTTCCTGGTCGGCAAGTATGCGATCGCCCGATCCGGACTTGAACAGGTGGTGAAACGAAACGGTCCAGAGGCTGCGGAGGCTTTGCAGTGGATGGCTCGTTCCTACATGAAGGAAGAACAACCGCAGCGGGCGCTCGAATTGCTGGACAGTGCTCTAGGTCGATTTCGCAGCAGTCCGACGTACCCGTTTCTTCTGCTGGCGAAGATCGATGCAGAGTACGAAGTCGCGACTGATCGAAGTTCAACGATTGCGCAGTACGCGAATTTTGCGCAGACCTATCCGAAGCACGAACTGGCTCCACAGGCACAGTACACCGCTGCGTTGACCGCGCTGGACGTTGAAGATTACGCGAGCGCAAAGAAGCACAGCGATACATTCCTCACGCAGTATCCGAACGATCGGCTCGCTGCAGATGTGCTGTTCATCTCGGCTGAAAGCCGATTGTTGCAGGAAGACTTCGCCGGTGCCGAGCAGCAGTACCGCAACTTCCTGACGAAAGCTCCACAACATGCCAGCGTACCGCGAGCCAGAGTTCGGCAGGCACTGGCACTGCACATGGCCGGTAAGTTCGCCGAGGCGGTGGCGTCACTGGAAGCGGCTGAGGCTTCGCTGACAGACCCGACACTGAAAAGCGAAGCGCAGGCTTTGATTGGTCGAGGGCTGTTCTCTCAACAGAAGTACGAGCAGGCCGCCGCCGCGCTCGAAAAATCAATTGCGACCAGATCCGATCGCAAGGAGTCCGACGAAACGATGCTGGTGCTGGCCGATGCGTATCGGCAACTCAATCGCGGCTCGGAATCGACATCGCTGCTGAAGAAAGTCGTGCAGCAGTTTCCCGACAGCAGCCGACTCGACGAAGCCGAGTTTCGACTTGGTGAAGCGGCGTATGAACTGAAGCAGCTGGATGTGGCCATCGCTCATTACACGACCGTCATCCGCCGTTGGCCGGAAGGTCCGTTCGCTCCACACGCGCAGTACGGGCTCGGCTGGACATACTTCAACGCTCAGGAATTTGTCCGGGCCATTGAAGCCATGTCAACACTGCTGGAGCGGTTCGGTAAGTCGGAGGTCGCTCCGAAAGGCTACTACGTGCGAGCGATGGCGAATTACCAGATTGGCGAGTTGCAGGCGGTCATCAACGACGTTCAAGCCTACCTGCTCACCAAGCCGAAGCTGAACGACGCTCAGGATGCACGCTATGTGAAGGGACTCGCGCTGGCGGGTCTCAAGAAGTTCGACGAGGCAGCTACCGAGTACGAGGCCATTCTGAAGGCCGCCCCGAATTACGCTGCGGCAGACAAAGTCGCTTACGAACTGGCGTGGGCTCATGTCGAACTTGGGCGACAGGAACAGGCGGTCGCGGCGTTTCAGAAACTCGTCCGCGATTATCCGAGCAGCCCGCTTGCCGCGGAAAGCCTCTTCCGAGTCGGCGAGTCCTGGTACGAAGCTGGAGATTTCGTGAAAGCTGTTCCGGCATACAAGGCAGCGTACGAGAAAGCTGGGAAGACGGCGATTGGCGAGAACTCGCTGCACAAGCTCGCGTGGAGTTACCTCAAAGCAGAACAGTTACCGCAGGCGGGCGAGAGCTTTGCCGCGCAGCTTGACGCGTTTCCGAATGGTGATCTGGCAGGCGACGCGACGTTCCTGCAGGGAGAATGCTGGTTCAAGCAGCAAAAGTGGGAAGCCGCCGCCCCGTGGTACGACAAAGTCATCGCAAGTCGGAATCCGCAATATTACGCACTTTCGCTTTTCCGGACGGGTGAGTGTGCGGGTAAGCTGGAAAGCTGGAAGAAGAGTCAGCAGATACACGAGCAGGTGCTGGCCGATTTTCCCGATTTTGAACTCCGACCTGAAGCCCGCTACGGAGTCGGCTGGGCATTGCAGAATCAGGGGCAACTGGCGGCGGCGATGGAGCAGTACGAAAAAGTCACGGACGAAACTCAGACAGAGACAGCGGCGAAGGCTCGCTTCATGATTGGCGAGTGCTGCTTCGCTCAAAAGCAGCATAAAGAAGCGACGCGGCATTTTCTCAAAGCCGCTTACTCATACGGTCACAAAGAGTGGTCACCGATGGCGTTCTTCGAAGCAGGGAGATGCTTCGAAGTTCTCCGCGACACGGCACAGGCGAAGAACTGTTATCAGCAGCTTGTCGAAAAGTATCCGGAACATTCCAAAGTTCGCGACGCTCAGAAGCGTGTGGCGGCGCTGGGAATCTAGTGCTTTGTCAGGGCCAAAACTTCGGATTGACCGTAGTGGGATTTGCCAGAATCCCATTGCCCTGCAATCCCTTCAGGAATTCT
>JAQBWV010000106.1 GCA_027624335.1 Planctomycetota bacterium
GCTCCCAAGATTAGGTTTCGTTGACGTAAGTTGAGAGTCCCCTGGAAGACGACCAGGTTGATAGGCGGGATGTGTAAGGCCAGCAATGGTCTCAGCTAACCCGTACTAAAGGACGAAAGCTTGACCATTCTCACTCATTACTTGAAGTGAAAGTTGCTTTGAGTCACTCAGTCTCTGTCATATTGGAATAGCTCTACTGAGTTCCTAACGGATCCAGGAGAGATTTTCCGGTGACCATACCTGATTGCATACACCCGATCCCATTCCGAACTCGATGGTTAAGGTTTTCAGGGCCGATGATAGTGCCGTAAGGTGTGAAAGTAGGTAGTTGCCGGAATCATTAAATGACGGCTTCGATCTTAGTTGATCGGAGTCGTTTTTTTATGCTTCGTCGGAATGCAGCCAACACTGTTCGGCACTTCGCTTGTTGGCCCGCCGAATTGGTGGTTCAGTGAGTTTGGGGCCACGTCAGTTTGATGACAAGCGTGGCGTGTGGAGTCGTCGGCGGGTGTGTCAGCCGAGTCCGCCAGATCACCCGCCGAGTCAAACGCTGACAGGGAGGCGACATGAGACACCACTGGTGCGTTGCCGGAATCCTGAGAGCCGAAGACGGATTCCGAAAATTCCGAGGCTACCGAGACATTCCGCAACTCATGGAAGCCGTCAAAACGCTCGTCCTTGACAACAAACAAGACTCACGTTGAGATCAAACAACCCAACCAGAACCGTCGCTCACACTTCAACTAAACTTCGGACATCCCCCGATCAGCGGCAGACGAACCTACATATAATCAGGCAAGTCCGTCGCAGGGGCATACCGCAGGGGTTCCATTGTGTACGAGGCGCGGCCCTGACTGAGACTACGAATCGACGATGAATAGCCAAACATCTTTGCCAGCGGTACTTCAGCTTCGATGATATGCAAGTCACCTCGCACTTCAGTGCCGGTCACAATCGCGCGACGCGAATTCAAGTCGGACTGAATCGGCCCAGTTGAATCTTCTGGACACGTCACTTCGAGCTTCATTACCGGCTCAAGGATGGCAGGCACTGCATTCTGCAGAGCTGACTGAAACGCATCACCGACTGCCGCATAAATTGCCGTCTCGTTCGTACTGCCCGCCCGATGCTCGAAATCCATGATGGAGACGCGGAGTTGCGTCATCGAGAAACCCTGGACGCCCGTCTGAGCTTCGTCGCGAACAGCGTGCAGTAACGCTTCACGGTGGATAGCCGGGAATTGCCGAATATCAATCTCGCTGGATATTTCGACACCAACAACGTCCACCGCTGGAACAAGTCGCAACTTGACGGCGGCAAAACTTGGTCCGGCCGTTGTTTCCTTGTCGAAGACCCCTGCCACAGACACTTCTGCCGAGATGGTCTCCTTGTAGGTCACGCGCGGTTTGTGAACCCGAATCTTCAAATTGAAATCGCGTTGCATGCGATTCTTCAACACCTCAAGATGAAGCTCGCCCATTCCAGAGATGATCGTCTGTCCGGAGTCTTGATCGATCGACGCAGCAAAGGTGGGATCCTGCAGTCCCAACCGCGACAACACCAGTTCCAGTTTGTCCTTGTCTCCGCTCGTCTCTGGCTCAACGGCCATTGAGATGACGGTTTCTGGAAACTTGATCTGCTCGAGAATAATCTGCGATTTGGGATCACAAAGAGTGTCGCCGGTGACGGAATCCTTGACTCCCACGACTCCCACAATCTCTCCAGCCTGAGCTGAATCCTGGTCGATTTTTTCTCGAGAGTCCGCCTGAATGTGCCAAAGCCTCGTAATGAATTCCTTCTTTCCCGTCCGAGGATTGACCATTCGGGAACCACTTGAAACGGTTCCCGAGTAGACTCGCATGAAGTAGAGATCGTTGTGCTTGTCGGCAACGATCTTGAATAGCAGCCCGCAGAACGGAGCTTTCGGATCCGGTGAACGACTAACAATTTTCAGCTCAGAACCACCAGGCGAAGAGGGCTCCAGACCCTGAACAGGCGGACGATCAAGTGGACTTGGCAGAAAGTCTACGATTCCGTCAAGTACAGGCTGTACTCCCACGCACTTCAATGCGGTCCCGGCAAACACCGGTGTGATTAGTCCCCGCAAAGTCGCGGAACGAATGGACTTCTTCAACTGCTCAGCCGAAAGTTCTTCTTCAGCGAAGTACAGTTCCATAGCTTCGTCGTCGAATTGCAAGACTGTCTCGACCAGTCGCGTGCGCCATTCATCAACACCAGCAGAAAGAATTTCTGGCAGCGCGTGATCCGATACTTTCCACTGCTCTTCCTCACCAGCGAACACCAACAATCGACGATTGAGCAAATCGACAATCGTTCGACGCGGATCACAACCATCAACCTCGCCAGCAAGTGCCAACGGAATCGTCACGGCAATGATCTGTCTCTCACTTCCAGAACTTCGACATAGACGCGATTCAATTTCAGCGAACGTTCGTTGAAAGTCCGCGCCAACGCGGTCGATCTTGTTGATAAAGCAGATCCGGGGAACATTGTACCTGTCAGCTTGCCGCCAAACAGTTTCGCTTTGAGCTTCAACCCCCTCCACGGCACTGAAGACAACAAGTGCACCGTCGAGCACACGAAGCGAACGTTCCACTTCTGCGGTAAAATCCACATGACCAGGCGTGTCTATAATATTGACTGTCGCACCATTCCACGTGGTAGTGACGCACGCCGAGTAAATCGTAATCCCTCGCTCGGCTTCCTCCGGGTCGAAATCCGTCGTCGTGGTTCCATCGTCAACTTCGCCCATTCGATGCGAGGTTCCCGAGAAAAACAGAATCCGCTCCGTCGTCGTCGTTTTGCCAGCGTCAATGTGTGCGATGATGCCAATATTCCTAACGAGTTCCATCTTTCCGTTCATTGCATTCCTCTACACATCTCGAACGAATTCGTCACCCGGACATGAGCCTCACGGAAACAGTCTTTCAGATATCCGAAGGCACGCACACCATGCCGTACGGGGACTGCTTGAGTCACTTAACTTCAGGTCGTGCCGTGTCCCTAAAAGCGTTCTTACCTGCTGGAACAACGCAGCAATTTCCGCCCTTCGACATTTCGATCCGCTCAAACACCGTGATCAAACGCACAACGAGCCGACGAAACAATATATTTCGTCGGCTCGCACAGAATTGAATCAGGTATCCTCACGCGAAATGCGAGAACGCCTTATTAGCATCAGCCATTCGATGAACGTTATCTCGCTTGGTAAACGCTGTTCCTTCCCGCTTGTACGCTGCCATCAGTTCATCGGCAAGGCTATTCGCCGTTGGACGTCCCTTCTTGCCGCGAACTGCTTCAAGCATCCAGCGGATCCCCAGAGCCTGACGACGCCGCGGACTCACTGGTGTCGGCACCTGATAGGTTGCCCCACCAACGCGTTTAGACCGTACTTCGATATGCGGCTTCACATTCTCAAGACCGACAGCAAAAACCGTATATGGCTCGACGTCGCTCATACGTTTTCCGATGAGTTCCAACGCCTCATAAAATATCTTCGTGGCGACACTCTTCTTGCCACCGTGCATCAGGCAGTTGATAAACTTTGTTGCCAGTTTGGAGTTGAACCTTGGGTCTGGCTCAACATCACGATGTGACGGCACAAACTCTGCACCCATTGCTTCGCGTTCGCTCATGGTACTGTTCCCGAAATTAACGTCGAGAATTTCTTCCCGTTGTTTTATGACAAATTCGCTCTGACCGTCAGACTATCAACCTGCTGCCAGTTTCACCTCACCACCTCGAAAGCAAACAAGCTAACGACGGACTACTTACCGCGCTTTGCAGTGGTACCGCCTCGCTTCGCACCGTAACGACTACGTGCCTGTTTACGCCCACTCACTCCAAGTGTGTCAAGAACGCCTCGAATAACTTTGTATCGCACACCCGGAAGGTCGCGGACTCGCCCACCGCGAACAAGCACAATTGAGTGCTCTTGCAGATTGTGACCTTCACCAGGGATGTACGCCGTAACCTCTTTCCCGTTGGATAGGCGAACACGAGCCACCTTCCGCAGCGCCGAGTTCGGCTTCTTCGGTGTGACGGTTTTCACAAGAAGACACACACCTCGCTTCTGAGGGCATTCCTCAAGCAGTGGTGTCTTGCTCTTGACTCGCTGCCTCTTACGAGGCTTTCGGACCAGCTGATTAATCGTTGGCATTAGAATGAGAATCCTGAGAACCGTACTAACCGCAGTCGGCCAGCGACTGCCATACTTGCATATATCAACTTGACCAGCCACATCGGACTGAAACTCACTTAAACAGCTTGGGAAACTCCGACGCCAACATCCCGCTACTCACTGCACATCAATAACTAGCCAAATCTCACAACTACTGAGCTCCAGCTTCAGGTTGATCAGGCGCGACATATGAACCAAACAGAAGCGAAGCATCGTTGCTCTCATTAAGCAGATTCATACGAGCAGCCATGATTCGCTCTTTCTCAGCTTGCAGCTCCTGCAACGCTTCTGGCCGAATCCGCACATCTGCGTCCTGATGCGAGTGAAAACCAGTTCCAGCCGGAATCAAGTGCCCCAAGATAACGTTTTCTTTCAACCCCACCAAGTGATCGACTCGCCCGCCAAGAGCTGCTTCGGTCAAGACTTTCGTCGTTTCCTGGAACGACGCTGCAGAGATAAAGCTTTCGCTCTGAACTGCCGCCTTTGTAATCCCTAAAAGCTGAGTAACAGCTTTGGCAGGACGTGCCCGTGTATGTGTGGCAGGAACACTTCCCTCTGCTTCGATTTCCGCATTCACCGATTCGATTTCCGACTTTAGTACGACATCTCCTGGCACATACTCAGTGCTCCCCGTCTCGGAAACCCGCACTGACTTCCGCACCTGCAGGTTGGCCGCACGAAACTCATACTTGTCTATGGTCGCTCCCGGCAGAAGCTGAGTGTCTCCCGGATCACTGATTTTGACTTTCCGCAACATTTGAGAAACCACAATCTCGATGTGCTTATCGTCAATTTCAACTCGTTGAGAGCGGTACACCGTCTGAATTTCGTGAAGCAGGTACTGCTGGACAGCCTCAACACCGCTGACTCGAAGAATGTCATGCGGCACTAGCGGCCCCCTGACCAGCGCATCCCCAGCTCTAACAATATCTCCGGCATGAACAAGAAGAGGTTTACCTGGTGGGATCACATGCTCGACCTCGGTACCGTCCTCGCCTTTCACGATGATGAGCCGTTTACCGCGTTTACGCTCCTGCGGCAGTTCCACCTCACCATCGATCTCCGCAATAATCGCAGGATCCTTCGGCTTGCGAGCTTCAAAAAGCTCAGTTACACGCGGCAGGCCACCGGTAATGTCCTGTGTCCCTGCCGCTTCACGCGGAGTCTTGGCTACAACAGCACCAGCGGTCACCGCATCCCCGTCACTAACTTCCAGACTCGCACGCTCTGGCAGATAATAGAAATCGAGAATTTTGCCCGTTGAATCTTCCAGAATAATCTGCGGATGCAGATCGCCTTTGTGCTCAACTATCGTACGGCGAACGTGACCCGTAACCTCGGTCTCTGTTCGCATCGTCTGACCCTCGACGCAGTCCTCAAGCCGAACCTTGCCACCAACTTCTGCGAGAATTGGCACTGCATGTGGGTCCCACTGACATAGAACCTGCCCTGATTCGACATCGTCTTCCTCACGTACGGACAGAGTGGCTCCGTTTGGAATCTGATATTTTTCAAGCTCCCGCCCCTTAAGGTCAACAAGGATGACCTCGGCATTTCGCGTCAGAACGATCTGATTGCCCTCGGCATTGGTGACGCTTCTCAAACGTGCAAACTTAACTCGCCCTGACCGACGCGACTTAAGGTCTGACTGCTCAACATCCGTCGAGGCAACCCCACCGATGTGAAACGTTCTCATTGTAAGCTGAGTACCAGGTTCACCAATACTTTGCGCCGCAACAATGCCAGCTGCCAAGCCCTCTTCCACCTTCTGACCAGTCGACAAGTCCATTCCATAACAAAGCCGGCAAAGCCCCAATGGCGCCTCGCAGGTCATCGGACTGCGGACTTGAATTCGTTCCAGCCCAAGCTCTTCGATCTTGTGAGCGATCTCGTGGGTAATCAGTTCGCCCTCTCGCACAATCACTTCATCCGTAATCGGATTAACGATGTTCGTACGACTCACTCGACCACGGACAGAATCCGCCAGGCTGACTTCCACCTTTTCGCCGCGATAAACAATTCCACGAGTAATACCCCTGGCGGTTCCGCAATCCTCACAGGTAATAACCATGTTCTGGCAAATATCCGCAAGCTTGCGAGTCAAGTACCCCGAGTCAGCTGTCTTGAGAGCAGTGTCCGCCAATCCCTTTCGAGCACCATGTGTCGAACTGAAATACTCAAGAACGGTCAGACCTTCTCGAAAGTTCGATTTGATCGGGGTTTCGATGATCTCGCCACTTGGCTTGGCCATCAAACCACGCATACCGGCGAGTTGCCGAATCTGTTCCTTACCACCCCGAGCACCCGAGTCCGCCATTAGGAAAATCGGATTCAAATAATGTCCGTCCTCGCGAATATCGTTCTCCAGCTCACTCATCATAGACCCGGTAATCGCTTCACGAGCATGCGTCCAAATGTCGAGGACCTGGTTGTATCGCTCCTGGTCTGTGATAATTCCTCGGTCATAGAGCTTCTGCTGTTTCAGCACGAGCGCTTCTGCGTCGGAAATAATTTTCCCCTTATCGGGAGAGGTTACAAGGTCGCTCGTCGCGAACGACAGGCCGGACTTCGTTGATTCACGAAACCCAATAGCCTTCATGCGATCCAAAAGCCCGATTGTCTCGCGTCGCCCTAACTGCAGATAACAGTCAGAAATTACTCGCGACAGGTCGCGGCTTTTCAAACTAAGGTTATAAAACGGCATCCTTGGGTGAAGAATGTCATTAAAAACAACACGTCCAGGACATGTTTCGATCAGCCCGCCCTGCACATATGTGTCGGCTCCAATGCCGATGACTTTCCGATCCTTCTGCATTCGGACCTTTACTGTGGCATCCATCGCAACTTTGCCGTGCCCCAAGGCAGTATGAACTTCGTTCATCCCGGAGAACACCATCCCTTCACCGAGGCGTCCCGGTCGGTTAACAGTCATGAATCCGCAACCCATCACGATGTCCTGCGACGGGCTGATGATCGGCGCACCATTGGACGGACTGAAAATATTGTGCGTCGCCATCATCAAGGTGTGAGCTTCCACCTGAGCTTCAATGGACAACGGCAAATGAACAGCCATCTGGTCCCCATCGAAGTCGGCGTTAAAGCCACGGCAGACCAGCGGGTGCAGGCGGATTGCATTTCCCTCGACGAGCGTCGGCTCAAACGCCTGAATGCCCATACGATGGAGCGTCGGAGCCCGATTCAACATCACTGGATGATTTGTGATTACTTCATCAAGGATATCCCAGACTTCCTCGTCTTTTCGTTCAAGCATACGTTTCGCCGACTTGATTGTGTCGGCGTGTCCAAGCTCTTTAAGTCGCCTGATTATGAATGGCTGAAACAACTCTAGCGCAATCTTTTTGGGCAAACCGCACTGATGCAACAGAAGTTCCGGTCCAACCACGATCACGCTACGAGCAGAATAGTCCACTCGTTTTCCAAGCAGGTTTTCCCTGAATCGTCCTTGTTTTCCCTTTATCATGTCCGTAAGCGACTTGAGAGGACGATTGGACGACCCCAGCACTGGACGCTTACAGCGGTTGTTATCAAATAGCGCATCTACCGACTGCTGAAGCATTCTCTTTTCATTTCGAACAATCACTTCCGGCGCGTTCAGATCAACAAGCTTCTTCAACCGGTTATTACGATTTATAATTCGGCGATACAAATCGTTCAGGTCGCTCGTTGCAAAATTCCCAGAATCCAACAGAACCAGAGGTCGAAGATCCGGTGGAATCACTGGAACCACGTCCAAGACCATCCACTCAGGCTTATTCTGACTGTCTCGAAGCTGCTCAATTATCTTGAGCCGCTTAATTAACTCCTTCATCTTTTGTTGACTGCCAGTTTCAATAAGCTCCTTTCTCAACTTCACCGACAAATCAACCAGGTCGAGTTGCAAAAGGAGCTTCTTGACGGCATCCGCACCCATCTCAATTTCAAAACTTGATTCGCCGTACTTTCGTCGTTTTTCGCGTGCTTCATCCTCTGTCAGGAGTTGACCTGCACGTAACGGAGTGTCACCTGGGTCAGTGACCACGTAATCCTGAAAGTAGATTACCTTTTCAAGACTCGTCGTCTTCATGTTAAGCAACGCGCCCAACCTGCTCGGCATTGCCTTGAAGAACCAGATATGAACTACAGGCGCAGCCAGCTCAATGTGCCCCATCCGCTTTCGGCGCACGCGACTGTGAGTCACTTTGACCCCACACCGATCGCAGATCATGCCCTTGTACTTCATGCCACGATATTTGCCGCAAGCGCATTCCCAGTCCTTTTCTGGACCAAAAATTCGCTCGCAGAACAGACCATCGCGTTCAGGTCGATAAGTCCGATAGTTAATCGTCTCTGGCTTCTTGACTTCACCGAAAGACCAACCACGAATGTCGTGAGGACTCGCCAGAGCAATACGCACAGCCCCAAAATCGTTAACTCGCTCGTACCCGGTCGTCGTTTCGCCAGCACTCATACCAGACCTCATACAAAAAGCAGTTTGGTTTTCGAACCCTCAACTTCACGCTGTGTCGGCCAGATTGGACCACAGAACACAGATGACATCAGACCGCGTTCTTCTCAAGCGTGAGGTTCAAAGCCAGACCCCGGATTTCATTCGTTAAAACGTCAAAGCTGGCGGGAGTACCGGCCTCAAGCGTGTTCTCGCCTTTGACCATTGACTCGTATATCTTTGTGCGGCCCTCGACATCGTCGCTCTTGACCGTCAGCAACTCCTGGAGAATGTAAGCGGCTCCGTAAGCTTCCAACGCCCAAACTTCCATTTCACCAAACCGCTGGCCACCAAAGCGAGCTTTTCCTCCGAGAGGTTGCTGTGTAATGAGCGAATATGGCCCGGTCGCTCTTGCATGGATTTTGTCATCAACCAAGTGATGCAACTTCAACATGTAGATGTAGCCAACCGTGACTTTTTGATCGAGCCGGTCACCAGTGCGTCCATCACGCAGTACTGCCTTGCCATCTTCAGGAAGACCAGCCTCCTTCAGATACGCGTTAATGAGCGACTCTTCTGGACCATCAAACACGGGGCAATAGCAACGAAAACCGAGTTTCTCGGCGGCCCAACCTAGATGGGTTTCCAGAATCTGACCGACGTTCATACGGCTGGGAACCCCGAGAGGATTCAGCAGAATGTCGAGGGGCGTTCCGTCTTCGAGATACGGCATATCTTCCACAGGCAAGACCTTCGAGATCACACCTTTATTTCCGTGCCGACCGGCCATTTTGTCACCGACAGAAATCTGTCTCTTCGAGGCAACGTAGACCTTGATCATCTGCAGAACACCGTTCTGAAGCTCGTCTCCTCGCTTAAGACTGTTAACCGCATGATCACGAGCATCAATGGCGTCCTCGACGGCACCGAACGACTCCTTAATCACTTTGCGACATTCCGACAGTTTCTGAGGACTACGAAGCTCAAGTCGGTCAAACCAACTCAGAAACTTAGACGCGAATGCCGCGACATGCGACCGCTCGGCACTCTTAGCAATCGCCGCACCGTCGTTATCCTTAACCGACTCGCCCAGCGCAGGTTCAAAAGCTTTCAGAAACTCCTGGAACACGGCGGCGACTGCCTCATTCCCCGAATCCTCGGTCTCTTTGACCTGATCGTCCAACTGTTTCTTCTCAGTCTCTGACAAGCTCATTTTCCGAGAGAACTTCTCGGTATGAATCACAATACCTTCGACGCCACTCGGAACTTCAAGTGACTCATTCTTTACGTCTTCACCAGCCCGGCCAAAGATCGCATGCAGCAACTTCTCTTCCGGAGTCAACTCAGACTTCGCCTTCGGTGACACCTTTCCAACCAGAATGTCTCCCGGCGCAACGCGAGTACCAACAGTAATGATCCCACTCTCGTCAAGGCTCCGAAGCGCCTTCTCACTGACGTTTGGAATATCTCGAGTGAACTCCTCACGCCCGAGTTTGGTCTCACGGATTTCGACATCAAACTCGTCGATATGGATCGACGTGTAGACATCTTCCTTTACCAGTCGTTCGGAGAGGATAATAGCATCTTCAAAATTGTAGCCGTTCCACGACATGAACCCGACAAGCACGTTTCGTCCCAGAGCCAGTTCGCCGTCGTGGGTGGCAGCGCTATCGACAAGAAGTTGCCCCTTCTTGACCTTATCACCAATGCGAACAATTGGCCTTTGATTCAGGGACGTACGCTCATTCAGGCCGGTGAATTTCCGCAACGGATAGCGTTTACCATCGACTTCAACCACGGTCCCATCGACGTATGTAACTCTCCCTGCCTTCTCAGCCTGAATCAGCATCCCCGAGTGCCGCGCAACAATCGGCTCCATACCAGTGCCAACGATTGGTTTCTCAGCAATAAGCAAGGGCACAGCTTGCCGTTGCATGTTCGAGCCCATTAATGCTCGGTTTGCATCATCATGTTCGAGAAAGGGGATCAGGCAGGCAGAAACGCCGACCATCTGTGCCGGCGAGACGTCGATGTATTCCGCTTCGTCTACACCCACCCATTTCACGTCATTACGATGCCGGGCCAGAACACGATCTTCAACAAGCTTTCCATTCTTCACCGGCGTATCCGCAGGAATGACGTAGTGTTCGGATTCCTCGTCGGCTCGGAGATAGTCGACTTCGTCTGACAACTTACCTTTGACGATCCGCCGGTACGGAGTAATGAGAAACCCGTATGCGTCCACCTGAGCAAAAATGCCAAGACTGGAAATCAGGCCAATATTGGTACCTTCCGGCGTCTCGATTGGACAAATCCGACCATAATGTGAAATATGCACGTCGCGAACTTCGAAGCCTGCACGCTTGCGATTCAAGCCCCCAGGCCCGAGCGCACTAAGTCGCCGCTCGTGGGTCAACATTGATAGTGGGTTCGTCTGGTCCACTACCTGCGACAACTCACTCCGTCCAAAAAAGTATTCGATAGCTGCGGAGACACTCTTCGGATTTACAAGAGTACGAGGAGTCATTTCCTCAACATCTTTAAGACTCATCCTTTCCTGACAAGTCCGCCGCAACTTCAAGAACCCTTTTCGAATCTCATCCGCAGCAAGCTCATCAATTGTCCTGAGTCGACGATTACCGAGATTATCGATGTCGTCGACATATGCGGTCGGATCGTTCGTCCGCAGTCGAATTAAATAACGAATCGCGTTTACATAATCCTCGGAATCCAGCGTCATCTCATCTTCAGACACGCTCTGTTGAAATTTGCGATTTATTCGAAACCTGCCAACAATACCCAGTCGATAACGATTGAGATCAAAAAAACGATCCCGAAACAGATCCATCGCCTTATCAAGTGCTGGCGGATTCCCCGGTCGCAGCCGTTGATAGATCCGCAGCAACGCCTCTTCATGGCTAGCAGTGACATCTTCGCGGATCGTATTCAAAATCAATGGGTCATTTACGTGGTCAATGACTGCAATCGTTTTGATCTTCGCTTCCTTAATTTTGACGATGTGCTCTGCAGTCAGCACTTCGCCAAACTCAATCACGACCTCGCCAGACTGCTCGTGTCCGCCTGGGAAAATGACATCATCAGCGACGGTTTTCTTCTCAAGTTTGTCGCTGACTTTCTCATCGTTGACCTTATAAAACAACCTCGCCAACTGGGCATTTGACGAAAACTCTTTACCCATTGCCCGCAGCAGCGTTGTTGCGGAAAATTTCCCACTTTGATCGATCCTGACCGCAAGTCCGTCTTTCTTTGTCGGATTAAGCTCGATCCAGCTTCCCCGTTCCGGAATAACCCGGCATGAGTAAGCCTTGCGCTCCCCGGGTTCGGAAGCAAGGACAAAGTCCACACCAGGCGACCGATGCAGTTGACTAACAACAACTCGCTCAGCTCCATTGATGATGAACTCACCACCACCAAGCATGATGGGCATATCACCAAGATACACTTCTTCCTCGATCGGCTGCTCCTTATTCAACCGAAGCAGAACACGAAAGGGCCTCCCGTACGTCAACCTGAGTTGACGGCATTCAACCGGAGTGTACCGAGGCTTCCCTAGCTCGTAGCGCACATACTCCAGCGAGTACTGACCATCGTAGCTGTCGATCGGAAACACTTCTCGAAGAATACCTTCGAGTCCGACGCTCTTCCGCTCACGCGACGGTAAATCCTTTTGCAGAAATCGATCATAAGAATCGTTCTGCAACTGCGTCAAAGTCTCAATCGGCTGAGAACACTCAAGTGAGCCCATCACTCGAACTTCGTCGGCCACCACAGTTCGCTTCGAAGGAATCGGCATAAGTCTAGCTATCCGTCTGAATGAGGGGATGAGGTCAAAAAGCTGCTGCGGGTCAGGAACCGCGTCACACCACAGACGCCGCTTTCGTCACCCACAGCGACTCATCATCCATAGAGACCAAACCTGAGTTGTTCATCACCGGCGTCACTAAACCGCACGACGGGCCAACTAGGCGGCGACCCAACGCGTTCTCGATCAAACCGCAACACACAGCCGCATCGCACATTAGCACGGGCGTAATCCGTTCGAAAGATAGCCACCGAGAACCGTACTCATGAGCCCAAGCATCGCCGGTGCTGGCTGCGGAACACTGCCAACCAGCGGATTATGCGCGATCGCGACAGAATTCGCATCCCATCGGGCGACTTTCTCGGAGCCAATCAACGACACACTCCGACCCTGCGACAAACCCGTCAGCCGTCAAGGCAGCGACAAACCATAGTCATTAGAAACGCCCAAATCAGAACACAGCCATACTGCATCCTGATTTGAGGACGTAATCTTAGACCACAGACCCAGCGCTCGTACCACACTTCGATCGCTGACACATGCTGCCAATTATTTCACCACAAGCCGACGGCCAAAGGGCGACCGCGAACCATAAGCAACCGTCTAAGGATAACTACTTGATCTCAACGGTACCGCCGGCGCCCTCGATCTCCGCCTTTAGCTTCTCGGCGTCATCCTTAGACACCCCCTCTTTAACTGCCTTCGGTGCACTTTCAACAACTTCCTTAGCCTCCTTCAGGCCGAGACCAGTTGCCGCACGCACTACCTTAATCACGGCGATCTTGTTCTCACCGAAACCGGTAAGGACGACGTCAAACTCAGTCTTCTCTTCAACTGGAGCAGCAGCATCGCCAGCACCACCAGAAGCGACCATTACGGCGCCACCAGCAGGTTTAATGCCGTGAACCTGCTCGAGGTAGTCTGCCAACGACTTCGCTTCAAGCAGCGTCAATGCAACAATCTTTTCGCCCAGTTCTTTCGTGCCTTCGCTGAATTCGGCAACAGCAGCTTCTTCGGACATTACTCTAACTCCAGAAAACGAAAACCAGTGATTCAAACACCCGACCTTGGCATCCGCGCCACAAAACGAAAAACGAAGTCCATTTCCCGTTAGCCAGTCGGTTTCCCTATGAAGCTGCACCAGGAGCACCCGATCCCAGCTCTACAAGCCCACATGAGAGGCGGCACACAACCGCAAACTCGCTACGCAGTTGCAAACAAATAACAAACCGCAAAATCAAACATCAACTCCCGACATCACCTTCGCTATGGCTCTTGACTTGCCCGGCAACAGTCCCACCAGGGCCTAGCAATGCCCCCGCAATATTGCCACCCGGCGACAGAATCAGACCCGCGATCATCGACAGCAACTCAGCACGACCAGGACTCTTACTTAGTCTCACCACTCCTTCGGCATCCAGAGTCTGCCCTTCAACTGCAGCCCCCTTGACAACCAACGCTGAGACTTCCTTTGCCCACGCTGTAATCTGCCGCGAAAGAGCAACGATATCTTCCCCGCCCCAAACAAGCGTCGACGGCCCTTGAAGAATCGGCCCCAAAGCGTCCAGCCCCACTCTGCTACACGCGTGCCGGGCCAGCGAATTCTTGACGCTAAGCGTCTCGACATTCCTCAAACCAAGTTCTACCCGAATACGATTTGCATCGTTTCCAGTCAACTTTGACATATCCACAACCAAAACTTCACCGAGACCACGCAACTGATCCTCAAGTTCCGTAATGATGTGATTCTTGATGAACTTGCTCATCGAATTTATCCCACAAATGAGCTGATGAAATTTCAACCGACATACTGGAAACGGCGACTATGTAGCAGCAAACAATGCCACCGCCACCCGAAAGGCCGATTCAAAACGTGACAGAAATCCCAGGCGACATCGTGGCCGACAGCGCAACACCACGAACATAAACACCTTTGGCCGCAGTTGGTTTTAGCGACTGAATCATCTTCAGCAATGCAGAGACGTTTTCAGTCAACTGCTCCTCAGTAAACGACAACTTGCCGACCACACAATGGACGTTGCCGCCAGCATCCACCCTGAACTCTACTTTGCCAGCCTTATACTCCTGAACTGCCCTAACGACATCCTGAGTAACAGTGCCTGCCTTTGGGGATGGCATCAATCCACGTGGCCCAAGGACTCGCCCTAACGGACCGACGACCCCCATCATGTCGGGAGTCGCAATAGTCACATCAAAATCAAGCCAACCAGCCTTAATCCTATCTGCCAACTCTTTACCGCCGACCTCATCAGCACCTGCCGCTTCCGCAGCAGCGACGTTGTCTCCCTGAGCAAAGACAACGACACGTTGAGTTTTGCCAATGCCGTTGGGCAACACGATAGAGCCCCGCACGAGCTGGTCAGCCTGCTTCGGATCAACACCAAGCCGAACCGCCAATTCCACGCTCTGATCAAACCGACAAGGCTTAACCCCCTTCGGTAACTTGGAATCCAGCGACTTAAGCTCACCCACAGCAGTGGCAAGATCAACAGCGCCAATACCCATTGAGTATGCTCGCAGGAACTTAATTCGCTTCGAAACTTTGGCCATTTATCTTAACCTTCACGACGGTCCGAAGACGGTCTGCCATCACGGTGAATCAATCAAGAGACAATGTTCTGCTGATGGTCAAACAGAACCATTCCCAACGAAGTCCGCCCTCAAACACCCGTAGCCGCAATAAGCCAACCGTTCCAAACCCTAACCGCTCACTTCCACACCCATACTGCGAGCTGTCCCTTCGATAATCCGGCACGCCTGTGATTCATTCTTAGTATTCAAATCTTCCATCTTAATTCGTGCGATCTCGAGAATTTGCCCCTTAGTGACAGACCCTACCCGATCAGTCCGTGGGTTCGACGCGCCCTTTGCAACCTGTGCATACTGCTTCAACAGCACCGCCGCCGGAGGACTTTTCACTTCAAACTCAAACGAGCGATCGTTAAAGATTGTGATCACTACTGGCACAATAGTACCGTTTAAATCTTTAGTCCTATCGTTGAAGGCCTGCACAAACTGCCCAATATTGACCCCATGAGGACCAAGAGCCGTACCCACCGGCGGCGCAGGCGTTGCCTTGCCCGCCGGAATCTGAACTTTTACTAACTTGGTTATCTGCTTGGCCATCGCTTAGTTCCCGATCCGCCATCTACGGAATAATTCAAACACATTACCGACGATCATCAGATCAAGGCCGCTCAACTTCATGATACTCGAGCTCAACCGGGGTGGGTCGCCCAAAAATCTCGATCAAAACCGACACTTTGCCCGTCGTCTCGTCAATCGCGTCAATCTCACCTTCGAACGTCTCGAAAGGACCAGTAGTAATTTTCACCACATCACCAACTCTAAACTCGATCTTAAGCTTGGTCGGCTCATCTTCTTTCTGCTGCTCGAGCCCGAGCATTCGTTCCACCTCGTCGTCATCCATCGGATGAGGTTTCCCCGCAGCCCCTGTGAAATCGCCAACACCCGACGTATCTCGCACCAAGTACCAGGTCTCGTCATTCAGGAGCATCTGAATCATGATGTAACCCGGATAGAGCTTCTGCTCCCGAACCTTCTTTTTCCCGCCTTTTGTCTCAACAATTTTCTCGGTGGGGATAATAATCTGACCGAAATGCTCGTCGAGCCCGTCACGCAAAATTCGACGTTCCAACGACTTCCGTATCGAGTTCTCGCGATTTGTCTGCACCTTCAGCACGTACCACGTCAACTTGTTATCAGAGCCAACATTCTGAACTTCGCTCGGTTCCACCAACCAGGCCTCCTGCGAGAACACCGGAATCCAGCTCAACTGGCCATCAAAAGCAATGCGCTCAACAGCTGGAGCTGCTTAATCCACAAACTGAAGGAATCCGATGAGCGAAAAAACATACCGCCAAATCATATCAAATATGAATAGCATCGCCCCCATCATCAACATCGTCACAATAACAACAATCGACGCTCGCTGCACGTGTTGTCGATCAGGCCAATGAACCTTCTCAACTTCAATTTCGGTTGCAATCAAGAATTCCGCAAACTTATCGTGATGTATCACCCGAAAAGCGACCCAGCACCCCAGCAAGGCCACAAGGCCCGGCAAACCATACTTAATTAGTGCCGACGATTCGGCTGCGAATGTTACCTGAAAAGACCACGCACCGAGAATCACGATTGCAGCAATACCTACACCCGTAAGACGCCTGGCAAGTCGACCCTGACTGCGTTTATACAACCCAGCACTAGCCAACTCAGACCAGAATGTGCCGCCACTGTTCTGCGCCACAGTCGGATTCCAATCCCATACCTGAGCTTCGTTTAATTGAAGCAGACTAAATTCACCCACAAAACACGGGCGGAGGGACTCGAACCCCCAACCTGCGGATTTGGAATCCGCTGCTCTGCCAATTGAGCTACGCCCGTAACTCACTCAGGCAACACATCGTCACTACTTCTTACGCGACTCTTTGTGAAGCGTATGGCGACGCAGCTTGGGACAATATTTCTTAAGCTCCAACCGTTCTGTTCCGCGAGTCTCTTTCTGTATCCGATAATTACGGAGCCCAGTTTCGGTACACTCCAGCCAGACATACTCTCGCATCACTAATCTCGCTTCCAGCTTCAAGAATCCGAGACACTCAATAAAAGAAACCAAGCCCGCAGAACAACCTGCAGGCCCAGCAGCTAAACACAACTACTCAAGAATCTTCGTAACAACACCTGAGCCAACAGTACGTCCGCCTTCTCGAATAGCAAAGCGGCTATTGTCAGCCATAGCAATCGGCTTACCAAGCTCGACTTCCATCTGCACGTTGTCGCCGGGCATGCACATCTCAGCACCACCCAACAGGCTCGACGAGCCAGTAACATCCGTTGTCCGAAAATAAAACTGTGGTCTGTAACCGCTAAAGAATGGCGTATGCCGACCACCCTCCTCCTTGCTCAGCACGTACACTTCACATTCAAATTTTGTGTGAGGCTTAATTGACCCTGGCGCAGCAAGCACCTGGCCACGCTGAATATCATCTTTCTTAGTACCACGAAGAAGAATTCCAACATTGTCGCCCGCCATCCCGGAGTCGAGCGTCTTATTAAACATCTCAACGCCAGTCACCGTCGTTTCAGCGGTGTCAGCAAGGCCGACGATTTGAATTTTCTCGCCAACTTTAATAATGCCCTGTTCAATTCGCCCAGTCGCAACGGTACCACGACCTTCAATCGAGAACACGTCTTCGACCGCCATCTGGAATGGTCGATCCACGAGCCGCTCTGGAGCCGGAATATGAGCATCCAGGGCCGCAACAAGGTCAGTAATACACTGAGAGAACGCCGGATCAGCCGGATTGTCGAGAGCGCCTTTAGCATTTCCATGCACAACCGGGATATCATCACCCTCAAAGCCGTATTTCGTCAGAAGCTCTCGCACTTCCATTTCGACCAGCTCGAGCAGCTCCGCATCATCAACCAGGTCACACTTGTTAAGAAACACAACCAGTTCCGGCACGTTAACCTGACGTGCCAGCAGAATGTGCTCCCGAGTCTGCGGCATCGGACCATCCGCAGCCGACACAACAAGAATTGCACCATCCATCTGAGCAGCACCAGTGATCATGTTCTTGATATAGTCCGCATGACCTGGACAGTCGATATGAGCATAATGTCGCTCTTCCGACTCATACTCAACGTGCGACACCGCGATGGTTACGGTTTTCGTATCGTCACGAACCGTACCACCCTTCGCAATATCTGCGTAGCTCTTGAATTTCGCGAGGCCCTTTGCCCCCTGAACAGCCAGCAGAGCCGCAGTTGTCGTCGTCTTACCGTGGTCGATGTGGCCAATCGTCCCAACATTGACGTGCGTTTTCGATCGTTCAAAAGTATCTTTGGCCATTGGAACTAGTCCCGTCCTTACTTAACCAGGTACATGAAGCGCGGGCTGCACGAACTGTTGAACCCAGTGAGTCTGCCCTGCTAGAAAAACTACAATCGCAGACTATACAGTCTGCACAAGAGCTGCTGATGGGACTTGAACCCATGACCTCGTCCTTACCAAGGACGCGCTCTACCAACTGAGCTACAGCAGCAAACTCAGGCCATGGACGGCGTGGCAAACTCAAAACTCTTGTGGCGTTGCCAACCACTTCCCAAAAATCCCAAGAGCGGGTGAAGGGAATCGAACCCTCACAACCAGCTTGGAAGGCTGGGGCTCTACCGTTGAGCTACACCCGCGACAAACCAACGCAATCAAAACGATCCACTGAAACACAATCCTCAAAGTGGGGGAAGCAGGATTCGAACCTGCGAAGGCTGAGCCACCAGATTTACAGTCTGGCCCCTTTGGCCGCTCGGGTATTCCCCCCAGTAAACCACGACTCAGAAATCTTCCTCAGAACTGGCAAGGATGGACGCACCGCACTCGCAGTTCTCGAAAGACGCGGGACTGTAGCGACTTCGAAATCGAATGTGAAGCAAACAGGATTTCAACTATCGCGGAAAGAGCCAGCAGTGGGACTCGAACCCACAACCTGCGGTTTACAAAACCGCTGCTCTGCCAATTGAGCTACACTGGCTGGCATTAATCTGTCGTTTTCTGACCATCCCATGACACACGGCAGAATGCAGTAAGACGCATTCCTGTCTTCGTTTAGGAATCACGTTTCCGTAGCCGACCCAGACAGTCCTGTGCCGACCGGAAACAACATTTATGATCGAAAAAACGAGAAAGTTTCGAGAGAATTCAACAATGCGAACGCTAGGACAAGACCAATGCGACCGAAAGTGCTGGAATGATATCAGGCGGCCCGTTCCAATCAAGGTCACGCAGATCAACCCTTAAACTGATCGCCATCTGTTTAGTTTGCGACCGGATGAGGTCATCGGCGACCGAGGTCCATGACAAGACTTCGTTTACTGATACTGCCACGTTACGACACGATTTGCTCGACACAGGTTCGAAAAGTCACGTCAGGAAGACCTTGCGTATTCGAGATAGCAGCCAACTGAGACCATCCTGGCGTCGCTGTCGAGAATTCAAATACCTCCAGAATTCTGAACACAAATCGAGAACAGGCCACTCACCAACTTTAAAGATTCTTCAGTCTTCAAGGACCAGTTCGAGGCCCGAATCGCCAGCGATGTTTCGCAGTTTTTCCAATCCGGTATTAATGATCTGGCGAGTCCGCTCACGCGACACACCGAGACGATCGCCGATCTGCTCGAGCGTCATCGGTTGAGCATTGCCCCGCAGAGCGAATCGAAGACTGATTGCCTCCTGTTCCCGTTCATTTAGCTGATCGAGAATCGAGCCGATGGTTTCATGGCGAATACTCGCACGATGCTCGTCAGCAGTGACGGTCGAGCGGACATCTTCCTCGCCGGTCAGAAACTGATCACTTCCCGTGCGAAATCGATTGAGCTGTGTGCCTTCAGCCGGAATCGATCGGGCGTAAGACCTCATGATTGCCCACGTAGCGTATGTCGAAAACTTTGTCCCACGCGTATAGTCAAATTTTTCGATGGCTCGAATCAGCGTCATATTGCCATCGCTGATCATCTCGAAAAAGTCTGTCGACTGGCGTCGATGCTTGCGAGCCACTGACACAACAAGTCGCAGATTGGACCGGATCAACACGTTTTTGATCGCCAGGCAACATTCAAGCAATCGCTCAACCTCGTTCATGTCGTTAACACTCGCTCGACGTTGCGGCAAAGTGTCTCGCAGCCTTTTTGCCTTGAATTTCAGAAAATTCATCCGACAGAACAGCTCGCGCTCTTCCTCACGCGTCAACAACGGCAGCGAGTAGAGGTCGGCCAGATACCCAGGCAACTCCCCCTGTGTGTCGACCAGGGAGTATTCAGCAACCTCAACTTCAACCGACAGCTGAGGAATATGTTCATCGGCCCCCGGAAGCAGAAAGTCCTCGCTGCCTATAAATTCGATCGGTTGTTCGAGCAGTGTTCTTGCACGGTACTCGTTCGCAATTCGATGTATGCTCGATCGTGTCCGACCAAACCGCTCCACCAGCGAGTGAATCGGCGTCCTGCGGCGCACCGCGTGAAAGATTTGCCGTCGCTGGTCGTCCGTGACTGGTCCTGCGGAATCGGGGAAAACCATGGCATCCGAATACGCCCGATCGAATGCCTTCAGCGTATAGCGAACTGTCTCGACAGCTCGACCCGTACGCCGAGCGACCCGGTGAGTTACCTCCGTCGGCGATGCTCCGTACCTTGCGAGCCTGCGTGCCCGACGAACCATGAATTCGCGTTCTCGGTCCGAGAGCTGGGTGAATCGCGAACTTCTACCAACAAGCTCCACGTTGAGTTGTTCAAACTGTTCGACGCGGGACTCCAGAAACCCAACACGTTTCCGTTTACCGAACAGATATCGCCGACCGGTTAGTCCGCGATCACGCCACCTCGCGACGGTTTTCTCCGAAACATTGAACCGCTTGCTCAGGTCCTGCAGCGTGAGCACAGGTTCTGCGGCAGCATCTGCCACAAGATTCGCGCTACATGACAATTCTTCGACAAAACACTTCAGATCGTGCAACAGGTCGGCGCCTTCCAATTCAAGGCTCGGGTACATCTCAGCACGATATTTCGTCAGCTTCTCGCACAAATCGGGATACGAGTATTTCTCGCCAGGATCAATCGTGAAAGCGAGTTCTTCGGCACGCTCAACCTGCTCCATTCGGACCGATACCGGAGCAAACCGAACCTGCTGGTCGGCCAGCTGTTTCATCGCGGGGTTGCGATATCGGGGTGAACCGGGCAAGGAAATAACTCACGGGAAAACCGACTTGAATTGACCGCTCAATGGCCGACCGCACAATCGCTGACAGCTGAGCGATTAACACTTTCGACAACGACATCGACGTCTGTCAATTCTTCCTTGCAGGCGAGGTCGCAAGCAATCCCAGTCAGGTCTCTCAGCCGCGACATGGACGATGCGAACTACTCAACATTCGTTGCTGGCGGTGTGGTAACTGACGAGACTTCGAACTTGCGGACTTTCACAAGACCGGAAATGCCGACGATCACGGCGCCAAGCAGAACCAGAACCTTCAGCCAGGTCCCGCGATTCTGCCGCATTTTCTCGAACGCCTTCGACTTCCCGACGAGCGCTTCAGCAATAAAGAAAACTCCGAATGCCAGCAATACCTTGGTGCCGACCAAAGCATGATAAAGACTATCGCCTTTGTGCAGCGGCACCATTCGAGCAAAGTTGTAGAAGCCGCTTACGATGAAAAGTACGACACCGATGTGTACGAACTTCTTCCAGCGACCGATCACGCCGACTCGCAGTTTCGCGTGTTCCTCGTCGGTGAGTTGCTCGGAAATCGGAAGTAGCACGAAGGCCATGAAGACGCTGCCACCGACGAGGGTGATCGCGGTTCCGACATGCACGATTCGCGAAATGGTGTCGATCAGCTGCGTAGTATCCATGACGTCAGTTCCAGGGTGAGATCAGTTAGTCAGGCGAGCAATCAACAGGTGTACGTTCTCGCTGAAAGAGAGCACGTTCCATG
>JAQBWV010000107.1 GCA_027624335.1 Planctomycetota bacterium
CCACCTGAAATTGAAAGGGCGTTGGTTGTCGTATTCTTCAGTTACAAGTCAGCTCAGTTACGAGCCAGATCAGCAATCCGTTATGTCAATCTGTCTATGTAGTTTGGTTATGCCGTCATGGCGGAATCAGAGGCCGCCTATCGTGACTTTGACCACTTAGAGATTGCGGCTGCCATCGCTGAAAAAGTCACCGATCCGGCAGCACAACGATCGCCAGAACATCCCTTGCCCGGAAAGTGATCTCACAGAAATTTTGAGCGGCGTTGCCGACTGGACGGAAGGTCCGGGAGTGACGGTCAGGTGGGCACCACTGACTGGGCAGTGCTAGCCAGCCAGCCTACAGTCTGAATCCGCGAATTGCGAGTAAACGTGTCCCAATCCTTAACAGTAGCTCGACTTACATGGACAGTCTTGGATGCGTCATTGTTGGCTGCGGTAGAATGGGACTTGCTCATGCCGAGCGTCTGGCAGCCGATCCGCGAGCCAGCCTCGTCGGTTTCTTTGATTCCGATTCCGCAATGGCGACGCGATTGCGAGATCAGTTCGCGACTTCCGCTCAGGTTCCTGAAACGATTGAAGAGGCGTTTGCACTGCCGGACGCAGACGCCGTCGTCATCTGCACGCCGACGTCGCTGCACGCCTCGCAAGTGGAATCGGCAGCGAATCGCCATTTGCATGTGCTTTGCGAAAAGCCCCTCGGTGCGTCTCGCGATGAGATTCTTGATTTGATCGCCCTGTCACAGAGTCGCAGCGACCTGCACTTCATGCTCGGATACCAGCGACGCTTCTGGGCGATTTATCAGCGAATGAAGTCCGAGATTGAGTCCGAACAGTGGGGACGAGTCGTTGCCGTGACGGCAGTCAACTCAGAACGCTGGCAACAGACAATCGCCGGATCGTGGCGCAATGATCCTGATATCAACTACGGAGGCTTCCTTGGCGATGCGGGGAGCCACCGTCTGGACAGCATCTTCTACGTCACAGGACTTCGCCTGGCGGATGTGTCAGCTCGCAGCAGCAAAGCCGGTAGCAATGTCGAGATCGTGACGCTGGTTCATGGCGACCTGCGGGACGCGTCAGATCGCGAAGTGCCATTTTCACTTTCGTTTGTCGGCAACTCCAGCACGTTTCACGAAGAGCTGTTCATTCACTGCGAGAAAGCTGACCTCATCGTCCGTGACTTTCAGCTGTGGATCGGTCGCGACGACCACGTCGAACTGATCACTCTGCCGCCGCACGAGAGCGGTAGACAATCATCCTGTAACCCCGTTAGAGGCTTTCTGGACCTCGTGACAGGAGCGGCTGAAAATATTTCACCGTTCGAATGCGCGTTGCCGGTGTTTGACATGACCGCCGCCATCCTGGAGTCTGCTCGGTCCCGATCGGAAGCCAGTTTCGATAAACTACCCGCCAGCTAATTGCCAAAGCAGTAGGTCAGGCTCTGCCTGACGAAGTCTCCCGACACCTTCGGAGTCTCCCTCAATGATCCACTTACGACACGTTCTGACCGTCATCGCCCTTGCCGCGTCTGCAGAAAGTGCCTTGGCTGCAGACCTGAATCCACAACTGAACGCCATCCGCAACATCTCTCGCGAGGGCGGCGGCAACGAAGCGGCGGCGGCAGCGGTTCGGACGCTGTCATCTTCCTCAGCCGGCGATCTTCCAAAGATTCTGGCGGCCTTCGAAGACGCGTCGCCCCTGGCCGTCAATTATCTTCGCAATGTCGTCGAAGCCGTCGCTGACAGACACGCCACCGATGGGACAATTCCCGCTGAAGAACTCGAAACCTTCATCACCACAAAGTCGAACGATCCCAGAGCGCGGCGACTGGCGTTCGAAGTTTTATCCCGAGTTGACTCCACCGCCGCCGACCGTCTGATTCCAGGTATGCTGTTGGACCCGAGCCCTGAATTTCGCCGGGACGCCGTTCAGCGACTCATTTCAGAAGCCAGGTCACTGGGCGACGATGCCGGAAAGAAGGCGATCGAAGTTTATCGTCGGGCGTTGTCCGGCGCGACGGACACCGACCTGGTGAAAGAGATTTCAAAAGCGCTGAAGGACCGAGGCGAGGACGTTGACCTTGTCAGCCATTTCGGATTCCTGACCGATTGGCGGATTGTCGGGCCGTTCGACAACCACGATTTCATCGGGTTTGACACCGCTTACTCACCGGAAGAAAAACTCGATTTCGCAGCGAAGCTAACGGCCAAAGAAGGCGAAGTCGCCTGGGGTGAAGTTACCACCTCTGACGAGTTCGGCATCATCGATATCGCGAAGTCGATCGCTCCACACAAGGGAGCGGTGATGTACCTCGCTGCTTCCTATGAATCCGCAGGTCCTCGCCACGTCGAGTTTCGTTTCGGAACTCCGAACGCGTGGAAGCTGTGGGTCAACGGCAAGTTCCTGTTTGGTCGGGACGAGTATCACCGCGGCATGGCGATCGATCAGTACCGCGTTCCCACTGAATTGCAGACCGGAAAGAATGTGATCCTGCTGAAGCTGTGTCAGAACGAGCAGACCGACGACTGGGCGCAGCGATATCAGATTCAGATTCGAGTCTGTGACCCATCCGGCGTCGCCGTTCTTCCCGTCAAACCAAAGGCCGCCGCGACCAGCGATGCCGGATCGCCGAAACAACAAGTCAAAAGACTCACAGCCAGGACCGAAGGAGCTTCCAGATGATCGCCCTGAAAATGAATTCTGTTCGGCAACTGATTCTGCTGAGCGCAGTCGTGCTGTCAGCAACCGGCGTGACAGGAGCCGACTGGCTGCAGTTTCGCGGCAACGATGTTTCCGGAGTTTCTCTGGCATCCGAAATCCCCGCGACGTGGTCCGCCACCGAAAACATTGCATGGAAGATTGACCTGCCGGGCCGAGGACTGTCCGGACCGATCGTTATCGGGGATCGAGTTGTCGTTACAGCCAGTAGCGGTTTCCGACAGGATCGGCTGCACGTTTTATCATTCGATCGAGCTTCCGGCGACAAAGTCTGGGAACGGCAGTTCTGGGCGACCGGCCGGACAATGACTCATGCGAAAATGTGTGTTGCAACTCCGACGCCGGCATCCGACGGCACGCGTATCTTCGCATTCTTCTCCAGCAACGATGTCGTCTGCCTGGACCTCGACGGCAACCTGCAATGGCTGCGTGGACTCACTCACGATTTCCCGAACGCCAGTAACAGTCTCGGCATGGCGTCCTCACCGATTGTGATCGGCGACACGTTGATCGTGCAGGTCGAGAATGATGCCGAGTCCTTCGCCACCGGGCTCGACACGTCGAACGGAAAGTCTCGCTGGAAGAAGGTGCGACCGAAGAAAGCTAACTGGAGTTCTCCCACATCATTCCAGAATGGCGACGCCGAGCCACTGGCGCTGCTGCAGTCGTCAGCCGGGATCGAAGCGGTCGACTCACACTCCGGTGAGACTGTCTGGAAGTTTGGCGACGGTGCATCGACGATCCCGTCATCGGTTGTGACGGGTGATTCTTTGCTCGTGCCTTCCAACGGTCTGACCGCGTTACGACTTGGTGTGCAGCTCGCAGACGACGTGAAGTCGCCGGAAGTCCTCTGGAATGACAACCGGCTGGCTCCGGGAACGGCAAGTCCCATCGTCGTGAATGGAAAGGTGTTCGTGATCAACCGGGCGGGAGTCCTCCAGGCAGCTGACGTGAACACCGGCAGCGTCCTCTGGAAGCTTCGTCTGAAGGGACCATTCAGCGCAACACCTGTTGCCGCTGGAAATCACCTCATCTTTTTCAACGAAGAGGGCGGCGCTCAGGTTGTCGACATCAGCGGCGCCGAGGGAGCAATCGTTGGCGAGAACAGCGTCGGAGAAACAATCCTCTGCACGCCAGCCATTGCCGACAACGAAATGTTTGTCCGCAGCGACGGACACCTCTGGAAGATCGCGAAGTAACGGGGACGTCGCGGAGAACCGCAGAAACAAAGATGCAGTGCGATGTCGCCAACCGCAAAGAGAAGGCCGTCAAGCGGACCGCGCCGATGGCGATGTTCCTGCACAGCCTGACCGTCGTGTGGTACGCCAGCGAGGGGCACAAGGATTTTCAGATTCCCGTTCGTCCGTGGTACTGGTGGAAAACAGAACCGAGCTTCGCGGACATGCTGACCACGCTACGCCGAAAAAGCTGGGAAGATAAATTATCGAAGGTGCCGCTCGACACGACACCACACGAAGATAATCTCAACCTCCTCACCTACCTCGCAACGCTCGCCGGATGACCGCTAAAATGTGCGAAACTGGAACTTAGGCCTCAGTGCTGACGCAGCACTGAGGCTCTTTTTGTTACGCCTCAAGCGGTGAGACATAGCCTCCGTCAGTTCTCAGGAAGGTGCCCCTGCCCCGAATGGCACTGCCGCCTGATATCAAAGGAGTTACGTCAATCGACCTGCTCGATAGGAAATCGCTCCTGCGACAGTGCCGGGATTTTTCGACATGCGCTGACGACGGTGAGACGCTGCGGGGGCTGAATCGACGTAAGTCGTTACTGCGTATGCGGCAGTGCCATTCGCCCCTGCCCCTCAATGAGGTAAACAAGTTCTCCCGTGGCGACGTTCTTCCACTCTTCTTTCTCGCCACCGGGCCACCAGACGCGGACGGTTGCTGCTCGTGCATTATCACCGACCGCGAGGATGACTCTTTCATCGTGGCTCGCCTGGAAACTTTCTCCAGACGGAATATGGGCGATAGACCATTCATCGCCGATACGAACCTCGACACGAGCCCCTAACGGTTGCCGGGCCATTTGTGTGCCGATCAACCTCAGCCTCAGCACGCGGCCCTCTGGTAAAGCGTCGTTTCGCAACAGAGCCACTGGTTCGTCCATGTGTGCCACGACGAGGTCGAAATCGCCGTCGTTATCCAGATCTCCGAATGCAGCCGCTCGACCGAGATGACGACTGCGAAAGTATTCGCCGACGTCGTCGGTAATCTCACGGAATCGGACACCATGTTCATTCAAGAAAAGTTGCGGCAACATTTCGTAGTCGTCGCCCTGGCCGGCCGGGCTGAGATCCCAGATGTGCCCGTTTGCCACAAACAAATCCGGCCAACCATCCAGATTGAAATCCCGCATGACAATTCCGAAGCCCAGGGGCAGCGTACTCAAATAATCCAGACCAAGCTCAGTGTTTGTCGCGACGAACCCTGCAGCTCCAAGATTCCGAAAGACGTCGTTGATCTGGTGTCGAAAATTGGTCACCGACAAATCGAAATGCCCATCACGATCGTAGTCCGCGCAGGCGACACCCATTCCAGCACCGACGTCCCCGTTCTCACTGATCGCAACTCCCTTCGCGACCCCCACTTCTTCGAAACGCATCGACCCAAGATTCCGGAAGAAATAGTTGGGCGTTGTGTCGTTGGCAACATAGACGTCCAACCGGCCATCTTCGTCTAAATCAGCAATGGTCAACGCCATACCTTTGCCGACCTCTTCGATCGCTATGCCTGCCGCCTTTCCGACTTCTTCAAACCTGCCGTCACCAAGATTTTTGTACAGCACGTCAGACTGACCAATACGTTCAAGCGTGCTGCACGACAACCTCATTGGGGGATCATGTCTTGACATACACGGCGGCTCCTCGGGAGACCAATGGACGTAATTGACGACATACAGGTCCAGGAGCCCGTCGCCATCCAGATCGGCAAACGCCGGGCTGGTTCCCCAAAGTTCATCACCAACACCAGCGAAGTCCGTCACTTCCTCAAAGGTACCGTCGCCAGCATTCTGCCACAGACGATTCCTGCCGTAACAGGCAACGTACAAGTCCGGAAATCCGTCGCTGTCGTAGTCACCGACCGTGCATCCCATCCCATGGCCAAAGGCTTCCAGATCCGCAGCCACAGTGATATCGGAAAACTGCCAGTCTGCACCACCACGATAGAGTCGATTCGTCGCGTTTGCACTCTCCGCCGGAAGCTCGAAGTGCGAACCGTTAACTAGAAACACGTCCAATTGACCGTCAGCATCGAAATCGAACAACGCCACGCCGCCGCCATTCTGCTGCGTCATGTAATGTTCCGGACTCGGATTCCCGTAATATTGAAAGTCGATTCCTGACGACTGTGTGACCCTCGTAAATTGAATTGGCGGAACGCTCTCGGGGGTGGCCTTGTCTTTCGGTGGAGTTCGAGGGAGCGGCTGAGCTATTGGGCGATTATTCCGAGGTAACGTCTGCTGAGCCACAGGCAAGACAAGCCAGATCAACGAAGCCACTACGGCCGCACTGCCGATCCCGACCATCACCCTGTTCCGAACGAGATGGCTCATTGGTCACCGGCCGTGTTGTAGAAAATCTCATCCAGATTCAACTCGGGCGGAGTCGAAGACGACCTGACAATTTCTTCGAGTCGTTCCACATTCCTGCCGATTGTCAGCCACCCCTCAGCCCAATCAGGCTTTCGCATTTTCGAACACTGTTCGGCAATTTCTCGACACTCGGCGGACGTTGGCGTCTCTTTGGACACTCTGTGCGAGGCCGCAGCAAGCTGCAGCCTCGCTTGCGAAATCTCAGCCGCCTGCTGGTGCAGCACTCCCGCCTCGTTGACGCGTCTCAGCCGCTGTAGCAGCCTTGCCTTACGGAGTAGCTCTCCCGGATCGAGCGGTCGTGAATCCACAATTCGGTCAAGAGCCTCAATCGCTTTTTCAAACTGCTCCCGTCGTTCAGCAAGGCAAGCGAGAGCAAGCCAATATTGATCCTTCCAGTCCACAGAAGCACCGTCACTCATGCTGGAAGTCAGCGACGCAAGTGATCTTTCGGCTTCCGCCACCTGATTCTGCTCAATCAGAAAACTGGCCAGAGAAACCTGTGCCAACTGATTGCTTTGATTCGAGGATACTGCCCCGCGCAAATATTGCTCAGCTTCCTCGAACTGACCAAGATCCTGATGAGCGCGTCCAAGAGCCAATCGAACGGCTGACTGTCCAGGACACTTCTCATCCACCCGCTCAAAGTAGGTCAGGGTTTTCTGAGGACTTGGAACAGAAAGCAGAAGTAATATGGAAGGAAGTACCGATAAGTCGTGTGTGAAAACTTTCAGACGGTCTTCAAGCACACGCATTGCCTCGTGCGCCCGACGTTGCTTCAGGTACATTCCCTGCAGACTACTGCGAACGGCGTCGGCTTCAGGATTTCGCTCGAGAACCGCCCGGAAGTATTTCTCCGCTTCGTCCAGTTGACCCTCAAGCAAGAGGGTCGTTCCAAGCGAAGTCTCAATCTCCTCCCGGAGCTCTGGATGACTCGCAACTCCGGCAAGATTAGAGTGTGCGACTTTAAAGCTAGCTATGGCCTCGGAAAACTGTTTCTGGTTAAGTTGACCCAATCCGAGCAGAAACGTTGCCTCAGAATGCTTCGGACGAAACCAAAGGAGCCAACGCAGATTGTTGCGCGCCGCGTCCATCTCCCCGAGTTCGATCAACGTACGAACCCGTTCCAACGTCGCCAACTCACGGGAAACGGCGTAGCGATCCAATGATGCATAGACACCCACCAGTAACACCGCCAGAACGCCCAGTCCGTAAAGTTTGCGACGCATTGGTGAAGTATTCTGGCGGTTCAGGCGACGATGGATTACCGCACATTTCACGATATTCCGAAACTTCTCCCTTGAATTTTTGCGATCCTTTGCTTCAATTACAAGTCGATACTTATGACGGTACTTGCGATTTGCTTCGAAAGATCAGACGAAGCATTTCTTTTTTTCTTAGTTCCTGAAGGAGTCCACGATGATTCGAATGACCCGGCGCCGCTTCACGCTTCACGGATTCACTCTTATTGAATTGCTTGTCGTGATCGCGATCATCGCGATTCTGGTTGCTCTGCTGCTGCCCGCCGTTCAACAGGCTCGCGAGGCAGCCAGGCGTGCGCAGTGTAAAGGCAATCTGAAACAAATCGGCATTGCGATGCACAACTACCATGACGTTTTCGCCAGACTTCCCAACGGTGTAACAAACGCTGGCTGTAAGGGGGGGGGTGCACCTCATACCACGGCTTTGAACCACACCGCCTGGCTCGCATTGCTCCCGTATCTGGATCAGGCCCCGCTGTTTGAGACGTTCGACTTGAACTGTGCAACTGGGGGAATGCGCCGTGACGCCCCACCGGTTTGTGGATGGGCAGCTGGCAATCCGAACTTCGACAAGGGACTGCACTCGACCAAACTTTCCATCCTCTTGTGCCCGTCAGACGACGGACAGGATGTCCTGGAGAATCACGGAGATGTAAATCACTGGAATGCCACGAACCACGCCAGGACCAACTACGGTCTCAATGCGGGCAGTCACAGCAATGGCTGGGGCTGCAACGCGTACTGGTCTGTGCGATACAACGAGACGGGAAGTTTACCGAACGGCGCAACGGGGGTTCCAGCAAGAGGTCCGTTTGGCTTCAACGGAGCGGCGCGGTTTGCCGACATTAAGGACGGGACGAGTAACGTGATACTTGTCGGTGAAAGACGAACTTCAGGACCGCTCCATACGGGCAACCACACGCTGCCGATCTGGGCGGGGTATCGTCATCACGGTACCTTTATTGCAAACCACCCAAACATCAACCCGCTGCACGTCAATAACATTCGGTATCACATCAATGGTGCACACTGCCTGCCGGGCGTGGTCGGCGCCACCTGTGCGGTAGACGACCTGCGTCACCACCACAATGTTGCATCGAGCATCCACGTTGGTGGAGCTCACTTTCTTTACGGCGATGGCACGGTTCGCTTCCTGAACGAAACCATGGATCAAAGCAGTTACTCTATCATGACTAGAAATGCGTCAAACCAGCAGCTGAGCGACTTCTAAATCTAAACTCGTTTGCACTTCCGAGTTCGCCCGAGCTTTACCAGAGAGATCGCACCTCAGAATGTATTAACATTCATTCTGGGGTGCGTTTTTCCTGTAAGGCGTTGGATTCGGGCGTCTCGCTGGCTGGTGCTCTGGAATTTCGAGCATTGAGTTTACCTCGGCAGCGCCACTTCTTCATCGGCCACAGATCGCTAGCTCCAGTTTGATCTAATGGAAAGCACTGAACTGGAACTAGCCTTTGTCATATATGCTGCCAGCAGTCTGAAATGGCGCATTTCACACGAACTCGATGCGCAAGTGAGGTGTGAGTTGCGTGCCCCTCGGATTCGTAAAATTTCAGATCGCGAGCAGTATAGAAAAATCAGCGTTGGCCGCCCGTAGCGAAACGCCTTGGAATTCGAACCTTGTCGAGCGAAGCCGATTCCTGCGAATCCGGCCAGTTGAAGTTGTTGCACAAACAAAGCACTAGTATCTTGAGAAGGAAAAATCCGTGGTTCGTAATCAGTTAACTTTCGGAATCAGCATAATCCTGCAGATCGCTCCCGCAATCGTAGCGGTGGGCGCTTTGGTTTCTGTAGCTGGGTGTAGCAGCGAACCTGACTACACTGGTGTCCCGGTACAGTATTCTCCAGAAGACCCTCTGGCAGCACAGAAAGATGCCGAAGCTGCAAAGGAAGCGTCTGCTAAGGCAGCCGGTTCAGGCGGCGGAGAATAACGGCCGCCCCAACCCCTTTCTGATTGGCTTGGATGAAGAATACGTGACCTGCTGCCTGCATAGATCTAACACACGACTTACCTGGCCGACAATTCAGGCCACGTAAAAAGCCATGTGCTGCAGCAACAGAGTGATCATTCGATTTACCCTACCGAGTTAGATCCCTGATCATTTTGAGATCTGCATTGGTTTGTGAGAGTGCGCTCTGAAATCCTCGATCACGTGAGTGACAGCGGGCCGGTGCATCTCGGTTTGCGAGATTTTATAGAGCCAAGCGGAGACAGAAGTCAGCGACTTGAGTCACGCGATTCAACTTCGGTGCCGGTTCCTTCAATCAAGACCAGCTTTCGTTCAGACGGAAGCGATGACCACTGTTCCGTTCGGCCAGTCGGCCAGCGGATCGAGACTTGCTGCACTGCGCAACTTTCCGGCAGCGCCACGACCAAACGAGAATCGTGACTGGCCTGAAAACTTCCACCCGAAGCGATCTGCACGACAGTTTCAGAGCCACTGCTGTCTGTAACCCGGACGGTCGCGCCGAGAGCTTGTCGAGACGTGTCCACGCCAACGCACCTGATCGAAACGCTTCCGAATTTCCGATCGCTATCGTTTTTCAACAAAGCTGGTACGTCGTCCATGTGAGTGACAACCAGATCGACGTCTCCGTCGTTGTCGATGTCTCCTCGCACGACCGGCACTTGAGCCAACGTCGATTGCAGAACTCGCACCGCGCGACGCAAGCCAAGCCGCGCTGACACGCGACGCAGCGTTGAGAGAACTTCGTCCGAAGCCGGCGAAACACCCACGCGTTGCAAACGCCGCAGCGTGTGCCAGCCCAGCAACGGACGCGTCGAACACAACACGACACCCAATCCCCACACCGTCACAGTCCACGCCAGCCACGGTCGAAGAATCGTCTGTGTTCGCTCCAACCAGGAGCTGACAGGTTGCCTGTTCTCAGTGCTCGGCGTCGGCGTCTCCGGCGGCACCTGGGAATTCATCATCCCAACCTCGTAGCCCGGAACTGGAAATTCCCGATTGAAATCGCTCGCGAGGATAAGACCAACGGCAAACGGGTCTACGGCAGTCCTCGGTTTCGTCAAATCGTCCGACTCGAGTTCGATCACTGCCCCAGCGCGGCTCACCAAAAACTCAGTTGGCGGATCGATTGGAACCAGCATCCACGTCGCCACCGGTGCAGCCGTTGACACCGCCATCGCAACAACCAGCAAGGCGTACCGAGTCGTTGCCGCATTTCGCCTCAACGTGTGAACGGCCACACCCGCCAGCCACGCTACGAGCGCGAATTGCCAGAACGAATGCACGAGCACCCAACCGAGTCGTTCGACAGCAGATTCTGAAAACGGCCATTCGAAAGCAAGGACCTGGTTCATCACTTGCCCTCCATCTCATCGAGCAGCTTCCGGGCTTCCTCGATCTCCTGCCTGGATGCCTTGCCGCTGGAGAGTGCCTGGAGCACAAGGCTCATGGCCGAACCGCCGTACACCTTTTCGATCAAATCGCTCAGCATCCGCTTACCGGTCGCCTCCCGAGTCAGCGCGGGCCGATAAATGTGGGGCGACTCGTTTTCGTCGCGTCTGACCAACCTCTTTTCCAGCATGACCGACAGCATCTTTACCGTCGTCGAATAGTTGGTTCCCTTGTCCGCGTTAAGCCGGGCGTGAATCTCTCGCACGGGGCTCGGGCCAAGTTCCCAGAGAATCCTCAGCATCTGCAACTCGACTGCCGTCGGCTGCGTTGCGCGTGACTTTGCCATGATGGACCTCGACATTGCATCGTTGATTCGCCATCGCGTGCCGATAGCGAAAGTCTTCGCTTACACTTGTAGCGAAGACTTTCGCTAGTGCAAGTGCAATTTGGCGAAGACTTTCGCCAGTAAACTCACGAGACAGTCTCTGTTGATCGCTTACGGCAGCGCGTCGAATTGTGGCCGTTCTGTAGGGATCGTTGCGTATCGGCGGCGAAGTGGTCGTCATTCGACAGGCCGCTCGTCTTGAGTGCCAGAAGCACGATTGAGATAACGAGCAAGCGGCTGGGTTCGCCCTTTTGTTTTCATGCAACCACTTCCATCCTCTCGCTTGCGGCTTAAGAGTTCATCGAAAAGTTATCTGGCCCGTGCGGGTTCACCACACTGGTGTTCCCAGGTGACCTGGCCAGCAGGGTTGTGCGTTTTCTCCGACGTTCGGGATTGAATCTCGTGCTTGGTGGAAATGACAAGTTCTTACGAGTACGATTCCTGCTTCACAGTTAACTGCTACTGCCATCAGCAGCAGCTCCGACCGCGCCCTCAGAATTGCAGATGCCTGAATGTCGGACGTAAGTGAGATCAAGACAATGCCATCGATCGAGATAGATCTCGGACAGGAAGAGGCGAGAATCTTCCCTTTGAAGCCGCATGAGACGGTCGTTGGTCGCAATCCTTTCTGCGACCTGCTGATCGACTCCCATGGAATCTCGCGACGGCATGCTCGAATTTTCCGTCGTGCCGACGACTTCTACATCGAAGATCTCAACAGTATCAATGGGACATACCTGAACCGGGAGCGGGTTCAGCAACCGGCCCTCCTCAAAGACGGTGACACGGTTCACTTCTATCGAGTGTCTGGTGTATTTCGAAGGGATGGTGTGCCGTTTCAGGGTGGGGATGGCGGTTTCGGTCAGAACATTCCGATTGAGACTCTGACGCCAGCTAACGTGGTCCGAACGAGCACCAGAACAGTTCCAGCCGGCAGCTCGCAGTCGGGTGCTGTCGAACAGAGATTGCACGCTGTACTTAGAGTCGTTGACAGCCTCGGTCGAAGTCTGAATCTGGAGGAAGTGCTGGCGAACATTCTGGATGGTCTGTTTGATGTATTCCCCCAGAGCAGGCGGGGCAACATCTGGTTGATCGATGACGAAACCCAGAAGCTTGTTCTGCGTGCAACGAAGCAGACCGGTTCGCAGACTTTGTGCTCAGAATCGTTAGGACCGTTGAAAATGAGCATCGCGGATGATGTTCTCGCTCAACGTCAGGCGATTCTCAGCGTCGATGAAATGGACGACGATTTTTCTGAGTCGATCTTCGATTCTCACTTGAGGTCGTCAATCTGTGCTCCGCTGATGGGGCCGCACGATGAGATCCTCGGAGCGATCTGCATTGATTCTGATGACGGTGATCAACCGTTTGCAGAACAGGATCTCGAAGTATTGACGAGTGTCAGTGCAGTTGCAGGACAGGCCACGGAGTATGCGCGTCAGCACGAGCGTCTGCTTGACCACGCGATCAACTATGCCGTTGAAAAGGAGCGCCGTCGCCGCGCTGAAGAAAAGTTAGGCATTGCTGATTCCTTTCAGAAAACTCTGTATCCGGAGAGCAATCCCGATGTTCCCGGTTTCGATATTGCCGGAGCAGCCTTTCCAACGGAAGAGGCGTGTGGCGACTATTTTGATTTTATCCCCCTGCCTGATGGCCGCCTGGCAATCGCCGTCGGCGACGTCAGCGGACACGGAATCGGCGCAGCTCTCTACATGATTCAGACTCGGTCGTATATCAGAGCCTACGTGTCTCGAGGGCTGGGAGTCGCTGAAGTGCTGACTGAGATAAATCGGCAACTTTGTGCCGACATGGTTTCCGGAACCTTCGTCACACTCTTCCTCGGAATTCTCGATCCAGTCAGTCGACAGCTGACATGGTCGAGCGCCGGGCATCCAGGATTCAGGCTCAAACTCAATAATGATTGCGATCCCGTCAACGCGACGAACCTTGTGCTCGGACTCTTGCCGGACGTGCGTTTTGAGTCATTGACTCTTCAACTCGACAGCGGTGATGTTCTGATTCTCCCAACTGACGGTGTCTACGAGGCAACATCAACAGCTCGGGAGCTGTTCGGACGAGATCGAATGCTGGAATGTGTTGCGTCTGCCCGACAATCAAGTGCCAGAGAAATTATCGAGTCCCTCTCCGAGGCCTGCCGCACATTCGCGGGCGACAATTCGCTTCACGACGATTTGACCTGCGTACTGATCAAGGTCAAGTAGCCGGTGCGGGCGAGTTCACAGACCGGCTGATCTCCGTCAAATGTCACGCGGCCAATAGCGAGATGTTTCCGGCAAAGCTCAATCGCGTCCAGGCCAGCGGCGGACGTCAGCCTGCTGGATTCCGAAGTTCGAGCAGGAACGTTCATGGAGTGAGATTGTCGGCAGCCTGACGGCTACCGCTCGTTTGGGGGAACAGTCGCGGGACCGCTAATGTCTCCACTTTTTTCGCGAATGGTATACTCACTGCGAAATAATCGCCCCATGCTCGCAGAAAGCAGCCCCGGTTTCAGCTGTCGAAACCCGTCGGATTATGTGCGAGTCTGAGCCAATTCCTTTTTCCGCACTTTCTCAGATTCTGAACAGACAATCGAATAAACTCACTTGACATCGAAACCCCAGACTGAATAATCCTATGGTTCTTGGCTTTATCAGTGGTTCTGGACTTTAGAGGACGCGTTCCCGGCTCGCCTCGCATGACCGATAGAGCCAGTCATCGTTCCTCTGTGTCAGCCGTTTCGCTTTTTCTCATTTCTCATTGAGGAGTCGCTTGCCATGCTCAGAAATCTGATTCGTCGTCGAGCATTTACGCTCATCGAACTTTTGGTCGTCATTGCGATCATCGCGATTCTGGTCGCGCTCCTGCTTCCCGCTGTCCAGCAGGCGCGTGAAGCGGCCCGGCGTGCTCAGTGTAAGGGAAACCTGAAGCAGATCGGCATCGCCCTCCACAATTACCACGACGTTCATAATACCCTTCCACCAGGAGCCAACAATTCAGGTCAGGGAAATACTCAAGCGGGTTCCCACACACATGCCACTAACCATACTGGCTGGGTATACCTTCTACCTTTCATAGACCAGACTGCGCTATACGAAGCATTGGACCTGAACTGTGCGACGGGCCCTGTTCGCAATTCCAGCAATGGCGGTTGCAACCGAGGCGGACCAGCTGGAACAACACAACGGACGCTGGCATGCGGCTGGGGTGCGGGCAATCCCAACGTCGCTCTTGTTTCGACAAAATTGTCCGTGCTGCTGTGCCCATCTGATGACGGTGCCGACAAGCTGATCACCCGCAGCGATCCCAACCACTATCAGCTCGCTAATCACGCGGTTTCCAATTACGCGTTTACTGCTGGAGCACACCAACCCGGCTGGAGCTGTGCAGCCTACTGGAGCGGATACAGAAACACAGTAAACAACCTGCCAGATGGCAGGACGGGAATCAATGTTCGTGGTGCATTCGGAATGAACAGCAACTGTAATTTCAAGCACATCACCGATGGTACCAGTAATGTCATGCTCGTCGGCGAGGCGATGAGTAGATATAGCGGATCACGGACTCAACCGGGAGTAGATTCGGAGGACCGGGTTCGTGTGTGGGCTGCTCATCGGCATCATGGCACATTCAATATGACTCACCCGGTAATCGGATCACACTGTAACAATAGTCGATACCACATAAATGGCCCGGTTCACATTGCTGGTGTTCCAGGCTGTAGCGCGACGGTAAATGACATACGGGTACATTGGAACGTCCATTCCAGTGTCCACACGGGCGGAGCGCACGCATTAATGGGCGACGGGACCGTTAAATTCCTCAACGAAACCATGGATCACAACACATACGCGATCATCTGCAGGATCGCCTCAGGGCAGCAAATTGCGGGCGATTTCTAGGTCGTGAAGAAATTGTAAAACTGAGCACTAGTGACGCGGGACATTTTTAAATGTCTCGCGTCTTTTCAAATCTCGGTTCGGTAGAGCCTTTAACCTTTAAGACCGTTATACCACCGGAGAGTTCAATGAATATCTGTTGTCAGTCCTTAACGTGGCTACGTGCCACGATTGCTGTACCTTCTTTGGCCTTTAGTTTGGCTTTTTCCTTGTCAGGATGCGAGCAGGCGGCGCCAGAAAAAGAAAATCCAGCTGTTGAAGCAATTGATGCCACAACTGGAGATCCCGCAGCCATTGAAGGCACAGAATCACCAAATTAGCGTCTTTTTGCAAAGAAAGACACACGCCGTTCGCGCATCATTCGAGGCAGCCACCCCGTCCTCTTTCGTTGTGGCAAGTCCGGCATGCTGGGAACTGTTGACCATAAAATCAGGAAAAGTTGCGGAATGAATTCCGTACGACACCTTTCCAGGCTGTCACGATTTTGCGATCAGCTTGGGAAGAGTGACGTACGATTGGTTAATCTGTTTTTTGAGCTATTCCTTCATCTGGACCGCGCCACCTCGGGCCGGACATCAATTGCACTTGAGGGCGGCAAAGTCGCTGGATACCGTGGGTGAAGTACCACTTTGAGCAGCCCTCTTCGCGTTTGAGCAAATGGTGCCTTGCGAACAACAACGGCTTCAGGGCTACCCAACGCTGGTCCGACTTGAGGAAAATGCAAGTCGAGCGGTTGGTTGTCGGAGGTCCTTGTTCATAGAGTTTCCTTGAAAAGGTCCCGGATGCGATGGCGATACCGCACACATTTACACTCTCTCCTCTTTCTGGTGTGCTTATTCCTGTTCAGTTGCAGTTGGATAACTTTCAGCCGTTGGAGAACGAACGCTCTGCTCAGGTCTGCGGACATTGAATTGATCATCGGGCAACGACTTGATGTCGCGGAAGCAAAAGCCAGAAAACTGTTGTGGTACTCGCCGGACCACAGTCAAGGCTTACTCATTCTCGGAGTTTCACTGAACCGTCAAAAGAAATTTACCGAGTCGATCCCACATCTCGAACGCGTTAAGCCAAATAGCGAATTCTATGATGAAGGGCGACTTACCTTTGCCGATTCACTTTTGAATTCGGGTCAGTTCAGCCGAAGTGAAGAAGTGCTAGTATCGTACTTACGTACTTCTCCAGGCGACATCCGGGCACAGAATCTACTGGGGAGTCTGTACAGGAGGTCTTGCCGAATCTCAGAGTTGATTCACTTGTATGAGACCAGGCTGAGCTTTACACCAGCGGATGCAACAACGCTCAGAGAATTGATTGGCATTCTTTCCGGGAACCTCTCTTCTACGGCGGTAAATGAGCACCTTTCAGCCTACGACAGTGGACTGCAAGAACCAGACATACTTGCTGGACTTGCTCGGGCAGCAGAATTACAGGGAAACGCCACTGCCGCCAGGAGCTATTTCAACAGGGCGTTGAGCATCGCACCGACGAGCCCACGAGTAGTCCTGTGGTGCAGTTCATTCCTGTTCTCCGTAAATGACTACGACACAGGCTCGAACATTCTTCGCCGCATTCCTGAGCAAAGTGTTGCGACGAGCCTGCCTACTCCCCAAATGCAGTCAGAGTACTGGCATCTGCGAGCACTCGTTGCGGACCACCAGGAAAACCTGAAACAGTCACTGAAACATTGCGATCAGAGCCTGCGTTACTGGCCAGCACCTCAGACACTTTCGCTGAAAGCGGGCTTGCTGCGGAGGCTCTCGCGTTTCGATGAGGCCACGGCAGTCACGCGGCAATTGGCTGAAATTGGCAAACTTCAATTCGAAATTCTGAAGCTTGGAAATGACCAGTATCTCACACAAACAGCGCCGATAGAACGTTCCATAAGAATCAGCGAAGTTTTGGAAGGACTCGGCTATCATAAACAGGCGGAAGCCTGGAAAAGTCTTGCACAAAACTACCAGCAACAAATGCAGTCTGTGGAAACATTTTGAAATCGCTTAATTCGGGCGTTCAATTCGTTTACTCGTGGTCATGTGTGCAAATGAAACTACTGATTACTCTTCAAACATCCGTCTTCGCGAAAAGTCGTTTGGCAGTAGTGGCGTTCGCTATCGGAGCCGCAATCGGCCAAGGTTGCTTCCGTTCCCAAACGGATCCGCCCGATGCAAGTGAGACAATTCCGGATGTCTCACTTCTGCCCGCCACCCCCTTAGCCAAACCCGAATGCCCCACTCCTCAGAAGAATATTCGATTTGACGACATGACGGACGACTCCGGCATGTCGTTTCTGTGGAGTGGAGGCCCAACAGCAAAGCATTGCATGACTGAACAGAACGGTGGAGGCATAGCATTATTAGACTACGACCGAGACTTACATCTTGATGTTCTAATGACGGACTGTGGTGTCTTTGATGGTACTGCCTCAAACCTTGTTGATTTCGCTCGACTCTTTCGCGGTGACGGTAATTTTAAGTTTAATGAAACATCTTTTCAGGCTTGTTTGAAGAACAAATCTGCGGCGATGGGACTTGCGGCTGGTGACCTTAACTCAGACGGATTTGATGACCTGTTCATTGCTGCCTATGGTAAGAATCTAATGTATCTGAATTGTGGTGACGGCACATTCGTCAATGTCACAAGCGATTCAATGGTCGGAGGTGAGGCATGGTCAAGCAGCGTCGCGATCGCTGACCTGAACGGCGACGGAAACCTTGATGTCTACGTAACCAACTATGTGAATTGGACTGACAGCGCACCACTTTGTCATAGTGGAGAATACGCAAATTTGATTCAGATTTGCAGCCCGGACGGATTCACCGCACAACCAGACGAATTACTAATTAACCTGGGCAACGGTCAGTATCAGGAATCTGGCGCATCTTACGGAGTCGCGGACGTGACTATTGGGAAAGGGCTGGCTGTCTCAGTCGCAGATTTCACAGAAGACGGTCTCCTTGACATATTTGTCGCCAATGACACAACGCCGAATTCACTGTTTGTCAATTCCAGGACTCAGGGATACTCGGACATGGCAATTACGCTTGGAGTCGCTGTTAGTGATGATGGTACGCATGGTGCCAGCATGGGCGTTGCATGTGGCGACTACAATCGGGACGGTTATTTTGATTTGATTGTTTCGAATTTTCGGAACCAGAGTAATGACGTGTTTGCTGGCCTCGGCCAAAACGGATTTATGCCAGCCAGTTCAAGGACTGGCATAGATCTGGCTTCTCGAGACAAACTGGCTTTCGGTGTTGTATTTCAGGATTTCGATTTGGACGGATGGCCGGATCTCTTTGTTGCAAACGGACATATTTGGGATTTTTCACTGGTAACAGATGACATCGATTACGAAATGACTGCCGATGTGCTGCAGAACGTCGGGGGCCAGACGTTTCATAATGTCAGCTCCACGGCAGGTGACTATTTTGCACAAAAATGGCTGGGAAGAGCAGTCGCCGCTGGGCATTTTGACAACGATGGCGCCGCTGATCTGATTGTGCAACATGTCGGCAAGCCAACTCGGATTCTCCGAAATGCCAGCACCGTAGAATCGCGCGCAGTACTGCTGGACATTGTCGGCACAGAACACTGCCGACAGCCGCTCGGCTGTCGCGTGATCGTATCAATAGCCGGACAGAACGACGTCGTCCATCACATCCCTTCTGGCGGCAGTTTTCAGGCAAGTCACGATCGCCGAATCCCACTCCGCATACCAGACGGTGGAACAATCGACTCTGTTACCATCTGTTGGCCCGATGGCACAACGGACTCATGGCAGAACATCGCTACCTCAAATCACTCTTCAGTCGTCTTAATCGAGGGTGATGACGGCGTTTTCCTGTTACCAGCAGACGACGTAAGATAGGCCATCACATTTCCAAAACGCACACTGAAACTTGCACGAGCAACATCGCGTAGCATCAGAATGCGTGGTAGAGGCCGAACCAAGCGACGCCGGATTGGCAGTCGAGAAAGCGAGCGTATTCCACTCGCGAGAGGCCAGCGTCTCCACGAAGCTCAAGAATGGCAGGCTGGGACTTGATCACACATCGGCCGACTTAAGCCGCCACCCTAAGCAGGAAATTCCCGTAAGCCATTTATTGACAACACCTTGTGTGCGATTCAATCAGAAGTAATTGGCGAAGGTGGACCAAGACCTGATCAAGGCCGGCAGGTTGACGTGGAGACCCCCGCCAATTGCCCCCACCGCTGTGACTTGAAGGCAAGGAAGGATCATCCAGTATCGAAGAATAGAGACGCCGAGATCGAACTCAACGCGGGGAGATTGTCGACAACTGCGATCGCCCTGATACTTAGCCCGGTTTAAACCTGAAGTCTCTGGCAACTACTGGCTTCCCCGGAACGGATTTGAAACCAGCACATGAAAAGCCGACATTCTTATCTGCGACGAGCGTGCCTTCGAAATCCGCAAAGAATTCGGCAGGGCCGGCGCGTGAACGACTCTCGGTGAACGAGAACGTCGTGTAAGGATGCTGCAAATTTCCGAGCACCGCCCACAGGTAAGTCGTTGACGTCTTCCCTTGTCCGGGAGCCAGCATTTTGACCGGTGTCTCATCTGCCTGCACGACATCCGATTGCAACGCGAGGAAGCGCATGAGATCGGTCAGTGGCGACAACGCTTTCGACAACCGGATCATCCAGCGGCACTGCGTGCTGCGGTCGATCGTCAGCCGACTGCGACCGAGGATTTCTTCCAGCCGATAGTACGGTAGATGGTCCGCAAAATGGTTCACGGCCAGGCCGGCCAGCAGCGACGGGCCGGCGAAGGCATTGATGATTCGCGGAGGACGTTCAGCAGCCAGCAGCGTTGTTTCCGTGGCGTCGTCATTGTCGACGGCCAGCATCTCGACGAACTCTTCCACGACGGTCAGTCGAGATGGTTCCCATTCAACGTACTCGCCGATCTTCTTCAGAAACCGGCGTCCCGCGTTACCGTCGAGGTGCTCGGGGATCTTCGACTCGTCCAGTTCGTGAATCCGCTGGACACGCGGCAGGCTTTCGGGAATCACGCGGCGTCTGCGTCCGGTTCGTTGCGACGAGGACTTCCCCTCGTCGTCGTCTCCCTCTTCTTCATCGTCAGTGGAGTCGTCGTCATGCTCTTCGTCAGCCGCGGCAATGTCACCGTCGATCGAGCTTTCATCCGGCGTCGTTCCGCCCACGACGACCGCATCGAACAACAGGCCCTGTCGCGGATCATCAAAGCGTTCGCGACGCTGACCGAACAACGCTCGCTTCAGTAACGCCATGTCACGCTGCATCGACTGGATCACTGCCTGCTGTTCATCAATCGTGGCCTGCTGCTGAGCGATGATCGCCTGCTGCTGCGAGACCACTTCTCGTAACTGAGCATTGACAGCGAACAACTCGATGGCGGAGTGGCAGAGGGAGTGGTCGCGTCGGGCATAACCATAGATCGTCAAGGTGTGACACGACTTCGACGAACAGGAAGACGATTCAGTCAGGGCTGCGGCGCGAATAACGACGACGTCGCTGCGCCGAACCCAAATCAATCCCGTTGATAATCAACGACAGCTGCGTGACGTCAATCTCCGTCTGCACCTGAGTGGAAGACGCGACTGGTTTTTGAAAGCCGCCGGACTCCAGCCGTTTGTACCAGATCCAGAAACCCTGCCCGTCCCATCCCAGCAGCTTCAACCGATCCTGCCGCCGATTGATAAATGCAAACCAGTGACCTGAAGCCGGGTCTTCTTTCAAAACCGATTCGGCCAGCATGCACAACCCGCGAAAACTCTTCCGCATATCGACCGGTTCAAGAAACAGAAACACCCGAGTCTGATGAGAGAAGTTCAGCATGATCGCTCCGTCTCGGGAGCGCAACGGACCGCTGCAAGCATCTCCCGAAACCAACCGGCGTCGCACCCGGTCGGCACGATCACCCGACACCCGTCCGGCAACACGACTTCACAACCGATCCGCGAACCCGTTCCACCGGCGGAGATGCGATCTTCCCGTAACGTCCTCGCCGGTTCAGTGTTTGATGCGTCAGGCAAATCGGTCTGCAACTCTCTTGAGACCGAAAGGGGAAAATCAACAGCGACAAACTTCGACGCGATGTCCGCGTCATCGAACGAGCTTTTGCGATCGGTCGAGTTCTGCCCTTTCGCCGCGTCGCCTGTCCCGACGTCTCTGGTCACCGCGTGGCCCAACTCTGGCTCGGCCAGCTTTCGCCGCCAGTTATAAAACGAGGCTGGCGACACTTTCCGATCCCGACAGAACGCCGAGATCGAAACACCACTCGCCGCGTGATCCCGAATCAACTCCCGCCAAACCCGCTCTCTCTCCCCAAGTCGATACCGAGCCACCATCCACCTCCACGTCAAAAATCCCAGGAAACAAACCCAGAATAATCAACGCGAAAAGACGCCCGTTTATGCAACGCTCACCCAGGCACAA
>JAQBWV010000108.1 GCA_027624335.1 Planctomycetota bacterium
GCTTCGCGGCCAACCTGTCTGGCAGTTCGGCATTGCACTTTCCCCGGCCCGAGCAGTTTGACCACGACCTGCTGCTCGGACAGGTCTACGTCGAGTATCGCACGAATCGTTCGGACGAGGCCGCCCGCTGGGTCGGTGAAGACGCACTCCCGAAAGCCGGCTACCGCATCAAAGACCCGGACGCGTTTCTGCGTGACGACGCAGGTCGCGTCGTCCGCATCATCGAATCGGCCGGACGCTACAGCCCGATACAGATCGAAAGTTTTCACAACCACTGTCGCAAATACTCCGTTTCCTACGAACTCTGGTGAGGACGACACATGCCACGCAGACACAGAAGCTCCCCACGGCATCTTCTGCGACCGATTCTGGAACACATCGCGCGTTATCAGCTCACAACACTGCGCGCTCTGTGTCAGGTATCGGCTTTTCAACACATCCCGCCGGATGTGCTGCGACGACGACTGCGAACGCTGCAGCGCAGTGGTCGATTGCAGAGCGTGCCGCTGTTTCACAACCACGATTACTACTGCCTGACCGCACGTCATGGCGATCCGTCACAGGCCAGGCCGTTCTCGGAACCGGCCAAGCTGCGTGCCTACGCCATGCTGTTGTTCTGCTGTCTGGGTGATGCCAGTCGCGAGCGGCTGACACGTCGGGAACTGGAGACACATTTTCCCCGGCTCTACGAACCCGGACTGCCACTGAACTACTACGTCGACACGACCGGTGACATTTCACGCCTGGGCTTTCTGCGTGTCGATGTCGGTGGTCACGGACGCTGGGACCGGGTGCTGGGGAAAGCCCGCCACGATGTTCTTAAACATGAAGCCCGCAGTGGTTTCCGTGAGCTGATCCGACAGCGCCGCTTCGAGGTCACAATTCTGACCGCTCTGCCACAGAAGGCCGCACGAATCTGCGACACGATCCGCCAGGAGGCGCACAGCCTTGATGCGTGTGTCCGAGTCTCATCGGCGTCCGAACTGCTCTACCTCATCGCGCCTCCCCACGACTGAGCGCCGTTTCCCAGTGGCTTCCCCCCTCGGGGTTTTGTTTCGTTCCTGTCCGGGGAACACGGAAAAACACCGGACGAAAGTTTTATCAGGTAGGTCGCCTGCAAGGCGGCTGAATCACCAGCTGGAGGAACCAGCCTATGGCCCGTGTGAAATACTGGAAGAAAGAACGACGCGCTGTGTGGCCACTCAGTGTGCTCTTTCGGAAGAAAGGTCCTGAAGTGAAGGAGCGTTACTGCAGACACTGCGGTAACTATCGCACTGACGACCCGAAGCCGAAACAGATTCGACACTTCACTTCTGGAAGTGTCGAAGCCACCGTGTTTCCCTCTGCCTCATGGAAACAACATGAGCTGACAGTGACCTTTGGTCGCTGCAAAGCCTCATGCCGACAGCTCTACCTGTCGCCCTTGTTCACGCTCGATGAGTTCCGTGACCTGGCCCGCGTTGTCATTCAGACACACCGGTACCTTCAAGAGGTGAAGCGATTGCGCCAGCCGCGCAACCAGCTTCGCCGCAAACGGGTCGCCTGACCCGTCGAGACCGTCCACTTCGGACGGTCTCACCCCTTTTCAACTCTTTCACCGTGATGTCACGGACTGACGTCACTCCATGCACACACACCCGATCACGCACTGAGGAACGCTGACGGGTCAAACAACAGAAAGGAGGGCTTATGGCTCAGGAACGGCCAGCCCAGGAATTTCGCCTCGGACGCATTCGCGCCGCGGTGTGGTTAAACCAGAACGGTCAGGGAGACGCGTGGTATTCAGTCACCGTCACCCGGTCGTACAAAGACGGTGATGAGTGGAAAGACACCACGAGTTACCGCCGTGACGACCTGCCACTGGTGGCCAAAGCAGCGGATTTGGCGTTCGCGTGGATCTGGAATCAGACGGGTAACTCCCGTCCGAAATCGGCTCCCACGGAGACCGCCAACATCTAATGGATTAACTCTGTCGACCGGGTGCAGCCCGGTCGACCTTCGACGGAGGAACCGTCATGCCACTTGTACGCACCGCTGCGAAATTCAGGATGGGTCAGTTGCTGATCACCCGGGGAGCCGCACCGCTTCTATCCACAGATGAGGTGCTGAAGGCTCTGCGTCGTCATCTCGACGGCGACTGGGGAGATGTCTGCGAAGTGGACCGACTGGCGAACGACGATGCTCTCAATTCGGGAGGGCGTCTGTTCTCGGTCTATCACGCCGACGAACACCGGTTCTGGGTGATCACAGAAGCAGATCGGTCGGTGACGACCATTCTGCTGCCCGAGGAATACTGACTCAGTGCTGGTCACCAGTCATTGAACGCTACGCATGAGGTTTTGCCGGGGGCACGGACGATGGCCACTCCCCCGGCAAAGGTTTTCTTTTCTTTCCTTCTTCGACTCTGCATCCACTTCACAACAGTCACAGGGAGCCCGCGCTGACCACCTTCCGGGTGATCAGCGAGGGGATCAATGAACCGCGTGCAGCCCCTCGGCAGAATCTGCACGCCTGACTGAATCATTCAAAGGAAATAATCCAATGAAAGTGAAACGGAAAAGAAAAGCAGACAATCGAATACAACAACTGCCCATGCAGATGGACATGACGATCGAGTCCGGACGACTGACCGCGGGATACACCAGAAAGGAGAACGGCAAAGTCGACTATGACGTAACCGTCTTCCGGCGACCTGGCAATTCGAAGCAGGTCGTCCACCGGTTCGAGACAGCCGACCTGGCTGATCTCGCTCGACTGGCTCAGCGACTCGCGTACGCGGTGTCTGAAGACCCGACCATGGATCAGGACGCACGGGGCGACCTCGGTTGCCTGGCGGCCTGCCTCGAACGCGTGTTCCCCACGGGACGCAGGTTCGACGGTCTTCACTGTTCGAAAGACAGCCCTGCATGGAACGCTCTTTCCCAGCTCCTGATCGACAACAGGTCGCTTGAGGAGATGTCCTTCCGGACGTCGCCACGCAGTGACCATCCCTACCGCCAGCTGGTGCTCCTGGATCTCTGGATGCATGGCATCGGGCCGTCGGAAGGATTCGAACTGCCGGAGCTGAACCCCACGGAAATCAAGGATTACTTCGGTGGGTGTCCGATCTGTGGTGAGAACCACGGGTATCGGAACATGAGAAGAGTGCACTGGTTTCTCTGCCGAAACCATCAGGTGCGCTGGTGTGCGGGGGAGAATCTCTTCAGCACCTGGCGCTCAGAGGGAGTGAAGGACTGGAAGATGACAGTCCGGGACATCGGCGATTATCGAGTCGTTGACCCAATGTACAATCCCGCTGACTGCAACTGACCAGAGCAACTGGTTCGCCCCGGTGACGAACTTCGTGTTCGTCACCGGGGCACTTTTTCCGAGGCGTCGAAACATAGAACAAATCGAGCAGCCCGGTCGCGAATGCAATTGCGTGCCGAGTGACTTAATTGAGCTGAGAGACTCACATGAAACATCCAACGCCGGTTTCCCGCGAGACACTTCGACTGACACACAGGCCCTGTTCCGTCCTGGGAGCGGGCCGTCTGACGGCAACGCTCTGGAGAACGGACGAGCCCGATGCTGTTTACGACTTCAACGTCGTCAGAACGGATGCGACGACCGGTGAAGTCACTCAGCGCTTCCAGCCGGACGACATCAGTGACTTCATCCGATTGACACAACTGCTGGCCGCCGAAGTGGCTCGGGATCAGACGCTTGATCCACGCAGCCGCGACAATCTCGCCTGTCTGGCAGATGCTCTCGAAGAAGTCATGCCTTCAGGATTCAAATTCGACGGAATCCGCTGCCCGACGGAAGGTCCAGCCTTTCGATCACTCACCGTCCTGCTCGCCGTTCTCTGGGACGAGTCTGGGCTCGACTTCATGAACCGCCCGTCCAATCAGCACGTCTACCGAGTTCTTGTGTCGCTTGATGGCTGGCTGCGGGGAGCAGGGCCAGTGGCCGGAGCTGTCCCCGACGACCTCGACCCGCTCGATATCAGGGAAGTCTTCGGAGTCTGCCCAATCTGCGGCCGACACGACAGCTATCGAAACCTGCACCGCGAGCAATGGTTCGTCTGCCACGAGCATCAGACCCGCTGGTTCGCTGGAGAAAATATTCTCAGCACCTGGCGCAGTGAGTCTCCCGAAGACTGGCAGCAGAACATTACGGACATCGGCCATTACCGCATCGTTTATCCGCTGCGCAATCCATCCGTTGCAGAAGTCAACGACTGAGAGGCACGTCTCATGGCTGGTCCCATTCATGAAATTCAACACGGCCTGATCAAAGCCCGCATCTGGCGAAAACAAACCCGTTCCGGACTCCGTCACCACGTCACCGTCGTCCGAATCTTCCGCAACGGTGACACCTGGAAAGAGTCCACCCGCTTCGGCCGCGACGACATCCCGCTCCTGCGTCTGGTTCTCGATCAGGCCCATTCCTGGATTTACACGAAAGCCGTTTCACACAAAAGGACGCCAAAGGGAGAAAACGATGACGCGCACCAGAAGTGAGCCGACGGCTCTTACGATCGGCCAACTGGCTAGACGTTGGGCCGTCGCACCTACCCGTGTTCGACAGTTAGTCGAGACCGGGCATCTCGATGGTGTATTTCGAATTCCGTCCGCGGGCAAATATGGAGAGACGGTCAAGATCCCTCTCGATTCGATCATTCAGACCGAACAGGCCTGGGCGCTCGTTCCTGCGACGGCCCGCCGTCGGAAGCGACGCAACCGCTCCAATTCGACGGCGGCGTTTGAGCACTTTCCGGAACTCCTTAACGACCAAGAGCCCTCTTCTGAATGTCGTGAAGATGATCAGCGTTGAGATGAACGTATCGCCGGAGTGTACGCGTCGTGGTGTGACCGAGCAGTTCGGCCAACTCCGTATCGGCAACATTGCCAATCGAATTTGTCGCGAACGTGTGACGATTGCTGTAGAGCACGAGATTCTCGCCAGACTTCATCTCGATTCCTGCCCGCTCACGAATACGGCTCATCTTTTTGACGACACAGTCTTTCGAGTACGGTCGACCGTGTGCGTTCAGGAAAACATGGTCGTTGGCCGAGTGGACGCCCTCAGCCATCCAGCAGCACATTTTGAGAATCGAGGCCGGCAGTGGGATAATCCGCGGACGGGGCTCACGCTGCATCGTAACCGTCTTGTGCTTTGGCAGAATCCACAAGGCCGTTTCGAGATCCACCATCGACCAGACAAGCATCCGCAATTCACCGGGTCGACAGCCAGTCAATCGCAGCGAGAGAAGAAACCTGCGGAACCGGACATCAGCGTGCCGCATCAGCAGTTGGAATTCCTCATCAGTCACAATTCTCGTCCGTCCGCAAGCTGCCGGCTTCCGATACCCGACAAGAGGATTCAAGTCGAGGATGTCATTGCGGAGTGCCCAGTTGAAAGTCATCTGAACGGCCGCAATGGTGTCGCGGACGGTCGAAGAACTGAATTCGTCGACCATCGCCTGTTCGATCTTTGCCAGATGAAGCTTTCGGACATCGCCAACCCGCAGGTTTGTGCCGAAGGCTCTCATTGCTCGAAGAAGCTGCTCGCGATAATTGCGGTACGTGCCAGAAGCTCGGCGAGCCTTGATGTCGGACAGAAACTCGTCCGCAAGGTCAGCAAACGGAGCATCAAGCCACTCGCGCCCGCCCTGACGAACTCGTTCGAGATCAGCTCGCAGCTTTCTGAGCTTGCGGCATGCAACCTTAAAGTCGCGGTCGAGATACTGCCGCTTACCGTCAAGCGTGATGCACCACATCTGGCTCGACTTGTGGAGCCACGGTTTGTCGGCGGGTCTTCTGGGCATGATAGGGCCTCCCAACACATGAGGAACATGGTGGAAAGCCCAAGCCGGGCTGCCGACTCGCTGCGACCCTTTTCATCTCCGGTCTGGCAACCAAAAGGGTATGAAAAGGGTACAGCAGTCGGTTCAGTCAATTGCGACTCGGAAGTTGTCGACGAATCCTGTTGTCTGTCAAGGACTTCCGAAATGGACGATACTGGACTTGAACCAGTGACCTCCACGATGTCAACGTGGCGCTCTAGCCAACTGAGCTAATCGTCCTGAACTGGGGGGAAACTATGTCCTTCGCGTTGTCGAGTCAAGCTTCGCGCTCGGGTTGTTGTGGCCACTACCTTAATCAGATCCGGTTGGAATGCTCTGCGCGGCAATTCCGTTTATCCGGGTGACCTTCGACGGTCAATTCGTTTCGCCGATACCGATACAGGCAGGGGGCCGTGTATCTGTCTTCCTCGCTGCATCTCGATCAGTTGTTCTTCGGGGCTGGGCGGAAGGGATAGACCCAGGTCAGGAATGAGTTGACTGCTCGGGTCTGTACCCAGAGTTTTCCCTGACCACTAAACCGAGCGACAAGGCCCTCGCCACCGAACAGGAAGCTCTTGATTTTCCCACCCGTCTTCAGGCCTGGGAGAACGTCCACTTTGTAATTGAGCGTGTTCTCGAAGGCGACGACATATCCGGTGTCCACGATGTAGTCGCCTCGTACATCTAATTCAAGAATCGCGCCGTACGAGTTGAAGAACAGGTCGCCGGTTCCGGATGCTTGCAGCAACACCAGTCCTTTGCCGCTGAAGAAGCCTTTGGCTCCCTGCCACTTGCCTGTTAATTCAACTCCGTCGGTGTGGGCGACGAACGCTCCTCGTTGAACCATCAGCGTATTCATGTCGAGGTGGTAGTGCATGGCGTCGCCGGGTGCGCCTGGGGCGAAGATCACTTCGCCAGGGCCTCGGTCGGCGGTAAACGTGTTGATGACCATGCTCTCTCCGCCAAGGGCTCGCCCCAGCGTTTTTCGAATGCCACCTTTCAGGCCGGCCTTCAGTGTGATGGTGGGATCCATCGCGGCCATGGCGGATGGTTCTGCAAAGATTCGCTGCCCATTCTCCAGCTGAACTGTGATCAGGCCGAAGTCGGGCCGCTGGCTGATTTCGAATTGAACGTCGCTATTCATCTGAATGATTCCCGGAGATAACAGGGCGACTAACTGCAAGCGTCGACGAAGGGAGCTTTCTGGTACCGAACAAAGTTTCTTTGTCAGCGATTTATCGCGTCTTCAGCATTGGGCCAAGCGCTGAGCCGAACGACGGTGGATTGTGACTCTGGCAGAAGAGTTTTCCATGTCCGCTGAACTTGCAGACAAGTCCTTCTCCGCCGAGGAAGCTTCCAATTAGACTTTTGCCGGCCTTGCCGATACGGAACTCGAGCGTATCTTCGAAGGCGACAATGTGGCCTGTGTCAACTGTGAATTCGCCGTCGACTTCGACTTCGTAGATAGCTCCGAAACTACTGAGAAACAGATCACCGTGACCGGAGCACTTAACCCAGAACATTCGCTCGCCGCTGAAGAGGGCCTTGCCAAGTCCCTGCCAGGTTGCGTCGATCTCGACATTCGCGTCGGATGCCAGCCAGCTCGACCCTTGGACGATCAGCGTTCCATTCAATGGGTAGTGAATAATGTCGCCCATCAGTTGCGGCCCGAGGATCAAGCTCTGGCCTTCGCTGTGCGAGCTGAAGTGGTTAAGGAAGAAGTTCTCACCAGCGAACATCCTCTTCAGCCCCTTCATCATGCCACCTTTGCCTCCCTTGGTTCGGGAAGTTGTTTCGACGGTCATGCCGGTTGTCATTGCAATCATCGCGCCAACTTCAGCAGTGATTGACTCACCGGCTGACAGAGCGATGTCTACAACCGAGGCGGCAGGACGGGCCTGAATTTTGAACTGCATGGAAGCGTTCTCCCGATTTCTGAATTCAAAAGCAGACGTGCGAAGCGTTAAGCCGGTGTTGAAGACCTGGCAACTCTTGTTGTTCTGTCAGCGACGGCAGAGTGACTGTCAGATGTGCGAATTGGTCCAGGCTGCCAGACCGCTCATAGAGCGAGACTGCATGTAGATTCGCCCAGGCCCCTTCACTCGCGTTACCAGACCTTCGCCGCCAAAGAAGCTGGAGAAGATGCCGCCTGCCATTCCCATTCGCATACTGACGGTCGGTTCGTAAGCAACGAGATGTCCGGTGTCGACGACGTACTCGCTGTCGATCTCGCGAGCAAAGATTCCGCCGTAAGCCCCAAACCAGATTCGCCCGTTCCCGCTGACCTTAAGGCGAAACAAACCCTCACGACCGACGAAACTGGCGATGCCTGCCCAGCCAAGTCCAAGTGTCACCCCCGGTTCACAGGCAAGGAAAGCACCCGGTTGAAGGTACAGCATGTTGCCCTTCAATTCGATGCATTCGATGTCGCCGGGGTAGGGCTGCGTCAGCACGATCTCACCCGAGCTGTCCGTTGTGAACTCATTGACGAACAGCGATTCGCCGCCAAAGAACTTCTTTGCGAGGGCTCTGAGAAAGCCTCCGTTCCAGCGAGTGCTCATTTCGATTGTCGAACTCATACTCGCCATCGCGTCAGACTCGGCAATGATGGAATCGCCAGCGTTGAGTACGGCTCGAATGTTGGCGAACGACGGTTTGTTGCGAACTTCGGCTTCCATGTGCAGCCTCGATCATCGAATGATTGAAGTAACGTGTTAATGTCATTGCCCGCGTGTGAATGTCTCACCGGAGTCACTTCTGCGAATCACTGCGTCCCGCTATTCCAGCAGATCATCATCGTCCTGTGCTTTCTCGTTATCTGTCGGCAAGTCGGTAATCAGCGGATCAGCTAGCGCTTCGCTGTTGTCATCGTCAGGCTGAACTTCGTCGAGCATTTCCCGCAGTTCAATCAGCCCTGTTTCGACGCGACTGTACTCGCGAGGAGGCAGACCATCAACAAGTCCCTGCACAGTTGCAGCACGGTCTTCAGAATCCGGATGCGTCGATAGCCAGGAAAGGGCGTCCGGGATCCCTGAGTCAGGCAGGTTGTCGAGCATTTCGATCATCGCCCGAGGGTCCATGCCAGCCTCGTGCATCATGCGGGCTCCTTCAAGGTCGGCCTCGGTTTCTTGAACCTGTGAGTAGTTATTGAGGGTTGCACTTTGAAGCACCTCGGTCCCCAATGCGACGATGCCTCCGACATCTCCGACAACGATGTTGATCGCCGCAACAATTCCGACCGACCGGGCGATCTGATGGAGATGATGCCGGAGCGTAACATGCGACATTTCGTGCGCGAGTACTGCTGCGAGTTGTTCCGACGTATCCATCGTGTCGATAAGACCTCGGAACACCAGAATTGTCCCACCCGGCAGAGCCAGCGCGTTGACGACATCTGAATCGACAATCAGGACGTGATAGTTGACACCTTGCACCACCCCGTGCGGAGCTAGTCGATCGACGATGCCCTGAACCACTTGCGTCGCCCTGGGATTTTCGATGGCATTGCCATATTCAGAAAGAATCGACGGCAAAGCAGCCTCGCCGATCTTCTGGTCAACAGCCATTGGCACGGAATGAACTGCCGCTCGAGCGCCAGCAAGCAGGCCGAACCATCCGCCGACTGCCACCAGAACAGCGACCGCCAGCAGAGCCCATAATCCGAGTCGACTCATCCAACGATGCCTTTGGCCGGCAGCCAGGATAATTTCAATCTGCTCGAACAGTTCGCCAACCGCTGCTCGTTTCAACGCTTCAGGGAACCGGCGATCCTCGCAAAAGAAAGTCAGGCTTCGATCAGACGTTCTGCAGAAGACCATGCGACCACTGTCGCCACCGAGTTCGAGATCGCAATCTGAATAATCGATGACAAATTCCCGGCCATCGGATGTGCGAGCCTTGATACCTCGATCACCGAGCCGCATAAAAGCTCCAGCTCGACCGCCGTCAATTTCGTTGCTGAAGACGCCACCTGGAAACTCGTCGTCGTCAAGCGATTCGCTGTCAAACATGGTTGAGTCCTGCGTGTCTTAAGAGAGGCGACACGTTAAGAAGGCGGTCGCGACGCCCCTTCAGGTGCGCGTCTCACTTCGATTTGGATTTCAGAAAGTCATGAGACATGGCGACGGCTTTCGCTCGATCGGCCTCGTCGTAGTCCCAGAACTCCTGAATGATGGCTTCAGCTTTGGGGTAGTCCTTTCCGTTGTCGCCGGTCCGGGCACGCAAAGTCGCCAGCCGCTGTTTCAGGTCTGTGACGGTGTCAGCGTACTGCGGATTGTCGTACTGATTGATGACTTCGGTCGGGTCGTTGCGAAGGTCGTATAATTCCCAACCGGGAGGCGTTCGATTTTCACCTTGATAGTCGCAACCGTAATAGAAGATTAGTTTGTGCTCTTTGGTGCGGATTCCCATATGACCCGGATTGTCGTGATGAGCCATGTGCATCCAGTAGCGATAGTACGCTTCCTGCTTCCAGTCACCCGGTTCTTTGCCGGTTTCGCAGACGGTTTTGAAACTGCGTCCCTGCATGACGTCTGGAGTGTCGATGCCAGCGAAGTCGAGCATGGTTGGTCCATAGTCGACGTTTTCGACGATCGCATTTGATCGTGAACCTGCTTTGATCGACTTTGGATACCGCACAAGAAACGGCATGTGTTGCGACTCTTCGTACATCCACCGCTTGTCCATATAATCGTGCTCGCCGAGCATGAAGCCCTGGTCCCCGGTGTAGATGATCACGGTGTTGTCGAGCTGGCCGGTTTCTTCCAGATGTCCGAACAGGCGAGCAAGGTTGTCGTCGACGCCTTTGACGCAACGCAGGTAGTGCTTCAGATAAATGTTGTACGCGGCCCGTTTCGCTTCATCGTCATTCAAGTCGCTGGAGACCTTGTAATGATCGACATAGTTGCGACGAAGATTGCGGCGACCGATGGACGTGCCGATGTAAGGGGTCAACTCTTTGTCGGCTCCCAAAGTGGCGATCGACCCAAACTGCGGCTGTGACCAGAGGCTGGCCGGTTCAGGGATTTCGACATCGGCGAGATACTGTTCATAACGTGGTGCGTATTCGAAGAAGTCGTGTGGCGCCTTGTAGTGGTGCATCAGGAAAAACGGTTTCGTCTCGTCTCGTTCTTCCTTCAGCCATTTCAGTGTGACATCAGTGATCGCGTCCGAAGAATGCATCCCTTTGAACTGGATCGTGTTGTTCGGCCACTTCTTCTCTCCCGGAATCCGAAAGACCGGGTTGAAGTAGGAACCCTGGCCCGGCAGAACGCAGTAATAGTCGAACGCGCCCGGCTCTTCCTTGAGGTGCCATTTGCCGATCATTGCCGTCTGATAGCCAGCCTTGCCCATCTCCAGCGGGAGGTACTGGCGTGCGGCTTCGATCTTGCCACCCAGATCGTACACACCATTAACGTGGTTGTACTGCCCCGTCAGAATGCAGGCACGACTCGGCGTGCAGATTGAGTTGGTACAGAAAGCGTTCTCAAACAGCATGCCTTCGCGGGCGAGCCGGTCGATGTTCGGAGTCGGATTGAGCTGTGCCAGACGGCTTCCGTAACAACCCAGAGCCTGCGTCGTGTGATCGTCCGACATGATGAAGAGAATGTTTGGACGATCGGCTGCCTGCAGCTGCACAGCGGCCAGTGCAAACAGAATCGTGATCCCGAAATGAATACGAATCATGGTTGTCGAGCTCCAATTACATGCCTTCGGCGAGGGCTTCCAGATGACGACTGAAATGGTCAGCCAGAACTTCGGTGTAAGTGTCCGGGTGCGATTCCAGGACCGACCGAACGGCTGGACCAAGTTCCGAGTCAGTTAGTGTTGAACCGAATGTGCAGTGCAGAATCTGTCGCCCCGGTTCTCGGAACCCGAGGCCCTGCGGCACGTCGGCCCAGCATTCCAGATAGACCTGTTCGAGCCTCGTTGCATCCAGATCGTCTCCCGGCGGAACGGCTTCATTCGTGGCTGAAACGTGGTACGTCGCTTTATCAACGGGATATCGTTCGCGACCGAACTGCACGATCCGTCGGAAGAGAGCTTCGTCATGTCGAGCAACAACGCGCAGAGCTTCGAGGTAGCTCGTACCTGCCGTCTTGACGTGGAAGCGACCCTTCGTCGCGCGAGCCAATGCCGGATACATCGACACTTTGTCCGAACCTGAGTGCAGACTCAGCTTGTAAGGACCCAGCAGTTCTGCGATCGCGGCGTGATCATTGAGCGATGTTTCGAGCGCGGCGACGTCGCCTTTGTAGTCAACGCCTTTTTCAAGTTCGCCAATGAATCTTGGCGCGAGGCTGACCAGCCTCATTCCACCGGTCAGGCACTGATCAGCGATGATGTAGTGTTCAGCAAGTGTTGTCGGCTGATCTGTTTCATCGACGGAGAGTTCGATCTCGTAGTCGGTGCCAGCGGTTTCGTTAACGCGGCGAATGTAATCTCCGAGCGAGAGTGCTCGAACGATCGCAGGACCGTACTTGACGGCCGCGCGCATGCAGGCTTCTTCGGTGAGTTCGATCTTCGCGCCCGTCGGAAGGTCGATGTTCCGACCGAGGTAACCGTCATACCATGGAGCGGTTTCGCGAGCGGAGCTGAACTTTTCGCGCAACGTCGATTCGTTGTAATCATCAGCCTGCTGGTCGACGTCATCGGACGGGTCGATGGTGAAGAATGTAAATCCGACTGCTGCTGTGACATCGACATCATCCGGCGTCTTCAGGTGGTCGGCGTCCGCACCGATACGGCCTGTCCAGCCAGCGTCACGAGCACCGTTCATGGCGTCGTCCATGACCTGCTGAGCCGTCCGCCGGGTTCGTGTCATCTCGCGAATGGATTGCTGAGGGAAGATCGGCTCGATGCCATTCGCGGAACGCTTCATGGCCTCAACGTGGCCCGGAGTCGCAAGGCCGATGCGGTCTCCAAACCCGAAACTCGGGGCAAGTCCAAGCGGGGCGCATTTGGTTGGAGTGTCTGAACTCATCGCGATTTGTCTTTCGTTAGTTGCCGGCTGAACGCCGGAAGTGTTGATGTTCGACTATTTCAGATACTTGTTGAATGCCTCGATCGTCTTCGCGGCTGCCGTTTCTGAATCCGGGATCGGAAGGGCTTCGGCAGACGCGTAGCCGACATAGTTTATCTCTTTCAGCGCGGCGGCGATCGGCGTGTAGTCCATGTGGCCGAGGCCCGTTGCCCGGCGGTTGGAATCCACAAAATGAACGTGTCCGATATAGCCTTCGCCTGCCCGAATCGCATCAGCCAGGTTGGCTTCTTCGATATTCATGTGGAACAGATCGGCGAGCAGCTTGACGTTGTCGGTCGACAGCGACTGCATGAAGGCAACGCCTTCGGCGACGGTCTTGATCAGGTTGGTTTCGTAACGGTTGAGCGGTTCGTAGATCAGCGTGACATTGTGCTTCGCGGCGTACGGGCCGAGTTCGTTCAGAGCCTCACTCAGCAGGGCCAATGCTCCTTCGAGATCCAGATCTCCCCCCCACTTACCCTGCATCGAGCCAATGATTGCCGGTGCACCGTACGGACCTCCGAAGTCGATCATCGATCGAATGAAATCTTTGGCGGCTCCGCGTTTTTCCGGGTTCGCATCGGTGAGGCACAAACCGTGCTTCACCATGCCAGCGCCCGTTCCAACGGCTGCGACTTTCAAGTTGTACTTTTCAAGTAACGACTTCAGCTCGTCCGGATCCACGGCATCTGGCGACGGAGCAAAGATTTCGATCGCATCGAAACCAAGTGCCGATGCCTTTTCGCAGGCATCGGCGAGTCCGTTCCAGAACACGAAGGGGCCGCCGCGAGCTTCTTCAACAAGACTGACCGTGATGGCTGATTTGATCATCTCAGGGGGTTCCTGACGGGCGAGTGAGTGGCGTTAATTCAACGTATGTGGCGATTCAGGAATTGCCTCGAAACTACTTCCGGAAAGTAACCCGAAGCTTCAGCGAGGGAAGCCAGTCTGCTTCAGTCCCTCGCTGAAGCTTCGGGTTACTTTGGTCCTGTACAAATCGGGAAGCAATTTCGGACGCCTTCCTTATTCGACGACGACATCAGACTTGATCGAAACCAATCGTGAGCGGTGTCCATCAAGCCGCCGTATGCTCGCAACCGCCGAGTTACTCTTTGATCATCCATGTCAGATCGGACCAGAACGGCGTGTCATTCGGGACGGATCTGCTCGGAGTTGTTCGACCGTTCCTGACGATGCTGGAAATCCTGCTGGTGAGTTCGGCTGCGAGAGCGGCATTGTTGCGGATCACGTTGCGAGTTTCACCTGGGTCCGAATTCAGGTCGTAAAGTTCGCGATCGTCCCTGCCATGTTCCATGACAAGTTTCCATTTGCCTTCACGAATCGCGAAGCGCCCGTTGGATGCATGGTGGATCATCGGCGCACGAGCACCGACGGGAGCCGTTCGCGTGAGCGCCTGATAAAAGCTCACACTGTCTTCTGCGGCGTTCGCCGGGAGTTCCTGCCCGAGCATCTCGGCGAGCGTGGCGAGCAGGTCTGTCTGGCACACAGGCTGGTCCCGGACTTGTCCTGCTTTAACCTGACGCGGCCACCGTACGATGAAGGGCACTCGATGCCCGCCTTCGTAGATGGAGCGTTTACCCTCGCGATACGGGCCGGCGCTGTGATGATCGTACAATTCGATTCGCTGTTTCCATGTCGTCTCGGGACCGTTGTCACTGCTGAGGAAGACAAGTGTGTCGTCAGTCAGTTTCAGCCGATCCAGTTCATCGAGCAGGCGACCAATATGCCAGTCGGTTTCCATCATGAAGTCGCCGTAGGCTCCCGCTTTGCTCTTTCCGCGAAATTGCTCAAGCGGGATGACGGGTTTGTGTGGAGACGTGTACGGCAAATACAGGAAGAACGGCTTCGCTTTGCCGTCGCCTGCGGCTTGCTGCTTGACCCAGTCGATGGCTCGGTCTGTGAATCGTGTCAGGCATTCGCTGTCGACGAAGTCCGGAGCGACTTCCAGGTCATCGCGTTTGAGTGCCTTTCTTTCGTAATCCGGCATGATTCGATAATCGGCCAGAGCCAGACCGTTCGGCTTCTTGCGTGTGTAGAGCGTAGGTGGAACTTTTGCAAAGCGACCTTCAAACCACGCCAGCACTCCGTAATTCATCGAAGCCGGTATGCCCCAGAAATAGTCGAAACCCCTGTCGAGCGGCATGTCGAGAACCGGCTGTGACCAGTCTCGATTTCCATGATCGCCAGGAAAGTCCATCCCCAGATGCCACTTTCCGACCATCGCCGTGGCATACCCATGGTATCCCAGCAACGACGCCAGCGTCATGCGGCCATCGCGAATCAGACACGCATGCTCGGCACCAAAAACACCACGTTTCAGCTCGGTTCGCCAGCTGTAACGTCCCGTCAATAGACCGTATCGAGACGGCGTACAGACAGTGTCTGAACAATGGCCATCCGTAAACACGATTCCCTCGCGAGCGAGGCGGTCGATGTTCGGCGTCTGAAACTTCGAGTCAGGATTGAGACAACTCGCGTCTCCATACCCCTGATCGTCGGTGTAAATAACAACGACATTCGGACGTTCCACGGCCCAGGTACACACCGCTGAGAAATACCACACCATTGCGGCGACGCCTGCAACACGAGTGCAATCTTTCCAGGGCATGCTGTCTCCAGTAGAAGAATTGATCAGCCAGGTGCGCAACGGTGGTCGTCACGATTGACCGCAGTTACTGCCATTTGGCGCGACGCGAAGTAACTACACGTTTACAAAACGGTGAGCAAGTACAGGGAAACTCATGTTTGGGATGAAATTCGGGCTTAGACTAACGTGAAGCGTTTCGGGTAGCGAGATCGTGGTCCAGTCTGGAGAAGGGCTGACAATCTGCGTTTGCAGCGGATTCACCTCCCGGTGAGTCGGGCGGTGGTTTTGGGCCAATGGGTACGACTGCAGGGATTCTCGGACCCATTCATTGAAGTTTGAGGTCGAAGAATCGTGGCTAAAAAGTTTCCGGGCAGAGACCGATGGAGAGACAACGCAGCACCTTCTGGTTTCCATGATCAGTCACCCACGCAACTTCGTAGCCGCATTGCGACTGCGAAGTTCGTGAGGTGATCAGTGTCGATCAGTTGGACTCGGCCTTGATGTCGATGGTCGAGCCATGAATGCGGCTTATCTTTCGGTGTCGGGGCCGAAAGTGCAGATCACCAGTCAGGGAAGCGACGGTTTCTGGCAATACCCGGTGGCAGGAATGGCCGCACATCGGGTTCAGGTTGGCCAGGACGATGAACTGAAGCTGGCTGTGAAGAGCTGTTATTGAACGTGTTCATCGATGGTGAGTTGAAAGTTGCGTTCAGCCTGCCTGCAACTCGAAAATGGTTTACGCGACTACCCGCTCCTGGGGCCGACCTACCCGCTGACTAGCTCCGGTCGGTGGTTGACCTTTGCTCGATGGATTACCGACCGGAAGAATCCTTTCGCGGCACGCGGCAGAATCTCCACGAAGAGTTACGACTCAATGTTTCGCCCGATCGTATTCGCTCGGAAGTTCGACGGACATCTTTGCCAGATACGGACCTTATGTTCGTCACCTGGTTTCGTCGGAAACACAGTCTTGTGCTTCTTCAACTTCCGCGACTTTCAGTTGCAGTCTGATCGCCAGTAACCACCCGAATGCGTCGTCCATGGGATGCCAGTCGTCCAGCATGTGGTCGATTGACCAGGTCCCGAAAGCGGAAGGTTGCTTATCTGCGGCTTATCATTGAGGCTGGCGACCTGATGAGCTGAACTGGACTGCATCCTCGACCACGTCCGCCCTCAGGGAATAAGCGGCGTCATGATTAATACTGGAGTTTGACGATGAAAAGAGTTGCCGCCGAACCTCTCGTTTATGAATTCGCCCGCCACCTTGAACCGCGGGCGAGGATTCAATCAGGAGAGTCGTTACTCGTTGAGTCCGAGGATGCTCTGTCGGGACAGATTCGTACCAACAACGACCGACGTGACAAAGAAGCAATGCCGTTCAGCAATCCTGTGGCCGGTCCCATCTTCATTGAAGGAGCGATGCCGGGCGACTCGATTGTGGTCACGATTCTGAAAATCGAGCCGCGCGACGGCCAGGCAGCGACTTACACCGGGGCGCCCAAACAACTTTGCGAGTGGCTGGGCACCGACGTGCCGCCGGGGGCTCATGTCTGTCCGATTCGAGATGGGCATGTTTACTGGAGCGACGATATCGCGATTCCGTACGCACCGATGCTCGGCTGCATCGGAACGGCTCCGGCTGTCGGCGTTCCGACCACGCTTCCAGCGGGACCGCACGGCGGAAACCTTGATCTGGTCGAGGTCTGTCCGGGCAGCTCAATCCATCTGCCGGTCTTTGTCGAGGGAGCCTGCCTCTACCTTGGGGACGCTCATGCTGCGATGGGACATGGCGAGTTGTCTGCCACTGGACTTGAGATGGCTGCCGAAACGACGATCTGCGTTGAGCTGATCAAATCGAAAACGCTCACTGGTCCTCGTATCGAAACTCCCACCGAAATTGTGACCGTCGCAACGGGCTGCCCGATGGAGCGGTCGATCGCCGAAGCATACGCTCGCCTGATTCTATGGATGGAAGAGGACTTCGGATGGGACCGCTGGAAGGCGTACGACGTGCTGACTCATGTCGGTCGCATTTCCGTCGGCTACTACGGCATCGGTACCGTCGGCACGAAGATTGAAAAAAAGTACCTGGCCGCTCCGCCTTCGGCCTGAGAGGTGCAATTGTTTAATCTCTCCGAACCGAGTCAGCGAAACGCTAAGCCAGGAACTGCTTGCAGCACGGTCCGCCTCTGCCATGATCGCTGGTGGAATGTTGTCACGCAGGCCGTCCTTTTCTGAACATCCAGAGTTTGCCTGAAAATTCACAAGGGATCCCATGACGACGTCAGACAAGGATCGGCTCGGACGACTGGGCAGCGGCGAATCGATCGAAGCCTTGTGTGATGCTGATGGGATCGATCGAGCGGAGTTTGACCGCTGGTGGAGTGAAACGATCAGGCAACGCGTCCATCTGGCGACGGGGAGTTTACCAGCCGACGTTTCGGCTGAGGTCTCTATTCAGCGCGACAAGCACGGCATCCCTCATATTTATGCGACGACCGATCGCGATCTCTTTTTCGGATATGGCTGGGCGATGGCCGAAGATCGACTTTTTCAACTCGACTGGCTGCGGCGTAAAGGGCTCGGGCGGCTTTCCGAGATCATCGGTACGGACGGTCTGGAGCTTGACACGGTTGCTCGTACCGTCGGACTGAACCGCATCGCGACCGCCGAGTGGGAACGGTTGCCAGGCGAAGTGCAACATCTGCCCGAAGCATTCTCGGACGGCATCAACGCTGTCATGGCAGGTTGCGGTGATAACCTGCCTGTCGAATTCGACCTGCTGCAGTACCGACCAGAACCGTGGTCTCCAGTCGACTGTTTGGCGATCGAGGTCGAATTCCGCTGGTACCTGACCGGTCGATTTCCGGTGATCTGCATGCCGGAACTCGCAAAGCGGAAGCTGGGTGAGGGACCGCTGCTTCGCGAGTATCTGCTCGGCGAGGAAGACAACGAATCAATCCTTCTCTCGGGCGATTACGAACCGCTCATTGGCCAGCCACTGGAGCCAGTGGGCGAATCGGTCGCTGATCCCGATGCCTCGACCGGCAGCAACAACTGGGTGATTTCAGGACGACGAACAACGACTGGCGCTCCGCTGCTGGCCAGCGATCCGCACATTGCATTCGAAGCGGTTTCATGCTGGTACGAAGCGCACCTGAACGGCGGCTCGTTTAACGTCGCAGGGATGACGTATGTCGGCATGCCAGCGATCATGTTCGGTCGAAACGAACAGGTTGCCTGGGGCATCACCAATAATATCTGCTCGTTGCGTGACCTCTATCAGGAACGCCTGAGTGATCAACACCCCGGCTGCTTTGAATACGACGGCCAGTGGGAACCAGCTCGCGAGCTAACCGAAACAATCGCCGTACGCGATGCCGACGACGTCGTCTGCCGGGTTCGATTTTCGCGCAACGGACCGATCGTCGACGACATCCTGCCGGCGCCGGCAAATGAGCTGGGGCCGGTGTCCTTGAACTGGCTGGGAATGTCTCAGGGTGGCTGGCTGACGTCGCTGCTCGGGATGGATCGAGCAGCCAATGTGGCCGAACTTCGTGACGCCATGCGGCCGTGGCATGTGCCGACGTTCGGACTCGTACTCGCCGATTCAGCTGGCGGAATCGGCTTCCACGCATCCGGACGCATTCCCATCCGCAAGCGATCCGAACGAGCGTTTCGGTGCGGGTGGGATCCCGAAGATCAGTGGCAGGGACTCATTCCGTTCGACGAAATGCCGTCATTCGTGAATCCGGATCGAGGCTGGATTGCCAGCGCGAACAATCGCATTGCTCCCGACGATTTTCCGCACCGTATGTACGGTTGCTGGGTATCCGGCTTCCGTGGTCAGCGTATCCGCGAAATGATCGAATCTCGCGAGTCAGTTTCCGCGGACGACATGCGAGACATGCAGCAGGACGCCCTGAACCTGAGGGCCGCGAAGCTGGTTCCAATTCTGATCCGTGAACTGGATTCCGCCGAATCCCAGTCAATCGCCATCCTCAGCAGTTGGAACGGCGTCTCGACGCCGGAATCAGTCGCGGCCACGCTCTTTAACGTGTTCTACTCGCATTGGTGCGAGACGGTCAGTAACGCCCGATTCACTGGAGTGACGGCGGAACTACTGGCGAAAGGCGTTGATCCGTGCGCCACACGTTTGCTCGAATCTGACCCGCATGGGTGGTTTCCCGACGGCAGCCGGCAACAGCAGATACGAGACACCTTCGCAGCCACTCTGGCGTATTTGCAGGATCGGTTTGGGCCTGACATGACCGGATGGACCTGGAGTCAACTTCACGTCATGCCGTTGCGACACGTGCTTTCGTCACGCGGTGATCTCGGAAAACTGCTTGATCATGGCGGAGCGAGTGTGCGCGGCGACATGCTGACAGTCTGTAATACGGGCTGCGGCTCCGACTGGACAGCGAACACCGGGGCGGGTTACCGCATGGTGGCAGATCTGAGTTCTTCGCCGCCAGTCCTGCGAGCCGTTGATGCTCAGAGCCAGTCCGGTCAACCGGGAAGTCCTCACTACAGTGACCAGTTCGATGACTGGGTGTCTGGCCGTTATCACGAGATTGAGTTGACGAATGATGTCGATGCCCGGTCGACTCTGATCCTTACACCATTCAACTGACCGCTTGAATCAGCATTCTGCAAACTCAACGCCTGACCCGTCGTAGCAGAAGCCGGGATGCCGTCGGGCTTTGTTTTTGGAATGCGGTTAATAGTCGGGAGAGGCACGATGCCGAGATCTCGCCGACTTTGCAGCGAATATGTACGGGGCCGCATTCACGGTCGAGACCGGGATGCGACAGCCTTTCGAACACCGGGTCCTTATGTCAATGTTGACGGTATAGACCGCCCGACGTGTTTTTGAGGAACGATCTGCCTGAGCCACGAAGGACGAATGACAATCACGCTCAGTTCATGCCAGCCTTCATTTAAGTGTCAATCCGGCGGTCGTCCGACGACGGGTTGATTGCTCACTGGAAGCTCGCCGCCGACAGTAAAGGCTCATCGGGATATGATCATCATGCCATCGATTATGGTGTTCAGTTTCATGGGGGCGATGATGCAAGTTTCAACGGCACGGACACCTACTTGATAATCAGTCGGTCAAGAGTGGCTTCGGCCTCCCACGACTACTTCAATCGCAGAAGCAAAAACCAATGGCAGACTCAAAGACGTCCGACTCTACGGGAGGGCACTAACGGGCTCTGACATTGCGAAGCTACAACTGGAAACCATCAAGATGAAGTAGACTGACATGGCAACTTTGTCGTGGCATCGGTTCGGCACTGCCAGTGCCATCAGTCGGATATGGAGATTGAGAAATCGTGAAAAACGTGTCGATTCCTGTCATTCTGCTCTGCCTGATGAGCGGCGCAAGTTCTCTCGCGGAGGATGATCTCAGCGTCTTGCCGACATCTTCAGATGGAGTTGCTCCGGGGAAACTGCTCGAGCTTGACCTGAAGCAGTTGCTTACTGAGCAGCTTGACGCCCGGCGGGCCAGGTTTGATGCCCTCGACAATCGGTTTGCCTGCGAGACATGGCAGCAGGATCGGCGTGAGTTCTTTGTCAAACAACTCGGCGGGTTTCCAGAACGAACACCGCTCAATGCCCGCGTCGTCCGCAAACTCAAAGGCGACGGATACCGCGTCGAGAATGTGATGTTCGAGAGCCGGCCCGGGCATCATGTCACAGCCAATCTCTACCTCCCCGACTCGCCGGGCCCATATCCCGGCGTGCTGATTCCTTGTGGGCACAGTCACAACGGCAAGGCGGCAGGCGGCTATCAGCGGGCGTCAATTCTGATGGCGAAGCACGGGATGGCCGCGCTGTGCTACGACCCGATCGGTCAGGGTGAGCGTTATCAGATGCTCGACTTCGAACACGATCACGAGAACTTCGCGGCCGTGTCATATCCGTTGAAAGTGCCGCATCCTCGCGTCCAGTTCCTATGCACGACCGAGCACACGTCGATGGGGCTCGGCTGCATTCTGCTCGGAACGAACATCGCGCAGTTCCGCATCT
>JAQBWV010000434.1 GCA_027624335.1 Planctomycetota bacterium
CGGGGACGTAGTAACCGCCATCTCAGAATTCGGTAGATTGCGGAAATCGTTGACGAAGATTGAATGGAATCTCCGGGAAATGAAGCGTGCGTGCAAGACCATCCGACGAGTCCGTCAAGTCGGCTCGGTCAACGGTGGCGATGCCGTCCGAACCGCAGTGGCGAGAGTCGCATCGAGTCTCGCCACTGCGACCGGGATGAGCCGACCAGCCCGGTGGGCAAGACTGCGGCAGTCCCGGAAACACAGCCGGGCGAAGCTGGCAGCTTCGGTTACGGATGCGTGGCTGGGGGCTCGCTGAGGCTCGACCGCCAGGCACGTCAGTATCTGACACATAATTCTCAAACGTGACGATTGGATTCATAACCGAGCCTATCGTTCCTGCGAGCGGCCGATACTGACGACAAGAAATTCCGGACGGTTGTTGCTGCGAATAATTCTCGGAACACCCCGTGGAGGAAAGAGCTCCGCCACAGGGTTCGTGACCGGCGGCACTCGCGAGTCGACGGCTTTGGGCGACAGCCGCGGATGTGGACTCGCCACACGACTGACAAGTTTGCTCATTGATGAAAGCGGCGACGGCACGGTGCATGTCCGTGGAGCGTACAGTTTCATCGCTCCAGGCAATGGCCAGGTGGAGTACCGTAGTCAGCCCGAGTTCTTCGTATCACGGACTGTCCCTCCCGGAACGCCTTCCACAACGCCATTTTTCGTCGATACCGACGTCATCATGGCAAACGGCGTCAGTCTCTTTGCGGGAGAACTCGCGGCAACATCGGGTTTGTGGCACGCTCAGTCAGAGGTGATTTACGCAATCGTCGATCGCCAGGCGGCTACGTCGGTAGCGTTTTCCTGATGATCGGTTCAGACAGGTTATATCCTGACCGGCGAACACCGACCCTATAGCGGAAAAGACGGAGTGTTTGGTCGCATCGTCCCGCACGAAAACTTTGGATCCAGCGGCGGCTGCGGAGCATGGGAAGTCGCTGCTCGCTGGCCGTACCTCCACCTGAACGACGGCAACATCAACGGGGGTCTATTGCACGATTTGACGGTCGACCTGGACGGGTATCTCAACGCCAACACAAGATTTCAGCTCAACTACATCCACGTGTTTCTGAAGACTCCGAGCATTGTAAACAGCGACGCGGACATAGTGGCGTTGCGGGCTCAGACCGATTTCTGAAACGGGCAAGACGCAAATGTGACCATTCGATGTGAATCAAATCAGGGCTGCCGCTCGCCTGCACGTCTGAAAGCTTCGCCAGAACTATCTCAATCATGGCCTTCAGAGGCATAGGACATCGAAAAAAAGGAGCCTGTCCGGACGATGTCCGGCAGGCTCCTGAAAAGTTAGAGGTCATCAGCGAGCAGGCGTCGTAGACCGTTATGGAATCGCAAAGGTGATGCCGGTCACGACTGCCGCCTGATTGAGTGCCGCAGTGCTGTTCCAGGGGATCTGTTGAGTCTGCTTCGGAGCGCACTCGCCAGGACGATACCAGCCCAGCGTGTACTGCTTCTGGCAGACTGGATCGATCGTCATCTGGTACGGCAGACCGACCAGCTGCAGTCCGAACTTTCCGACAGACACGAACGGTTGAATCAGTTCGTGATGAACATGGCCGTAACGTTCCAGACCCGGATCCTGGAAGTACAGTGGGTAGTGATGCAGGTTCGAAGCCTGCCACTGGTAGAGGATCGCTTCGTAACGGCGAGCTCCGTCGCTGACTTCGCCAAGTTCGACTTCTGCCGGCGCGACGAACTCCGGATCCAGATCGGGCTCGATATGCGATCCCGGCTTATAGTCATGGAACGGCTGAATGTCGCGAATACTTTTCAGGTTTCGCGGGTCCGTCTCGGCCTTCTGATAAGCCGACTCGACCAGATCAGTTCCAGACGGACTGGCGTTGGGTAACTCCTTAATGAAACCAGTTTCGTCGGTCTCATTGGCCGCCGCTGGAGCAGGCAAAGATGCTTCGTTCCCGTCCTTGCTGACAAGTACAAGAACGGAAGGTTGTTCGGGAAGCAGTTTGGCAGCGGATCTGCTGGGGTCGCCTTCCGGTAATCGGCGAGGTTCGGCAAACATGCTTTCGGACGGGGCCGGATCGGCTTGTTCCGACTTGTACTGCTGGTATCGCTCTTCGGGAGAGCGATGTTTGAATTTCTGCAGTGCCTTCGACAGATAAGACCGGACTCCGCCCGGCTCTGCCGCGTTCACCGCCGTCGTGCCGAATGAGTCGATTGATGTCGACCCCGCCAGCAAAGACAGGCCGAGCGCCGCCACCAGTCGTTTCCGACCGACGCGACTGTGACCCTCGCCGCTAACGTCCGTCCATAGGCACGTGCTCGGCTGTGTAATTTGGCGCTTCCTGCGTAATCGAAATGTCATGGGGATGGTTCTCCCTGACCGAAGCTGCGGAAATCTGGATAAATCGAGCGTTCCGCAACTCTGGAATCGTCCGTGCTCCAAGGTAACCCATTCCTGCACGCAACCCACCGATGAGTTGATACAGGAAACTGTTTAGCGGCCCTTTGTGGGGGACTCGCCCTTCGACTCCTTCAGGCACCAGCTTCTTGCCACCGTCTTTGCCGGAATCCGTTCCGCTTTGCCGGTAGCGTTCGCTGCTGCCTTTGACCATCGCTCCGAGTGATCCCATACCGCGATACCTTTTGAAGGTTCGCCCCTGGTACAGAATCAGTTCTCCCGGGCTTTCGTCCAATCCTGCCAGCAGGCCGCCGAGCATGACAGTGCTCGCTCCTGCTGCCAGCGCTTTCGTTATGTCTCCGCTGTATCGAATTCCGCCGTCCGCAATGATCGGCACACCTGAATTTCCGACGCCACGAAGGGCGTTTGTCACTGCCGTCAGCTGAGGAACGCCCACTCCCGAAATAATTCGAGTCGTACAGATTGAACCCGGACCGATGCCAACTTTGACGGCATCCGCCCCGGCTTCCACAAGATCACGGGCTCCTTGCTCCGTCGCCACGTTGCCCGCGATGACGTCAATATCCCAGCGGGATTTCAGCTCGCGAACCGTCTCAATGACGTTTTTCGAGTGCCCATGAGCAGAATCAACTGTCAGAACGTCAACGCCAGCCCTTAAAAGGCTCTCAGCACGTTCAAAGTCGCCAACCCCGATCGCCGCTCCGACTCGCAATCTGCCCCGTTGATCCTTCGATGCCTTCGGGAAGCGCAGATTCTTATCGATGTCTTTGATCGTGATTAATCCCTTCAATCGGTATTGTTCGTCAATCAGGAGAAGTTTCTCCACTTTATTTTCGCGAAGGATTTTTTGAGCGGAGACCAGATCGGTTTCTTCCGGTGCGGTGACGAGGTTTTCTTTCGTCATGACATCTTCGATT
>JAQBWV010000435.1 GCA_027624335.1 Planctomycetota bacterium
AGTTTCCGCGAGCGGGCACCGTCGAAGTTCCACAGTTCAAGCCGAGCGCCAGCGGCGAGCACCATCTTTGATCCGTCGTGATTCAACGCAACGCTCTGGTATTCCGCTGCGGTGAAGTCCCGGACTGGCTCAAACCGATCTCCGTCGCGACGGAAGATTACTCCGTTTCGCGGAACATATATGGACGACCTTGCGGCCAGAAGACGTCCGTCGGAACTGTGTCCCAGCAGGTACGCAACCGGCTTGTCGCCATCCGCCGGCGCGGTGCGGCTTACGAGCCTGCCGTCGTCAATCTGCCAGAGACTCGGCCTCGCCATTTCGTTTGAGGTGAGCAGCAGATCGTCCAGCACGAACGGGCCGTAGGAGCCATGTGCCGCGCCGCTGCTCAGCGATGTTGGATTCGGCCGAAGCGGCTCGATTTCGACGGCTTCCGTACCGGAGATATTCCAGAAACTGACGGCACCGTTGAGATGCCCTGTCAACAGCGTTCGGCCATCCGGTGCGACAACCGCCGCCCAGATACTGTCATTGTCAAGGGTCGTTGCGGCATAAACGTCCCAGTAACACTTCGGTTCGGGCGCGACCTCGGAAAGATCCCAGGCGACAAAGAAGAACCCAGCTTCCAGCACCAAGGTGGGCGACTGCGCTGCCGCGAGCAATCGCCCTACTCGACGATGATGAGGGAGTCGCCTGGTCCATAAGTGATTCGGCACTCGGGCAGAGCTTCGTGCAGGGCAGCAACACCAGTTGCAGTCACTTTGGTGTTAGTCAGGTTCAGCGTTCTCAAGCGTGTGAGTTTCGCCAAGTGTGGTAGACCCTCGTCGGTGATGGGGTTGCTGTGGAGCATCAGTGTTTCCAGCGTGTCGAGTTCGGTCAGATGGGCCAATCCTGCGTCGGTTAATTTCACTTGGTCGATCGCGAGTTGCGTGAGTTTCATCTTGCCGATGCTGCGAAGGCCTTCGTCGCCGATTTCAGTCTGACCGGCATTCAGGCTTTCAAGATGAGGGTGCGTCTCCAGCAGTCTGGCGATGCCGGCTGCGGAAACCTGGGTGCCTGTCACGTCGAGGTGCTTGAGTGGCAGTTTCGCCAGGTGTTCCAGGCCGTCATCGCCGATGTTTGTGTACGCGAAGCTGACAATGTTGAGTCGATTGAGATTCGCGAGATGTTTCAACCCATCGTCGGTCAATCGGTCTGACAGACCGACAACCAGCACTTCGAGATGTTCCAAATTCCCGATATGAGCGAGTGTCGTATCGGACACACCAAGGTCGGTCACGTTCAACGATTTCAATTCAGTAAATCGTCGCAGGATTTCCAGATCGGCATCACTGATTTTCGTGCCGGCCAGGCCCAGTTCTCGTAGATTCTTGATGCCTTGCAACTTCGCTAACCCTTCCGCAGTCATCCTCGTGGACGAAACGTGGAGCATGTAGAGTGATGGCAACTGAGCGAGTGTCTCAGCGCCTGCGTCGGTGATCTGGGTTCCATACAGAAACAGCGTTTCGAGCTTCTGCATTCCTTTGAGGTATTTCAGCCCCGCATCCGACACCGTCGTGTTGCTGAGCAGGAGTGTCTGCATCGAGGAGAGCGACGCCAGATGTTGTAGCCCCGCGTCAGACACCATGGTGTTTCGCAGCGACAGTAATTTGATCCCCGGCAATCCGGCGAGATTCGCCAGACCCGCATCATCGACTTTCTGATTGGCGTCCAGTTCGACGCCGATGACTTCGAAATATCCCGTCGGTAATTGGTCAGCACTCGTGATGCTGCGAGCATTCGCTGGCAATTGGAGGTCCGGCAGCGCCAGTACCACAACTGTTCCGCCGATGCCCAACGCCCACTTGGCCGCGCGGCGATCGATCGAATCCTCTGCCTCGTAAACCTTCAGATAGTCGCCCCCGTTCGCGATGGTCAGCTTGATGTCGGGGCGTTTTGATCTCAGTTCGTCGACGCGGGCTTTGATGAGATTCAACGCGCTATCACCGTAACCAGCCAGATTGACCTGGGTCAGTTGCTTTCTTTGGACGATCAAAGCAACGACTTGATCCATCAACAATTCGTCACGATTTGTTGCGAATTCAACAGCCAGCCAAGATAAAGTCGGATGCTTCGCCACGACGGCGAATGCCGAATCGTTCAATTGGGCTGCAGAAATCATGAGTCGGCTGAGCTTGGGGGCATGCACGATGCAACTGGGGTCATAGACTCCACCTTCCGGTTCAGAGTGCATCTGCAACTGGTCAAGTTGTTGGTTTTGCTTCAACAGAAACTCAATCCCACGATTGGTCAGCTTGGGATTGCGAGAAACGTTGAGGACCTCCAACTTCGAGAGTCGCGTCAGACGCATCAATTGTTCGTCAGTGCAATTGGTAACGCCCAGAGAGTTTAGATTCTCAAGTTGATTGATCGCGTCGTAGCCGACATCTCCAAGCTTGTTCTGTGGCCCCAGACTAAGAGTTGTGAGGGTCTTAAGTGAAGCGAGTTGTTTCAGTCCCGCCCCGGTGATCTGTGTATCTGCAAGGCCAAGCGACTGAATTCGGGACAACGTTGCAAGCCGGGCCAGGTCAGCATCGTTCGTTGGAGTGGCTTGGAGATCGACCGTTTGAATGAAGAACGGTCCATCCGGCAAGTTTCCGCCTTCAAATGCCAGCGGTTCACCGTCGGGATCGACGAGCGTTACCTTACCGCCCACGCTCAACACCCACTCGGCCAGCGCACGGTTCGGATCCTTTTTCGGATCCATCACGACTGGTTTCAGCGGATCGAGACGAACCCTGATCGCCTGTTCGTTCTGGCCCAGAGCGATCTCGAACTTGTCGTCGAAGACTTTGAAGCCGGCTTTCGTGATGCGTAATTGACCTCGGCGTTTATCCACTCCGATTGTGACGGCTTGATCGTCTCCTGCCAGCTTGAGTTGCACTTCCTGGCCGTCAACCTCGATCTTCGCGCCCTCGAGTGCGGCAGGATCACACTCCAGCACGATCGTGCCGCCGTCGGTCTTGACTGTGAACGTTAATAGCCCGGAGAAATACGCGACTACGCCCGCTGCGAGCATCAGCAGGATCGCCGTCGCTGCGTCTGCCAGTGCCCCGTACTGTCGGCTTCGGAGGCCGTGCCGGGGTGGCACGTTCAGCAGGTCGAGGTTCGGTCAGGGTTTCACAGCTTGCGGAAAACGCGACGGCCGCGTTGGACTTATTCACGTATGGCATGGTTGCTCCACTGACACTGGCGGTATCGACTTCCGCGATGGACTCGGCGAGGGCCGATTCCATCAGAGCCGGCAAGTCGTGGTCTGTACAAAACACTGCCAGTTGTGCTGACAGTTCCCGTGGCGTCTGCGGTCGAT
>JAQBWV010000109.1 GCA_027624335.1 Planctomycetota bacterium
GATGAGTACGTTCTGCCGAGCGAATTCGCTGATTGACAGCGGTCGAAAATCAGCTTTCCGGCAATTGCCTGTACGATATTTCGTGTTGGCGGGATCGCAGATTCGGGATCACACTCAGATCGCTTCATGTTTCTGCTGATGCTTCATGATTCGACGGGAGAGTTACAAACAAAAGGGACTGCATGATGAGAAACAGGACGAGCGGAGCGATCCACAAAACTCGCAGCACCTTCAAGAGAATCTGCGTCACAGGGTGCGGTACTGCCGCCAGTTGCACGAACGCCGCGCTGTCCGAGTGTCCTGACTCCAACAGTGCGGCGACAACGGACGCGACGCGAGCCGCACTCAAGTCATCACGTGCATCGTTTCTCAAGGGCATTACAAAAACTGTTTCCGCACTTTGCTGAACTTCCCGAGAGATCTCCGACACGTGCTTCAGACCGGTTGCATTGAGCTGAGCCGTGCCGAGGACAAACTCGGAATCGTTCACGATCCGGTTGTCCGCTTCCGCGTTCCGTTGCAGCCGCGTGCTGGAATCAACGAAAGCACCAAGCAGGAGAAACGCCACCAGACCGAACAGAGTCAACATGATCAGCCCACAGCCAACTGCAGTCATCTGAGATTTGAAGATGCTGCGTTCCGACGTCGTTTCGAAAAACAGATCGATTGTGCGACGGCGACGCAGTGATGTGTGAGTCGCTTCGACCGTTTCGAAAGCGCGAGTCATCTCGGCCCAGTGCGACGACGAATCCTTCAGCGACAATTCCAGGGCTGCGAGTTGAGCAATCCCCAGCGAATTGCCAGCGTCATGCCATGACGCATCGAACTCCGACATTGTCGCCGGTGCCGGTGCCGTGACGACAAGCGTACCTGCCCGACCATCTTCCAGCGCCAGAGTGGCGGAGCCTTTCGACCCGCTCACCTCGATGGACCACGTCGACGCGCCGGGGCGAGCCATCCAGGTTGCTTCCGCCAGTTCGTTTCCTCCGAGTGTTACCGTCGCCTGAGTGATGCCTGTTACCTCAGACCCGGAATCCACTGCCGTGATGCGGTTGTAGTTCCCTCCCAGGAATCGCAACAGCGGCACGTCGCCAAGCAATGTGGCGTCAACTTCGTCACGCGTTAAGCCCGTGCTCTTTGTTCCGTCTGCCCGAACACTGGCAGGTACAGTTTTTTCAAGCCGCAGCAGCATGAGCTGTCCCAGATTTCCTCGCTGGATCAGTTCTTTCAGCTTCACCGCGAGGGGATGCACCGACAGATTCGACACCGGCACCAGCGACACCCTGTTGTCGTCATGAGTGAGTGTCAGCTCATAGACAAATGCCGAACCCTGACTGGCCTGCGGAATCAGAGCGATCGCTCGACCGTCGACAGCCAACTGCTTCGCCCCCACCTGGACGGCTTCCGAATCTCCTGCGATCAGCGTCACATCAGCAGCAGTTGTTCCGAGCAACTCTTCCCATGCGCCGACCACGCGAATGCCGGGCGCGACGGCCAGCAAGTCACCGAGCGACTCCTGGGAAATCTCGGCAGCCATCGTGAGCGAGTGCCGCGAATCTGCAGCAACCGCGAGCAGCAGTGTGGCAACATTGGGATGCCAGCCGAGCAGTGCGAAGTTCATATTAACAAGCAAATGGCAACAGGGATGCGGGCAGAAACGAAGCGCAGCTAGACAAACAGGCCCTGCAGGAAGTCATGGATAGCTTGATTGACTCGCTCTGGATTTTCGAGCGGAGACATGTGACCGGCTTCCGGAATTTCGACCAGACGAGCGTTCGGCATCGCAGCCGTGATGCCTCGCATTTCTTCGACGGTAGAAATCCGGTCATCCACGCCGACGATCAGAAGTGTCGGCGTTTGAATCGCTGGCAGAGTCGTCGTGACGTCTGGACGCTGGGCCATACCCAGTGATGCCGCCGCGATTCCCTGCGGTGACGTGGCGACAATCGTCTCTCGCAGTTCGTCGATGAGCGACTGTTGACGTTCGCTGGTAATGGGCGAAAACAGGTTGGGCAGCATCGCCGTAGCGACCGCCGCTGAGCCGTTTTCGACAACCATTTTGGCGAGCCGCTGGCGGTTGTCGACGCCTTCCGGAGTATCGGCGATCGCTCGCGTGTCGCAGAGAATCAGCGCCCGCAAACGCTCCGGATACTTCTGCTGAAACTGCCAGGCGATGTAACCGCCCATCGACAATCCGCAGAAGACGATCGGCTCATCGACGTTCAGTTCGTCCAGCAGAGCCGCCAGATCGTCGGCGTGCTGTTCCATCGTGACCGTGCCTTCGGTCACGTCGCTGCTTCCGAATCCTCGCAGGTCCGGAGCGATGACTCGGTAGTCGTTTGCGAACTCGGACAACTGAGCTTGCCACATGGCATGACTCAGAGGGAACCCATGCACGAACAGAACAGGCGGACCCGTTCCTTCGTCAACAACAGCGAGTGTGATCCCGTTAACGGTGACTTTTTTCATGGCGAGCGGCCTCAATTGGCGTTCAAGCTGAGATTGGTCGAGATCTCCATCGGCTGCCGGAGCGTCTGATAGATCACGCAGTAGCGCTCGGTCAGCTGGACCAGCTTGTCGATCTTTTCCTGGGGAGCGGCACTTTGGACGTCGAACTTCAGCCGGATAGCGGAGAAGCCAATCGGCACGTCGCGAGCGACTCCCAATGTCCCTCGGAAATCGAGATCGCCTTCCGCCGTAATCGATGCCTGGTCGATCGGGATCTCCATCGCGGTGGCGACTGCTGAAAACGTTACGCCTGCGCATGCCACGAGAGCTTCCAGCAGCATGTCTCCGGAACACGCTTCTTCACCCGATCCACCAGCTGCCGGATGCAACCCAGCGTCCACAGGCCCCGCTGCCGTATCCAGACGGCAGGTCTGGTTAGGTTGGACGATCCCGGTGACGGTCATCGTGTGGACGGCAGACTCGGGGTGTGATTTGTACTTCTCTTTGATCGGAGCCTGAGTGGTTCGCAGTTCTTCAGCGTTCATCTGGGAGTCTCGTTAGATCAGGATGGCATTTTAACGCAGAGGACGGAGAGGAAAAAACGCAGAGGCGCAGAGGATACGGAGTGTTCTCATTTTTCGCTGCGAGTCCTCGGCTCACTCGGCGTTCCGTTCTTCTGAAGTAACAGACCGTGAGGATTCTTACAGGAGCGGCCCGATTGTCCACGGGCAGAATTCTTCGTCGCCGATGCCTTGCGCTTCGCTCTTTGTTTGCTCGCCACTGGCGACAGAGATGATCTTCTCGAAAATCTCCTGCCCGACTTCTTCCACCGAAGCTCCATCGAGAATTCGACCGGCGTTAATGTCCATGTCCTCGGACATCCGCTCGTACATTGGCGTGTTGGTGGCAATCTTGATGCACGGGACAGGCTTGCAGCCAAAGCAGCTTCCTCGACCTGTCGTAAAGACCGCGACGTTCGCTCCACTGGCAACCATCCCGGTGACCGAAACAGGGTCGAAGCCCGGCGAGTCCATCACGACAAAACCTTTCTGAGTGATCGGCTCGGCATAGTTGTAGACGCCCTTCAGTGCCGTGCTGCCACCCTTGGCGATCGCTCCCAGAGACTTTTCGTAGATCGTCGTGAGGCCGCCTTTCTTGTTCCCAACCGACGGATTGTTGTCGATCGTTCCTCCGAATTTGGCGGCGTACTCTTTCCACCAGTCGATCAGGTCGATCAGCTTCTGGCCGACTTCTCTGGAGACTGCACGCCGAGTCAGCAGGTGCTCACCGCCACAGATTTCAGGTGTCTCGGCGAGTATCGACGTCGCGCCGTGAGCGACCAGCAGATCGCTGGCGATGCCGACGGCGGGGTTCGCGGTAATGCCGCTGTTCCCGTCGCTGCCGCCGCATTCGCAGCCCAGCATGAGTTCCGAAACCGGCACGGGGACGCGTTCGATCCGGTTGACTTCGGGAAGCATGTCGCGAATGACCGACGTCGCCCGCTCGACAGTTTTTCGCACGCCGCCGACGTCCTGAATGTTCATGATCAACGGTCGCGGTTGTTTCTCATCGCCGATCATGCCCAGCTGAGCCAGGCCGTAATTATCCGCCAGAAACGAGGCTTGAGCTGTTTCGCAGCCCAGCCCCAGCACGACATACGCGGCAATGTTGGCATGCTTCGCAAAGCCGGCGAGCGTTCGCGCCAGCAGCTGATGCTGATCCCCGCCGTAGTCGTAGGCGCAACCTTCCTTGTGAGTCAGCGCGAGAACGCCATCGATGTTGGGATAGTCGGCCAGAATCGACTGATCAAAGTTCGCGGCAACGTATTTGGAACTCGTCGCTGAGCAATTCACGGTACTGATAATGGCGATGTAATTCCGAGTGGCGACTCGCCCATCCGGTCGCAGAATGCCTTGAAACGTGCGACCGGTGATCGGCGTGGGATCGGCGGGGATCTCGGACGCGAATGCGTAATCCAAATCCAGTTCGCCCGGAGTCACATTGTGAGTGTGGACCCACTGTCCCGGAGTGATGTCTTCCGTGGCAAAACCAATGACCTGCCCGAATTTCCGGATCGGTTGTCCGGACGAAATTAATGTGGTCGCAATTTTATGTCCGAACGGCACATGATCCTGTGTCGTGATCTTCGACCGGGCACTGAAGCTTGTCCCTTCGGAAATCTCGACTCTGGCGATGACTATATTGTCATCCGGATGCAGAGTCAGAATTGGAGAATCAGAGTTCAAAGCGGGCATGAGTGAGTCTCGGAAGTGATAGCCGATTTAGCAGCCTGTTAAAGATCGTTGACGACTCACTTTTTTGAGTGCCACTGGCTTTGCCAGTGCGGACGTGCCTGTCGTCGCGGATTCGAGAAAGCACTGGCAGAGCCAGTGGCACACTTTTTCAACGGGCAGTCAGCGAACGGCCCCGCCGTTGCAGTTAATGACCTGCCCGGTGATGTAGGACGCGTCCGGGCTGACCAGAAAACGCGCCAGCTTAGCAATGTCTTCGGGCGTCCCCCAGCGGGCGAGCGGAGTTTCCTGAATAACTCGCTCCTGCCACGTATCACTGGCCTGTTCACCCCACGCCGTACGAATCCAACCGGGAGCGATGCAGTTCACGCGGACGGTCGGTGCCAGACTGACCGCCAGCGACCTGGTGAACCCCATAATCGCATTCTTGGCCGCAGAGAAAAGCTCCCCACTATCCCCCCCCATCCCGCGATCCGACTGATCCCAGCCGATATTCAAGATACAACCACCCCCCTGCGCCACCATCCGCTCCCCAACCATCTTCGAAAGCAGGACTGTGGATCGCAGGTCCACTTCGTACAGTTCGGTTAATTTGTCGCCGTACGACAGTTTCGCCCGCTCCCCCGTAAGCAAATCGACGCCAGCGTTGTTCACCCAGATATCAACGCCGCCAAAAAAGTTCCACGCTTGTTTGATCACCTCTCCGAGCCTGTCAGCGTCCCGAACATCCGCTTGCAGGACATCAGCTGACCGCCCCAGTCGGTGGACTTCAGCAGCTATCATCCGGCACTGTTCAGCAGAACGATTGCAGTGCAGTACCACGTCTGCACCACAGCCAGCAAACTCAAGCGCGATGGCCTTTCCTATTCCGGACGACGAGCCCGTTACAACGGCCCGAAATGAATGCAGAATCCCAAGCTCAGACACGACGATCAACCTCTGGATGTTTCAAGATTAGAATCTGAATGTTCGTGGCTTATTTATTGCCTGAGTCTGCCGGTCTGCCAACCAGCCGATAAGCTGCGGACAAAGCTGGCAGAAGTACGGGGGGCGTCAACATCCGGACAACCTTCTTCAATGACAAAGGCTCGATTTTATTTTGATCGATCTGCGATTTCTGCCACAGTTCGTACTGACGCTGAAAGGCATCGATGTTTGGCATTGCTCCCTTAAACCCCAGCCCTACCACCGTGTGCGGAAAGATTTCCATGCCAGCGTATCCGACGAAACAATTCGCGAATGGTTTGAGAATCGATCGGAATGCTTCTGGAGTGAACCGCCAGTAGTCGTTGGGATAATCGTGGATCTCGAAATTCATCACGCTACTGATGATTGTGAGGCCTCCGGGCACCAGCACCCTGTGAATCTCTTCCAGAGCTCGACGCGGATATTCAACGTGTTCCAACGTATCGACGCACACAATGGTTCCAACAGAATTTGATGGCAGATCGATGTCGTGCAGATCCAGGATCACATCGACACCCGGCCCTTGCCGCATATCTGCACCGACATACCGATGGCCGGTGAACAACGGTCGCAGATTTGAAAACCCTTCCTGCCCGGGCGTCTGAAATGCTCCGAAGTCGTAAACGGGATCGGAAACTGGCAGAGAGTCCGCTGCGATCGCGACAAAGTCTTTGATAGTTTTTCGCATTGCCGTATTCTCCGCCAGTTTGTGCCGGTGATTTCAGCGATTCAGTCGTGGCTCGGCTCAGTTTCTGCTTGGCAGACCGTCTGGCAACGGCGATCGATACCCGCCAGTCGCCTGGTGGCGATCATTAACGGCTTACGACTATCGACGCCCGACGACATATAAACATGCCGCCGCCGTGATTCAAGCGCGGTCGCAAGGAACAGAATGACTGACACTCGACGCTGGATAATCGCACAACTGCGGCGAATTGGCGTTGATGCCCCCGTATTTTTCCTTGTGGTGTCGCGGATTTGGCAGTTCGTCACCGGACCGGTCACCTTGGCGTTGATGGCGATATACTTTTCGCCGGAAATGCGAGGCTACTTCTACACATTCAGCAGCATCCTGGCTTTACAGGTCTTCTTCGAACTCAGTCTGCATGTTGTGCTGATCAATGTAGTCAGTCACGAGTGGTCGCAACTCGGAATCGACGAAGAAGGGCAGTTGACCGGAACGGATGTTGCGAAATCCCGCCTGATCTCTTTGCTGCGGACGAGTCTCGCCTGGTATGGTGCCGCCGCTGTGCTTTTTGTGGTGACCTGTGGAACCTGTGGCGCGGTGTTTCTGTCGCAGGAAACGGTTGGTGTATCCGAATGGCTTCTGCCGTGGGCCTCGCTGGTCCTGATTACGGGCGGTCTATTATCACTTCAGCCCTTCACGGCGATCCTCGAGGGCTGCGACCAGCTGGCGATCGTCAACCGATATCGATTCAGGCAAGCGGTCAGCGGCAGCTTGGTCGTTTGGGCGATCATCGTTTCCGGGGGAGGATTATGGGCCGCTGTCGGGTCTGCTGCAGTACGACTGTGCTGGGAATTGCACCTGCTTTGCCGGAGATACGGAAAGTTCTTCCACTCGTTCTTTGACCGCGCCCCGGTTCACAGAATTGATTGGAGAAATGAGGTCTGGCCGCTGCAGTGGCGTCTGGCTCTCCAGGGAGTTGCTTCGTGGGCCGCGTTGCAGATGTTGACGCCTGTCATTTTCCGATACCAAGGAGATATTGAAGCTGGTCGCATGGGGATGACCTGGAACGTGTTGATCGCGATTCAAGCGGCCACATTCTCTTGGGTCGAAACTCGTCGGCCGAAATTCGGGCAGTTGGCTGCGACGGGAGATTCCCTGGAACTTGACCGAAGTTTTTTTCGGCAGACATCGATATCAGTAATTACGCTGCTCGTTGGCCTTGTCGCGTTCTGGACGGCCATCGCCGTTCTTAATCACTCAACGACGCCCTTCGCGGCGAAAATCGCCGATCTGTTTCTAGGTCCATTGCCAGTTGGTGTGCTCTGCGTGGGAATGGTTTCATTGCAGGTCTCGTGCGCGATGTCAGTGTACGTCAGGGCAAACAAATGCGAACCTTTCCTTGTTCCGGCCCTGATATTGTGCCTCGGGATCGTCGTGCTGATTCCTTATTTTGCGCGAACAAGCGGGACGACTGCGGCGGTGGTGGCGTGGAGTTCGGCCATCACCCTGTTTCAGCTGCCGGTCTGGACCTACATCTGGCGACAGTCTCGAAACCAGTGGCGAATTCAGTCCAATTCGAAGATAGCTTGAGTCGACTCGATTCTTGCGTGTGCTACCAGTCGAATGTCTCTGAATCCGCTGTGACGTTGCGAGCGACGTACCGATACGCGGTAGCTGCCCAGCGATGGTGATGGTAAGATGGAAACCCCTTGGGAATTCCTTAAGACGGTAGCGAAAAGCGTCGTTGTCCGTTTGAGACTGCGCGGGCCGGAGAGATGAAATAATGTCTCGATTCACGATAGCAATTGTGGTTGTAATATTTTCATCGGCCTTAATTGACGCGGCTCCACCGACGACCGGCGTGACGAAGTACGACGCAGCGGTTCGGTCAGCGATTTCGGGTCTTAGAGCCGCCCTCAACGCAAAGCAGAAACCGCACGGTGGATATCGCTCAATTATCGCGTTTGCTATGGTGACAGCTGGCGAATCTCCCGATGATCCAGAGATCGCAGCCGCCATCAAAGAAGTCCAGGACCGGGTCACCAGTTCGGGTTATCAGCCGTCGGACTCTAGCCACCACATCTACGAAGCCGGTGTGGATGCCATGTTGCTGGCAGAGGCCAACGGTGAAAAATATTTCAACGAACTGCAAGCTATCTGTGATTACATCGTGCAGAAGCAACAGCCGAGCGGGTCGTGGGATTATCCAAGTCCAACTGTCGGTGATACGAGTATGGCACAGTACGCTGTACTAGGACTCTGGGCTGCTGCCCGGTCCCGTATCGAGGTACCTCTGCTGGCATTCGACAAGGCGTGTGCCTGGCATATCAAAACCCAGCTTTCGGACGGCGGATTCGCATATCATCCTGGGGAGAACTCCAGCGCTGGAACCGGTGGTGGTCGTTCGACGTTGAATATGACGGCGGGCGCGACCGGAACACTGGCGATTGCAAGAATGCATCTATACCCACAAGCAGGGCAGCAAAAGACTGAAACCCCAAAAGCATTTGGCGTTCTAGAGGCGAAGTCAGATGAGTCTGAATCGCAAAAGAGGACGGATTATCGACCGCAGACGCCCGTATCTGCGATCGACGGTTCCATTAGGCGAGGATTGGGGTGGCTTACGGCGAGGTTCGCGCCTCGGGCGGAAACTCTCGATCACAAGCTCTACTACAATTACGCGCTCGAACGTACGTGCGCGTTGAACGGAATTGAGAAAATCGGTGGAAAGATTGACTGGTATCGGGCTGCAGGAGACCTGCTGGTTCCGCTTCAGAAATCTGATGGAACTTGGGACGCTCACCCGGTTGTGACGAACCCCGTGGCAACCAGCTTCGCAATATTGTTCTTCCTTCGACCGACGAAAAAAACTGTAGCAGCACAATACGGTGCCGGTTTGCTGACAGGAGGCCGAGGCCTGCCATCCGATCTGACGAACGCGGATGTCAGTGGTGGTGGCGTTAAAGAAAAGCGGAAGATTGAAGGCCCATTGGATGAATTGCTTTCGGAACTTTCGAAACAGAACCCTGAACAGTTAGCGGAGGCACAACAGGCAATCGTCGAAAAAGTCCAGCTGGGAAATCGGGAAGAGCTGATCGGGGAAATCGAACGAATTCGAGAACTGGCAAGACACCCGGACGCAGAAGTACGTCGGACAGCGATCTGGGCTCTTGGAAGAAGTGGTCAGCTTAAAGACGCCGATCTGCTTATCAATGCGCTTCAGGACTTCAACGTTGACGTTCTCGTCGAAGCAAACAACTCACTGTGCTATCTCAGCCGCAAGATAGATGGAGTAGGCATTCCAACTTCCCCGTTTGACGATCTGCCCGAAGATGCCACAGAAGCACAGAGAAACACGGCTCTCGATCCGTGGAAAAAAGAGGCACTCGCCCGTTGGAAGGCGTGGTACATTCGAGTTCGCCCGTACAAAGACAGAAACGATTTGTTCGAACTCGGGCTTTCAAACTCGCGTTGATTCATCCGATCGCCGAAAAATGATCGTCAGACGCCCACCTTGGTGAATTACCGCAAGCAATCTCGATGGAATTGCCAGAAGTAACTGCCCTAGGAGCGTCGGATGATCGGTATAATCGATTAGATTTCGCCCGAGCGGTTGCTGTGGGAACCAGTGACTCAGCATTAGTCCCAGCGACGCAATGATGTTACTGAGATTGTATTGATCGTTGATCTGCTCGACGTGAAAATCCGTGAGTGGAGCGAGCTGCCGCAGGGACCGTCTCGTAAAATGCTGAAGATGCCTCGGCAACTCCAGGCCCCTCCAGAATCTGCCGAATACCAGTCGTTCCCAACAGCCGAAGTTTGGAACAGACATCACTAACAGACCACCGGGGATGAGAATACGTCTGATTTCACGCAAAGTCGCAACCGGATCTGGCACGTGTTCGATCACCATCATGGCGAAGACCACATCGAATTGGCCGTCCTCGAAATTGGACGATTCAAGCGTCCCTACGTGAACTGTGAATCCCAGTTCCTTTGCAGCGCGCGCTGGTGATGCGGCGATCTCGACTCCCTGAGCATCCCACCCCTGATCACGCAGTTGCAGTAATAGCGAACCGCTGGAACATCCCAGATCGAGAGCTCGACGTCCCGGCCCCTCCCGTACCGGAAAGTAGATCGAATGGGTTTCAATCAGCCAGTAATAGAGTCTGCGCACTCCGGGAATCAGTCGAACCATTCTGCTCAGATACCAGGGCTGCCTGCCGGCAACGCTCGCTGCGCTCTCCGTAGATCCTTCTGTACATTCCTTAGTTCGTTCTTTGCTGCACGTTTCTGAAGGCTCACTGCCGCGAGCCAGGGCGAACGGCCCATACGAATCCGGGTAGCAATCAGGCACTGACGCTGAATCAGGACGAGGGTTAAGAAAGGCATGCCCGCAGTGTCCGCAGCGAACCACGGTAAATGTCCCGGCAACGCCGCAAAGATAGTCGGCACCGCTGACACATTTTCGAGTGTCATCCCGTCTGCACAACGGGCAATTGACTGGCTCCAGTTGGATGGCGACGTCTGCTGAACTCATTCGAAATCTCCCGGTCGAATCCACCGGGCAATTCGTTCCAGCATCCTGCCTGGAATCCCCACAACACTGGCGGCCTTTCCGACGACTCGCGAGCCAAACAGCCTCAGTCGATAGCTCACTCTTTCAGACCGAGCACGTTCGGCGGGGCGTTGCTGATAAAGGGTCGAATGTGACTCGCTCTGTTCATCGGTCGGGCGACCGTTTGAGTAATAGTACAGAGCTAGAGATTTTCGGCTGGTAGTTTCTGGACAGTTGAGTGGTTCAGGATGCCCGTGATAGGACCAGTCCGTCGTGCTGAATACAACGCAACGATTGAATACGGGAAGGACTCGGACGACGGATTGCTCCATTGACCGATCCCACAGTTCAAGGTGTCCACCGAATTCTTCCTGCCAGTCTCGATTCAGATACACAAGCACATTGATACGCCGATCCAGATTCAACTTGCGATGATGATTGAAATCCGCGTGAACCTTGAGAAAGCCGCCTTTTCTTATCTGATGGAGACCTCCACCCTGAAAGTACGGGTCGGGGATTAACCCTTCAATTCCAGTAAGCGTTTCCAGAAATTCGAGAAACGATCCCGAATTAAACTCGTTGAGCACCTGTCTCACACCGGCCGTCATCATCAACGGCTGGTTGGTGGCGAGCTTGACGCCGGTATCATCTTCGTACCTGTCCCAGTCCTTGACTGCGGGGAAGCCTTCGAGGAGGCATTCGCAGTATTCGTCCGGAAGGAACTCATCCAGCACGGCATGCGGAAACGGTTGGGCTGACACATATGCACCGCGATGAGCAGCTGCCAGTTTCTGGTATCGAGAACTGCTGAACAACAAGTCTTTCATGAGTTACGCACTGTTCCAGATTCGATAGTTTGATCAAGGAAGTTGATCAGTGGTTGTCGCCAAGCGTTGAGTGAATAAGACCGTTCGACGGTCTCGCGAGCCGCCGCTCCTGTCAATCTTCGCAGGGCCGGGCTCGCGATCAGTTTCCCCAGAACCTCAGCCCACTCGGTTGCCGTGTCCGCTAGGAATCCGTTTGTTCCGTCATCAATAATTTCGCAGTTAACACCGACAGGACTTGCCACAGCCGCTATCCCGACCGACATGTATTGCAGCAGCTTGAAGCCGCATTTGTGCATTGTCCACTGGTCGGAGATCAGAGGCATAATACCGATGTCGAACTGTTGTAGTTCATGAACTTCCTGACCGTACCTCCACAGGACAAGTTCTGTCGGAACTCCCGACTGACGAATACTGTCGGGCAGCTCGCAGGGTGCGGTGACGATACGCAACACGAATTCGTGCCGCTGGCTCAGGACTTTTAGCGCCGGCGCGATTATTTCGAGCATTGGAACATTGGAGGGCGTTCCGATCCAGCCGATGACGACCGGTCCAGAGTGCTCCAAGTTTGTTGTCGGTACGAACTCGTCAGTGTCAACGCAAGTCGGAATAACGATTACGTGATCGTTGAAGATGCTGGCGTGGCTGGCCAACGCTGAATTTCCGGCAATGACTGCATCGCACATACTCGCGAGTTGTGCGAACTTTTCCGGGTATCTCAGAAATACCGCGTCGTCATAGTCGAGCACCAGACGAGCATCTAATCGTCGAAATCGTTTTTCAAGATCAGCATTCGGAGTATCGAAGAGTTCTCGCTCGATCACTATCAGGTCGTAACGTCTAAACCATGCAAGCAGGATGTGCCACCGACGTACGGCACGTTTGATCATCTGACTCGCCCGCCAGCCAAGGAATTTCCAGAAGTCATACTTACCGGGAATACTTGTCGCGACATCGCACTGAAAACCTGCGACTCTCAGAGCAGGCAACCACACGTTTATGCGAAACCTGGTTGAAGGGACGTCGTGCCCGGACACCAGGAAAAGCAGTCGATGTTTCATGACCTTACGCGGCGTCGCCATGTTGTTTCTTTACGTCAGACCGCAACTGTCGAAATCTGTGTGAACTGGCGCAGATGGCGTTGAGCCTCGGCAACAACGGCAACACTTCTCCGTAGATGGTATTTCCAACGGTATTATTCTGAAAGATGTCGACCCACTTCTATCAGTATCATGACCGATTTGCAGCCGATGTCCGTCACTCTACGATTACCGGAGTCAACTGATCGACGAGAGTACCCACTTGCAAAGACTGCGTATCTGAGACAGCCGAGGACAGGATTCAGTGTCAGAAAATCAACGGATCATCATCTGGGGTGCTGGTGGTCACGCAAAAGTGATTGCGGACATCATTCGACGTGGTGGGCAGTTTGAGATTGCCGGGTTTCTCGATGATGGTCAGCCTGATCGAGTTGGGGCGGAGTTTTACGGGGCAACAATCCTCGGAGGCGTGGATCGACTGCCGCAGTTGCTGGGGGAACAAATTCAGCACATGGCCATCGCTCTCGGCGACAATTATCTTCGCCTGAACAAAGCCGATGCCGCCGAACAGGCTGGATTCACACTGCCCGCCCTGATCGATCCCTCAGCGGTCATCGCAGAAAGCGTCTCCGTCGGAGCTGGTGTCGTCATTGGAGCGGGCGCCATCATTAACGGAGATGCGAAACTGCTTCGATGTGCCATCGTCAACTCAGGTGCGATCGTCGAACATGACTGCATCGTTTCTGACGGAGTTCACATTGCTCCCGGTGTCGCTCTGTCTGGCGAAGTTACGGTCGGAAGTTGCACGATGATCGGTACCGGTTCATCGGTCCGCAATCGAATTCGCATCGGTCGATCTTCAATCATCGGCGTGGGCTCAGCAGTCGTGTGCGATATTCCCGACGACGTCATTGCCTTCGGCGTGCCGGCACGTGTTGTCCGAAGCACTCTGCGGACATGAACTACTGCGATCTGATCTTTCACGCTATTGACGAATGTAGACGTTCTCAGGTGGTGGCTTCATGGGCCGACAATCGATCGGAGACGGCGGCGGTCGGTGGTACTTCGCTTCAGCGAGCCCAGCAATTCAGAATTGCGGCGGGCGTCAGGTCCTTCCGTCCAGCCAGGCCTGCAGCATCAGGACGTCCCATAGGGCGTAGTGCCAGTTGGTCGTGCCGGCCTGGTGTTCGTTCCACTTCTGACGAATTGGACCTGGGTTCAGCAGGCCCTGTTCCCGCAACTTGTTTTCGTCGAGCAGGGATTCGGCCCAGTCTCGCAGAGGGCCTCGCAGCCAGTCGTTGATCGGGACTCCGAAACCCATTTTCGGGCGTTCGAACATCGCTCTCGGTACGTGTCGGCTGAGCAGTTCCTGCAGGATGAGTTTCCCTGAGTCCGTGCCAGCCTTCATTTCGAATGGCAGACTCCAGGCGAATTCAAACACGCGGTGATCGATCACCGGGACTCGAACTTCAAGACTGACGGCCATACTGGCGCGATCAACTTTTGTGAGAATGTCGTCGGGCAGGTAGGTGACCGTGTCCAGCCACATCCACTCTTCGAATGAATTTCCGGTACGCAGCCACTCGTCCGAGTTCCAGTACGTCGATACGGCGTCTCTCGAATTCAGCACCAGGTCATTGTCCGGTCGCCAGTGCAGATTTGCGATCTGATACAGTGACGTCGCGTCGTTCAGACCTAGCAGTTTCGCCCGGTGTCGAAATGGTTCCTTCCAGCGCCCCGACAACAGGTGACTGGAAATCGCAAACAGTTTCGAAGCTAATCGACGACCAGGGATCCGGTTGATCATCTGCCAGATTTTCCGGATTTCGAAGTAGCGATTGTAGCCGCCGAAGAGTTCGTCTCCGCCGTCGCCGGACAATGCCACCGTCACGTGCTTCCGAGCGAGTTGCGATACCAGAAACGTTGGAATCTGAGACGAATCTGAGAACGGTTCGTCATACATCTCCGGCAGTCGCGGGATCACGTCTCGCGCTTCATTTGACGTCACGTAGTATTCGGTGTGTTCCGTGCCAAGATGTTCTGCAATTCGTTTCGCGTGGTTGGCTTCGTTGTAGTCAGTCTCTTCGAAACCAATCGTAAATGTCTGAACTGGTCGACTGCTTTGCTTCTGCATCAGCGCGCAGACCAGGGATGAGTCAATCCCGCCGGACAGGAACGCTCCCAGCGGCACGTCCGACAGCATTCGCATTTGAACGGCGTCGGTGAGCGTCGCTTCGAGTTGGTTGGTGGCTTCGCTGAACGAGCCCGCAAACGGCACATCGCGAGCGGCCTCGGCAACGGATCGAGCATCCCACCAGGCTTCAGGTTGAGGCAGGTCGTTGTTTGAAACTTTCGCAGGAGCGTTCTGCACCTTCAACAAGCAGCCTGCAGGCAGCTTGCGAAAATTCGAATAGACCGTGTGAGGAGCCGGCACATATGAGTGCTGCAGAAACCGCGAGATGGCTCCTCGATTCAGCTCGGCGTTGAACGCGGGATGCGCCCTCAGTGCCTTCAGTTCTGAACCGAACAGCAGACAGCCGTTGCTCAGGCCGTAGTACAGCGGCTTGATCCCGAGTCGGTCCCGGATCAGCGTCAGGGAATGATCCTGAGTGTCCCAGACAGCCATTGCGAACATGCCGATGCAGCGTTCGATCGTGTCACGGATGCCCCAACTCGAAAAGGCAGCGACGAGGGTCTCGGTATCCGACTGACCTCGAAAGGCAACGCCGCTGTGCTGCAGATCGCGTCGCAGTTCCTGGTGGTTGTAAACCTCGCCGTTGTACGCCAGCACGAACCGACCACCCGGTGACGTCATCGGCTGGTGGCCGTGCAGAGACGTGTCCAGAACAGCCAGTCGCCGATGACCCAGCGCCACGGTGCCGGACTCGTTGAGCCAGCATCCGCTGTCATCGGGTCCTCGATGCGTCAGTCGATCCGCCATTTGACGGATCAACCGTTCGGACGCGTCGCGCGACCGTGCCGGTGTGGGCTCAACAAAGCCAGCGAAACCACACATGCGTCTATTTCGCTTTCTGGTCGAGCAGTTGTTCTCGCTGCCTGGCTCGTTCGTTGAGCTGAGTCACGGTGCGGGTTGTGATCCAGACAAACGGTGTCCCCGCTTCGTCCTGCAGCAGTTCGCGCATGAGATCCGGAAAGGTGACGCGATCCAGTAGCCCACTCCAGGTCATCTTTCGATAGTCCTGACTCACCTTGAGTTTATCAAGCGGAATGTTCCCTTCAGAAATCCGACGATGGTCTGTCAGAATTGGAATCTCCGTCTTCGCCGAAATCGCAAGAATGACATCTGTCAGCGGCACATTGTCCAGTTCGACCGGAATAAATTCCACGAGCTTTGGCATTGATGTAATCGGAGGCTTCTCCAGCGGCCAGCCGATTGGCCAGGAGGCGTTCTGTTTGCTCAGCGGATCAACTCGCAGTTCCAGCGATCCCTCGGGAGTCCGCCCAGGCCGAAATCCGAGTCCCGCATTATTCAGCAGTATTGCGAGCACTGTACCGCGACTCAGTCCGCTTAGTCCCTCCGGAGCGGGACGGCGCAGACCGGCTCCCTGCAGTAATTGCTGAGCAGCAGGTGTCATTCTGAGCGGCAGAACTGCGGGCAGATCGAGCCTCTCAATCGCCAGCGGCAGATCGAGTCCCGCCGGATCGCGCAGAACCTTTGCCGCGAGTGTTCGGAAAACCTGAGCGAACTGTTCTCTGCTGAGTCCGTATCCTGGCTTTCCCTCGTCGCTGCCCTGAGCGCCGTACGTTTTCAGTTCGCGAATCCACTCAGCCAGCGCGGCGCCGTGAGACTCCTGAAAGCGACGGTTCTCGAAGATGATCGAACCGTCCTTGTCGAGCAAACCAACCGCCTTGACCTGTCGCAGGCTTCCGCGTGTTGTTTCTGTAATTTCAGCGCGGTCGTTGCCGAGTGCCTGACGAATTCGAACACTGGCTCCGGCGCGTCGGAAGATTTCGCCCCATCGCTGTGCGGCGAGCGGCGGAACTCTCGTCGCCATCAGCAGCTCGCACGAGACTTCAGTTCGAATGCTGCGTTGAGGCGCTGGACCGGTTTCAAGTCGACTTTGAGCAACGGCGGACGCAACGAACAATAGCGTCGACAGTCCTGTGATCAGCGTCGTAAGGCAGCGACAGCCTGCTGACTTCCTCATCAAACAGCCAGACATCGGCAACTCCCTGAATTCTTCGGGGCGTACGAAAACAGCCGCAGCCCCGGTATGTCGAGACAGCGGCTGATTTCTAATCTGGTCCCACATCTCGCGCAACTCAAGTGTGCCAATGGCACTCTTTCTCAACGGAGCCCTTACGGGGCGATTCCGAAGAACGGATCGTCGAACTGGAATGTTCCCGGAGCCGCCACTCCCCATGCCGCTCCCGTGTCAAAGATGCCGTTGTCGATGGTGAATCCGTCGCCCGTCTGGAATCCAGAGACGTCGAAATTGCCTTCCACGCGGAAAGTGCTGACTCCCTGGCCGGGGTACTGGTATCTGCCATTGTCTGGACCAGTCGCAGGGGACAGGGACCGACCGAATCCATCAGTCCTTGCCTGAGTTCGCTGAGCATTACGACCGGTACCGTCCTGTGTAGCAGTCGTGAAAGGTCCAGGAGGCATCGCAGTTGCAAGACGCGACTTGAACACCGGGTCGGCATCGGTGTAGGTAGCAGCGGCATTGGTGATGTTCAGAGAGTTTCCAACGTTGCTCCTGAACACGAGGTTCAATCGAGCCAGCGGGTCTGTCTCATAGGTCGGTGCTGGAGCGAACATCATGGCGTCCCAGACACCGCCCGTGATTGGATTTACGGTTGAGACGAACGACTGCATGTAGACGTCGTCGCCGAAGTTGCCTTCGAATGTGTTGTTGATCACTCGAGCATTCACGCGTCCATTGCCGAACAATGCGTTGTTGGCACCAACTCCGACTGTCTCCCCACGGCCACTTCCGTCGCCGTTGACATCCCCAGTGGTATCGGCCACGTCGGTCGCACCAAACGTGCCGGTTCTTGAACCGCTGGTTCCAACCAGCAGAGAGAATCCGCCGCCAGGGAAAAGACTTGCGGTGTTGGCAGTGTTATTCGAAGACACTTCGTTCCGGTTGACATCCAGCACCATATCAGGCGTCGAGATAACTGCACCGGTGGCGTCCAGCGCGGTGCTGGTGGGGTCCTGTATCTGAGTGAACGAGGCCGTATTGACGACATAGAACCCTTCCATGGCGTTAGAGACGATCCGGTTCATCCCTTCAAAAGTACCGTCACCAAAGCGAATGTTGGCCGTCCCGCTGCCACGATTGAGGATGTCAACGCCTCGCCCGCCGTTACCGGAGAACGAGTTCCCCAGCGCGACAACGGTCATCGTTGACGTGTTGTCCAGTTCGAGACCTGTTCTCGCGTTGTTGGTGACCTGGTTGTTCTGGATGAGCGCTGTTCTGAATCCAACCCCGACCGAGCCGATGTCGATCCCGTCCTCACCGTTGCCGGAAATCAAGTTGTTGTTGATCTGAACATTGCCACCCGCTGAGATACGAATCCCGTCCAGCGTGTTGCCGGTGATCTCATTCCCGAAACTCATCCCGGTGAACGGATTGCTTCCGTTCTGTCCGATAATCAACGCATTGATGTCGCCGCTGACGCCCAGAATATCAATCCCGCTCAACGCGTTGTTGCGAATGACGTTCTGAACCCAGGTCCCGCCCTGAGATTCCAGGTCTCCTCCCAGGAGTTCCAGACCTTCGAGTGACACTCCATTCAGAGCGTTATTCTCGATGAGGTTGGCGGTCATGTCGGTGAGCATGATCGCGTCACCCTGGGCGTGAAGATGAACCCCCTCACCGCTGTTGCCTGAGAATTCGTTATTGCGAACGTCGAAATCGTGTGTATCAGTGGAACCGCCTGTTCCACTGATCTGTAATCCATCAACAAACGAACCGACCGCGCCATTGTTTCGTACGATATTGCCGTCGATCGTGATGGCTCGCGTGTCGCCAACTCGCGGGTTAACCACATCGACACTTGAATTTCCCCCAACATCGATTCGGATTGCAGCAATATCAACGAAGTTCGGTTGCGTCGTCGCCATTGGTGGCAGCGAAACGACTGGTGCCGTTGTGCCAGTATTCCCAATCATGTTACCGGCGATTAAGAGGTCCTGTATCGATGACTCATCGTTGGTAAAAATAGTCAGTCCAGAACCACTAAGTCCGAGTTGCGCGTTGTTGAAATCCCCGAAAATATTGTTGCTTATTTCTGAACGTGTAAGGATTGCATCAGACGAGAGTCCGAGAATCATACCTTGTCCACTCCCGATTGCAGCGACAGCACCGGAAACTGCAGTGATTTGATTATTTTGGACGGACAGTGCACCTGATCCTGAGCTGAATCTGAATGCAATGCCCGCACCTGCCAACTGACTGAACACGTTGCCGTCTGCCACGTTCGGACCTCCGACGTTGACGTCAAAGCTGCCGCCTGACGACGTCAGGAGGAAGCCTGGCCCGGCAGTTGGATTTCCGACGGGATTCCCGATCACGGTGTTACTGGTGAACGATGCGTTGATGACCGAGTTGACTCCGTTAAGCATGAAGCCGCCGGTACCAACAGAATTCGCCAGCAACTGGTTATTGCTGACAGTTCCCAGCGTGACACTCGATGGAGCGATTGTGCTCGCAGCGGTCGCGTTCACCGTGAAGCTGTTGCCAATGTTATTGCTGATCGAGTTGTTTGTAATTCCTCGATCAAGACGTCCGTTGCCGTTGCCGGCGTTCAGGACTCCGTCGGTGTTGAGGTCTTCGCCGGGATCAAGAATCCCATTCGAATTGGTATCTTCACTGACATCTTCACCGGCATCCAGGATCCCGTTGCCGTTCACATCTTCAGAGGTCGGGACAAACAAAGTCCCCCCGTTCAGCGCCTGAATCGTGACGCCGTCTCCGGCATTGCTGTTGATCAGATTGTCGGCCAGTTCGAGCAGAGTGACCGTCGCGGCGTCGGCGGTAACCTCGACCCCATGTCCGGTCGAACCGTTCATGATCATGCTGCCGCTGACCTGGTTTTCGGTAATACGAGCAGACAGGTCACCGCCTTGAGTTGACGTTAACTGAATCCCGCTGCCGCCACTGTTGAGATTATTTCTTTCGACGTCGTTCAAAGTCAGCGTGCCGCCGTTGGCCATGGCCGTGATGCCGCCGAGCGTGTTCGCCGAAAGATTGTTCTCAAACAGGCTCGCGGTGAGTTGAGCTGTTGTCGTCGTCGACGTCTGGAAGCTGGCTCCGATTCCGAAGTTCCCGGTCAGCGTGTTTGACCGGACGATCAGATTCTCGATATTGCCGGCGCCAGACGCGATCGCCGAAAGTCCGTTTCCGCTGAAGTTGTTGATCTGGTTGGCGAACAGGAACGATGACGAGAGCGTTGCATTGTCCGCCGCCGAGATGTCGACACCGTTCGTTGGTGCCAGATTGGTCGTCTCGGGGACAAAGATCGCGTTCGCAGGGATTAACGGATCAGCCTGCAGACGTCCTGTTATCTGCTGGCCAGTGGAAAAGATCACGCCGACTCGCGTACCCAGGAGATCCGTTGCCAATACCGGGTCCGTGCCGTTGGCGAAATCAACGTCAAGATTGAAGGAGAAAGTGTCCGGCAAATCTTCACCCGCATCGAGGATTCCATTCGCGTTAAGGTCTTCGCCCGTGTCCAGCAGGTTGTTAATCGGATTGAAGCTGTTGAAGACGAGGTCCACGCGGGTCGCGAAGTTTGGTACTGAAGCCGTCGAACTGCCGCCGTTCACCATCTGCAGTCCTGTTGTCGTCTCCGTGCCGTTCACGGGAGCAAACGGAACGGTTGTGGAATCCACCAGCAGACCGACCGATCCCAGGTTCCAGTCAAAACTTGTGATATCGATGCCCTGGGTGGACGCGTTGATCAGATCAAACGGCATCGTTGAAGTATCAGTGCCGCCGATGATCGTGAAGTCCAGAATCCCACCGCCGGTACCAAGAATCGCATTCCCAACCGCGTTGATTTGCCCGGTTGCAGTCCCTGACAGATCAAAGATCACGCCACCGCCAGCATTGGCGACGATCTCATTTCCGTTGTCAAATGGCGAATCCAGAATTCCATTGCCATTCCGATCTTCACCGGCGTCAATGACCCCGTTCTGGTTCGTATCCTCAGGCGTTGCCGGAGGCGAATCCAGAATCCCGTTGCCGTTTTGGTCTTCTCCGGCGTCAAGGATTCCGTTGAAGTTGACGTCTTCAAAGTAGAGGAAGCCCAGATTCAGATCGATGGTTCCACTGTCTGCGCTC
>JAQBWV010000110.1 GCA_027624335.1 Planctomycetota bacterium
TGGTGCCCCGGGCGAAACAGCCATGCCGGAACCTGAGGATACTGCAACTCGTCAATGCGCTGTCCGGAAGCAGTTAATCCGGATCCTGATTCTGTGGTTCACCGCTTCGATCTACATCTGGTCGGCGTGGTCGAAACTCGACGCGAGCTTCATTCAGTCTCATGGTCCGAAGTTTGTGTTGGCGATACTGGATGCCGTCGGAATCTCAACGCGGTTCTGGTCGGAAGAGAACTGGCAGCTCGCCGCGGTGATGCTGCCGATCATTGAACTGGTCGTTGGCGTTGGATTGTTGTTCCGCAGGATTCGAGGGTTCGCGTTGCTGGCGAGTCTGCTGATGCATCTCCTGCTGATCGTCGCCGTCGGCCCGTGGGGACTGGACCACAGCCCCGCAGTGCTTCTGTGGAACGGCTTCTTCATCGCTCAGAACGTCATTCTGTTTGTGTCCGGGAGACGAGCGGATGCCACGGCTGGTGTGTCCGGCAGCGAGTCTGTCAACGAAACCCACACGGACGCGAATCCTGCCAGCGCTCCTCGACCCAACTTCGCGATCGCCGTAACGGTTGCGGTAATTCTGATTCCGGCACTTCGCTCCGTCGGCTGCTGCGACGCATGGCCAGCGTGGGCGGTTTACGCATCGTCGCCAGCCCGCGTTCTGGTGCAGGTGCGGAATGATTCGGTCGATCGACAGCCGAAGTCTCTGCGGAAGTATGTCGAATCTCGCAAAATCAACGACGGCTGGTCATGGCTGAGGATTGACCTCTGGTCTCTGAACGCGACAGGCACGCCGATCTATCCCGCCGATCGCTTTCAGTTCGCCATCGCCAGATCGATCTGGGAGGACTCCCAATTCCCCAACAGCATCCGGGTCGTCCAGGAATCTGACGCCGATCGTATGACCGGCAAACGCGACCGAACCCAGGTAATCGACGAATCGGAAATCGCCGAATTCGGGACACGCTTCCGCCTTAACTCAATGCCGCGATAGAGACGGGGTGAACCACGAAATACACGAAAAGGAATTCCTCTTTCGTGTCATTCGTGTTTTTCGTGGTTCCTCTTTCGTGGTGACGACCGGGTTCGGCATCCCTTACTGATCCGTTTCCGTCCGCGTTATCCGTGGTCCTTCCCTTCTGACGGCGGACTTCCTACGTCAGTCCTTCTTATAAGGCCAGCGGCTGACCTTCGGAGCAACCGTGCGGTCGCTCTTCGCGTCGGCGGTGGAGATTCCCTCGGCATAAACCAGCTTTCCGGTGTAGCCGTCGTAAAACTGCACGATGACCTGCGGCTCGTCGTACGACACGTACTGATAGCCGACGCCCTCCGGCTTCGCGGCTTTCATCACGTTATTGACTTTGACGACCGCGTAGAACGTGTTTCGTTGCCGGCTGTAGTGCACGTTGTCGGGGAAGCCGGCGACCCATTTGATTTTCACCGTGCGTCCTTCACTGTCGAACCAGCCTCCGAATGGTGGCAGGCCAGCGGTGCCGATCGGGTGTCCGGCCGAATTCATCGGGCCGCACATGAATTCCCAGACGTTGTCAGTCATCTGCACGGCGAACGAGTTGTGGACGTCACCCGTGAAAATGAGCACCGGCTTCTCGATGGCGTCCAGTTCCGGGATCAGCATTTCGCGTTCATGAACGTAGCCGCAGAAACCATCGCCCTTCGATCCGGTGCCGCCTTCAGGCTTCACGTGGTAGCCCGAGTGGTAAACGACCCACGGATCCGGCGAGATGACGAAGATGAAATCAGCATCGGTTTCCTTCACGCCGTCCAGGAGCCACTTCCGCTGCGTTTCTCCCAGGATGAAACGATCCTTGTCGTGAGCGTGTTTTTCGCCCTTGAACTTCGATCGTTCGCCGCGAGTGTCCAGGAAGAAGAAGTGGCAATTGCCCATCTGGCGATCGTAATAATGGTGCGTGCCGATGCTGTAGGGCACGATTCCGTCTGCCTTGAACGCCGGTGTGATTCGCAGATGGTGCTTGTCGATGACTTCTTTCAGACCGTAGACGCCGATGTTCTTTCCGCCGCGGTCCTGCAATGACCGACCGTCGCCTTTCATGAAAGGGCCGACGTGGATCGTGCTGACCTGCTCTGGCTTGAGAGTGCTGAAGTCGGCGTTCGAATCGATGAGGATGTCCGAGCCGGCTTTCGCCTGTCCGTCACCGAATCGTAGCGGCGCTTTGCGAGGCGTTTCGTCGTTCGCCCACGCCGCGTAATTCTGCCACACGGACAGCGCGTCGTCCCGCTTGAGGTAGTCGCCGTTGCCCAGTCCGACCTCGCCGCTGCCGTCGAGATTCGAGTTGACTTCGTGGTCGTCATACATCGTCAGGTACGGCACGTAGCGAAACAGGTTGGACATGTTTCGCCCGCGACTCAGATATAGATTGTAATTGGCCGCGTAGCCCGCGCGCGTTCCATCAAGGACCTCTTCGTACGTGAAGTCGCCGTTGACAATGTGAAAGGCGATGTCGTCTCGATGGTCTTTGAACAGGTTCAGAAACGATGGCGGGTTGGCGTAAATCCCCAGCGGAGCGTCTGGCAGCAGTTGTCTCGAACAACAGCCGATCGAGAACGACAGGTTGAACTGTCCGTCCTTATTATTCATCGAGTCCGCAAAACTGGTCGCATCCGGCAGCGTCCGAAACGACGGCCATGGCCGATCAAATTCCATGCGCGTATCGACGAGGCCCGGTTTTGTGACCACTCCGTAGAAGTAGCGGGTGTTCGGTTTCAGTTCGAGCAGATCGACGAAGCCGGTGTTGTCCTTTTCGGCGACGGTGCTTCCGGTGACCGACGGCGTGTCCAGTGTGAGCGGCTTTTGAGTGCTGAAGACAACTCGAAACGGCATGGCCTCAGAAGTCCGCACCCAGACCCGCATGGAAGTCGGCATCGGCTTACCGAGCATCGGCCCATGAGTCAGCCCGCTGGTGTGGTAAGGCATGACGTCATGCGCGACCGGGTCGGGCCATTCGGCAGCGTTGATTGATTGAATGGGACCAGCCAGAACGCCGATCAGGACGACATAAGAAACAACAACAGACTGCAGGACATGCATGTGAGGAGTGCTCGGCGAATGGAGACAGGATTTGATTTGAAAATGCGTTCTCAATCAGTCATTCCCGCGCAGGCGGGAAACCAGAATCCGGCAACTGGCTGCCCGCCTGCGCGGGCATGACGATGTATCCGCACGGCACTCTCGATCGGGCTGTCACAACCTCATACATACTTCAGCTTGCATCACGGGCGGCTTCGAGCATTTTGATCCACGGGCCGACGTACTGGCCGTTGTCGTGGAACGTTCGGCCGCTGACCATGTTGCCGTCGATCACGCAGGCTTCGTTGACGAATGTGCCACCGCAGATTTCAAGATCGAATTTGCATTTGGGGACCGTCGCCATCCTGCCGCACGCAGTCGGCGGCGGCGGGGATCTCAACGCCGTGGCAGACGCTGGCGACGGGTTTGTTTTCGGAGAAGAAGTATTTGGTAACGCGCATCAAGTCTTCGTCGTATCGGATGTACTCGGGGGCTCGGCCGCCGGAGAAAAAGATGCCGGCGTATTCTTCCTCTTTGATATCCGCGAAGGCGATGTCAGCGTCGATCGTGTAACCCTCCCACTCCTTCGTGATCGTCCAGCCGGGTTTTACTTCGTGCAGCACCATTTGATACTTGCGTTTTTCAGGAGCGGCAACGACCGGCTGAAATCCCGCTTCAATCAGACGGTAATACGGGTACATCGTGTCGAGCGTTTCCGTGGCGTCGCCGACAATGATGAGAACTTTGTTACTGGGCATCGATTGGCTTTCTTAGTTGCTCTTACTCGGTTGGTGTTTCTTCTGGCAGGGACTGACGCGAAGTCGCGAACCTCTGCGGCTTTGCGTCAGATAATCGCTCAGTCTTAGTGAGATAAAAATGAGGTTCAAATGGTGCTGAGACATTTTGTGATGTATTCGCGAGACCGGTTGATTTCAGCAGTGACGTCGGCGGTTGTTTCGAGAATCGGAATTCCACGTGGGACCGGGTGCATGAAGATTTCAGTCCAGCCCTGATACTTGATGTCCTGCAATGCGGCGAACAGCGGCACGAAGTCCAGGTCGCCGCGCCCGGGCATCTGCAGCAGTTCCTGTTCTTTAGGGAGTTTCTTGTGGCAACCCATGCCGTGTTGCCACGCGTAGAACATTACGATGCTACTGCCGAGTGTTCGGATGAGATTCGACTGAAGTGTCTCGTTCTGCTCCAGGTGGTACGGGGCGAAGGCGATGCCGAGATTGTTCGACGTGCGGAGCTCGGCCAGCCATTTCAACGAATCGGGTGCGTCGATCAGGTTGTTACCGTGATTTTCGATCGCGATCGTGACGCCGGTCTCTTCGGCGACTTCCACATGCGGCTTCATCTGCTCGACGAAGTGTCCGACGGCGGCTTTCAGCTCCTTGCCCTTCAGGTTCTTCGGGCCGGAGCCGCCGCACACCATGGTCGTGCAACCGAGCCGTTGAGCGAGTCGCATTTCCTGCTGCAGTCCGAACGGGCCGAGCTTGTACTGCGTAATGCAGCCCAGCGTGACGTCGTGTTGTTTGAGCAAAGCGGCGAACTTTCCTTCGCCCATGTCGTCGAGGTGTTCTCGCTGGTTTCCATGCACTTTCGGCCAGATGTCAAGGGCTGTCGCTCCGATCTTTGCGACTTCGGGGACGATCTCGCCGACAGCCGTGTAGCCGTACATGCACGAGCCGAGAATGTATTTCGGTTTGAGCATTGGTGCAGCCAGCGAGAAGGCCGGAGTCGCAAGCGAGGCGGCAGTCACTGCTGATGCGGCGAGAAAAGCACGACGGTCAATCGGAGTTCTGCTGAGAGGCACAAGATGTTCCTTATCTCGTACGAGGGTGTGCCACTGGCTCTGCCAGCGTCGTAAGTACGAGCGATGATCGAGATGAGTTTTCACTGGCCGAGCCAGTGACACACGGAATTTATTCGTTTCTTAGTTTCTGGCCACCATCGATAAACGGAACGCCCAGGTGCATCAGGTCCTCAGAATTCTGAGCGTAAACAGGTTCGGGAGAGTACTGGGTTACGTACGCGCGTCGCATCTTATCGGTCGTGTTGGCTCCGCTTCGATGGAATGTCAGTGAGCTGAAGACGACCAGACTTCCAGCGGGGACGATGGCGGGAATTCCCGGCTCCTTGCCGAAGTAGCCGGTCCTGTCGCCCGTCGTGGGGTCGCGGATGTGCTCGACCAGTGTTTTTACGCCGATCGTCGAGAACGGCATCACGAAGGCCGTTCCGTTTTCGAGTGTCATGTCGTCCACGGCCGCCCAGACGGTGACGTATGGTCTGTGAGGAAAACCGAGATACCCGCTGTCCTGGTGCCACGAGAATTGAATGCCCTGCTCGGCAGCCTTCGCGACGTACTGGTCGTAGAAGAGGTACGCCGTTTCGCCGATCGTGGCTCGACAGACTTCGGCCATCAGGTCGCCAAAGACGTACTCGGACAGACGCGGAGCCTGCTCGAACTTCTTCGCAATGTGATATCGCTTGCCGCGGTGGCTGATATGAATGTGGTCGGTCCCTAGCCGATCCATCTCTTCGTGCATGAGATCGATCAGGTGGTCGCACGAGTCCCGCAGGATCTGCAGATGCTCGTCGGGGATCACACTTTCGAGGATGAAGTACCCCTCGTCGATGTACTGCTGCTTTTGCTGGTCTGTGATCATGGTGACGTCAAAACTGAGTGAGGAAAACATCGCAGAGTCTGCAGTGTCGCAGGGCCGATTCCTGCCGGCCATTGTGTGAGATGTCGTGAACGACCGGTGGGAACCGGCCCTACGACTCGTCAGCCGACTTCGAATCCCTTTCGCTGTTCACGGCTGAGCAGCTTGCTGGCGGCGGCATCGCCTGGGAAAGTCTCAGTGTTCGGATCCCACAGGACTGGGTGGCCGACCTTCATGGCGATGTTGCCGAGGTGGCAGGTGGAGACGCTGCGATGCTGACTTTCGACGCTGGAAACGGGCGTCTTCCGTGCCTGGACGCAGTCGAAGAAGTTGCCCATGTGGTTGACGATGGCATCGAGTTTTCCCATGCGTTCCGGACGGTCGAGATTGTCGAAGTCGTAAGCCGCGAAGTCTTCTCGACGCAGTGGGTTACTGGCCAGATCTTCGACTGGCTTGCCGGAGATCGTTCCCCGGTTGACGAAAAGGCGACCTGTCGTCCCCGTGAAAAGAATTCCGTTTCGTCCGGTGTCGAGAACCTTCATCGTGACACCGTTGGCATATCGATAATTTGCTTCGAAATCGACCGCCACGTCGTAGCCGTCCGGGGTGCCCGGATACTTCGCAGTCGCGGAAATTTCAACGGGGAGTGAGTTGATTGCCCACTGAGCGATGTCCAGGTGGTGTGCTCCCCAGTCGGTCATCTGGCCGCCGGAGTAGGCGTACCACCAGCGGAACGTGTAATGGCACCGCTCCTGGATGTAGGGCGTGTCTGGTGTCTGACCCTGCCAGAGATCCCAGTTCAGATTGTTTGGGACAGGGACATTGCTGAACGGGCCACCGACGACGTTCTTACCGAGCACGACCTCGACATTCTTCAGGTCTCCAATTCGACCTTGCCGGACCATCTCGACGGCCTGCCGGAAACGATGATCGCTGCGCTGCCACGATCCAACCTGAACGACTCGACCGGTTTCTTTGACGACGTCGCGGACGAGTTTGCCCTCGTCGATCGTCAGTGTAAGCGGTTTCTCGCAGTAGACGTCTTTGCCGGCTCGGCAGGCGTCGATGATCATCTTCGAGTGCCAGTGATCCGGCGTGCCGATCAGGACGACGTCAATGTCGTTACGTGTGATGACGTCGTGGTAATCTTCGAAGTCGCGAGGCGTGCTGCCGAATGCGGCCTGAGCCTGTTTGCGAACGTGAAAATCGACGTCGCAAACTGCCACGATGTCGCCATACATCTGAGCTTTGTGAGCAATCACGGAACCCTGATACCGTAAGCCGATTGCACCGACACGTAGCCGCTCATTTGGAGACTTCGGTTTGTCCTGAGCGGCAGCGGGAGCAACGAACAGTCCCGCGGCGATGGTGGCTAAAGACGTTGTGAGAAATTCTCGTCGTGAATTGTCGGGAAGTGGCACGGCTGGATATTCCTTGTTGGGATCGCGGCGGTCCTGGAGTCAGAACGCCGTCAGTTGACTTGCAGGTTGTAAAATTGAGTCGCGGTTTCGCCGAAGATGCGGGCGTTTTCTGAATCGGTCAACGGCCCGAGAACGTCGACCAGGGCCGCATGAACCTGCTCGTAGGTGGCGGCCAGTTCACAGACGGGCCAGTCGGAGCCGAACATCAGGCGTTCCGGACCAAAGGTTTCGAGAGCGGTTTCGACGTACGGCTTCAGGTCAGCGGGTTTCCAGTTCACCCAGTCGGCTTCCGTGACCATGCCGGACAGTTTGCAGTACACGTTAGGGAATGTTGCCGCCGCTTTGAAGTTGTCGATCCAGTCGTCGAGTGCCTGATCTTTGATGCGCGGCTTGGCCAGATGGTCAATCACCATCGGCAGCTCGGGTAGCTCGCTCGCCAGCGTCACTGCGTGCTTCAGGTGCTTGACATAAAACAGCAGGTCGAACGGCACTCCGTGCTTCTGCAGGACTTTCATTCCTCGGATCACGTCTGGCCGGATCGCGAAGTCATCGTCGGGTTCGTCCTGAGTGATGTGGCGGATGCCGACGAACTTCGGATTGTCTTTGAATTCGAGGAGCTGCTCTTCGCACTGGTCGCTGGCAAGATCCACCCACCCGACGACGCCCGCAATGAAACGGTGTTCTTCGGCGAGTTCCAGTACCCAGCGAGTCTCTTCGGCGTTGTGCTGAGTCTGGACAAAGACTGTCTTGTCGACACCGATGTTCTTAATGCGCTGGGCGAGGTCTGCGGGAACGAAATCGCGTTTGATTTTTGTCAGTTCCGGGGCATCCATCCATGAGTAGTTGAACGGCTGGCTGAACTGCCAGAAATGCTGATGAGAGTCGATGATCACGTGAATATGGTCTTTCCTGAATTGGTTATCCGCAGAGTTCACAGAGGCAAAACATGCAGAGATGTGGAGACGACTCACGATTCTCTCCACGAAAACCTGGTACCCTCTGCGATCTGTTCTGTACGGCTTCAGGTGCGATGTTGAATGTTGTTGTGGCTACTTTTAAAAAGGCTGCAATCGGAAGTGGCCGATAGGTTGTAAATGTCGTGAGCCGCTCAGCGATAGAACCACAGGACGCGGATGTTAGCGGGACTACCGTGCGTATTTCACGGCTACGAGCTGTTCCTGCGGCGTCCAACCACTTTCGGTCGGTCGACTCTCTATGTCTCTGCCGAAAGAGTCGTGACAACTGCACCCTGGTTCTGCGTCTGAGACGCTCACGTCCGGACAGTTCTTCCTGTACCATCCTGGGCAGTTTGATCGTGCCTTCATGAGAGCTCAACGATGACACTCAGTAGCAACGCCCAAGATCGTCGAACGAGATGGCTACCTGTCTCCAGAGTCCTTCTGGTATGGCTCGGCGCTGGCATGCTGCCGGCATTCGGCCAATCGTCATTCACGGTGGATTTCGACCGGGACATCCGACCGATTCTTTCGAACACGTGTTACACATGCCATGGCCCGGACGCGAATAAGCGAGCGACCGAATTACGTTTCGACGTCGAGTCGAGCATTTTCGGTGATCATGACGAGCCTGTCATCGTGCGCGGCAAGCCAGCCGAGAGCGCGTTGTTCGCTCGCATCACCAGTGGCGATCCTGATTACCGGATGCCGCCGATCGATTCGAAACAGCAGTTGACGAAAGCTCAGATTGATTTGTTGAAACGCTGGGTGGAGCAGGGGGCACCGTACACCGGGCACTGGTCGTTTCAGCGGGTTGTCCGACCAGATCTGCCGAAAGTTGCACCAGTGGAATGGCCGCGCAATGGCGTCGATCATTTTGTTCTGAACCGGTTGAGCGAACGAAACCTGCAGCCGTCTGAGCGAGCCTCGAAAGTGACGCTGATTCGGCGAGCCACTCTGGATTTGATCGGTCTGCCGCCGACACTGGCTGAGATCGACGCCTTTCTGGCGGATGGCTCGCCGCAGGCTTTCGAGAAGGTCGTCGATCGGTTGCTGGCCTCAGATCGGTTCGGCGAGCACTTCGCGACGGCATGGCTCGACGCCGCCCGGTATGCGGATTCGAATGGTTATCAGCAGGACCGGACTCGAACACTGTGGCCATGGCGGGACTGGGTGATTCGAGCGTTCAACAGCAACATGCCGTTCGATCAGTTTACCATCGAGCAGCTGGCGGGCGATCAGCTTGAGAATCCGACGCTGGATCAACGCATTGCCACAGGCTTCCACCGCAACCACATGCTGAACGGCGAGGGCGGGCGGATCGCGGAAGAGTCGCGGGTTGAGTACGTCATGAATCGGGTAGAGACGACGGGTGCGGTGTGGCTCGGCCTGACGGTCGGCTGTGCCCGGTGTCACGATCACAAGTACGACCCGGTGTCTCAACGCGAGTTCTATCAGTTCTATTCTTACTTCAACTCGATCGATGAATCCGGTCGAGTCGACGCGAGCGGCAACGCGAACCCTGTGCTGGCCGTACCGACTCAGGAACAGTCAACTCGTCAGTCGGAGCTGGTCCAGAAACTCGCCGATTTACAGCAGGAGCTGCGGGCCGTCACCACCGCAGACCTGCAGCGCAGCTGGGAAGAGAAACAGCTCGCGAACCTTTCGAGAGACTTGCCGCGTGAGGTCTGGGAGCTACTCAAGCCCAGGCGGTTTGTGTCGGAACAGGGCCAGACGATGACGTTGCAGGAAGACGGCTCACTGCTGCTCGCGGGGAAGAATCCGAGCAATGATAACTACGAAATTGAGCTGACATCGGCCTCGTCGGGCCTCACTGGTATCCGGCTCGAGGCTGTGCCGCATGAGGCCTTCACGGACGGCGGTTTTGCTCCCAGCAACAGTGGCAACTTCGTGTTGACCGACTTCTCCGTGGAGGCTCGAAGTACGCAGGACGAGAAGTCAGCCGCGGTGAAGATCGCGTCGGCGCAGGCAAGTTTCGAGCAGGGAGGCTGGCCGGTGAAGAATTCTGTCGACGGAAATTCGAAGACCGGCTGGGCGGTACATAACCCGTCAAATATGAAGATTCCACGCCAGGCCGTTTACGTCTTCGACAAACCGATCGGAGGCACGACACTGATCGTGCGGATGAAGCATGAGTCGCCTCATGCGTCGCATAACCTCAGCCGTTTTCGGTTGCTGGTGACGACTGTGGCGAGTCCAAAGCTGGATTCCACTGACGCAGGCCGCGATGCACTGGTGAAAGCTTTGCGTGTCGAACCGGGAAAACGCAGTGACGCTCAGCAGAAGCTGGTCGCGGAAGAATTCCGCAAACAGGCGGTGGACGTTGTCGCGGTGCAGAAACAGATTGACGGGGCGAAGAAGCTGCAGAGCGAACTCGAAAAGCAGATCATTCAGACGATGGTCATGCGGGATCTGACGTCGCCGCGCGAGACGTTTGTTCTGAATCGCGGCGTCTGGGATCAGCCAGACAAAGAGCAGCCGATTCAGCCGGGCACTCCCGAATGTCTCCCCGGCCTGCCTGAAAACTTGCCAAAGAATCGACTGACGCTTGCTCGGTGGATCGTTTCTGAGCTGAACCCGCTGACGGCCCGAGTCGTCGTGAATCGGTACTGGCAGCATTTCTTTGGGACCGGCCTGGTGACGACAACCGAGGACTTTGGTTCGCAGGGCGAGCGACCGACTCATCCGCAACTGCTCGACTGGCTGGCGGAGGAATTCGTTGTCAGCGGCTGGAACGTGAAGCACATGCTCAAGTTGATCGTCATGTCGGCGACGTATCAGCAGAGTTCGAAGGCGACACCAGCGATGATGGAGGTCGACTCGTCGAATCAATGGCTCGCCCGCGGAGCACGCTTTCGCCTGACGTCTCAGGCGATCCGTGATCAGGCTCTGGCTGTCAGCGGTTTGCTGGTTAACAAACTCGGCGGCCCGCCGGTGAAGCCGTATCAGCCGCTCGGGATCTGGTCGGACCTTTCACTGGGGAAGATCAAGTACGAACAGGATCATGGCGAGAATCTATACCGCCGCACGCTCTACACGTTCTGGCGTCGCGCGTCGGCTCCGACGATGTTGTTCGACGTGGCAACTCGACAGGTCTGTAAAGTCCGCACCAGCCGAACCAATACGCCGCTGCACGCTTTGGTCCTGATGAACGACGACACTTACGTCGAGGCGTCGAGAAAACTTGCCGAACGAGTTCTGCTCGAAGGCGGAACTTCCGACGAGAATCGACTGGCCTACGGCTTCCGCCTGGCCACCTGCCGCCACGCCACCGACTCCGAACGCTCGGTTTTGAGTGACGTCCTGCAGCAGGTTCGAGCCGATTACGCATCCGACGCCGAGAAGGTGAACGCGCTGCTGTCCCGCGGTGAGTCTCCAGTCAATGAAAAACTCGATCGCCCCGAACTGGCGTCTTACGCCGCCGTCATGAACATGATCCTGAACCTCGACGAAGTCGTGACCAAAGAATGAACCACCGTTTGACATGCCTGAGACAAAGTAGCCATCTCGCTCCGCGAGATGAGCCGACGTCAAAAGTTGCGATCGAGATTTCTTTCGACATGCCTTGCGGACGAGTGGTGTCGTTCAGTGGGCTGCCTTCAATCAGGTTGCAGAGCTAAAGGCTGTTTGAGCATCGCGTGCGCGTTCTGCTCATCTCGCGGAGCGAGATGGCTACATTGAGGCACTCACGTGTTAATAAGATTGCGGCAGTTGCTCGTCGCCGTCGACCGTTGTCAGTGCCTTCAGGACTGAGGGGTCGATGTCCTGGCTCAGGAAGCGGACGGAGCCGTCGGCGAAGGCCGCGTGAGCTCCGCCGACGTGCCAGGATGACATCAGGCCTGGCGAGTCGAATTCGCCAGCGCCTTTGAGGTTGATTCCAAGTGGCTGTTTACCGACTTCCGCGTCTCGCGGTTCGGTCCAGACAATGTTGAGTCCGGCCGCCTCGACGATGGCCAGCGTGTTGGAAGTTCCGTCGGTGAACTGCTGCGGGGTTCGCGGGGCAAGATTGCCGGAGAACGTGGCGGGACCGGTGAGCATGGTGTAGTCCGTGAGAAATCGGCCTTGTTCGTCGGTTCCCTCGAGCGGTTTGCTTCGCGACGGGCACATGTAGACCGGGATTTGTCGCTTTGCCAAATGTTCGTTTTCTTTGGCGTCCCATGTCTGAGTCTGGTCGTACTCATCCACGATCGAATTACCGTCGATGTATGGAGCGACATTAATACGCCAGCTCATGGGCGGCTGGCCGCTGCTTGCCATTGGAAAGCTCTGATACACATCGAGGTAGTTGTGTAGCGCGAGGCCAAGGTATTTGAGGTTGTTCTTGCACTGGCTTCGTCGGGCGGCTTCTCGCGCCTGAGGAACGGCAGGGAGCAACAGAGCGATCGTCAGACCGAGCGATAACAGGCAACTGACCGAGCAGCCGAGCGGCGATGCTTCCTCGTTTCGTTTCAAAGCGACGTGGCAGAGTGCCATGCCCACCAGGCACACCAACCAGACAAACAGCACGTAGCCAATCAGAAAAGGGCGAGCAGCGTCTTTCGCGAAGCTGTCCAGACCGGAACTGACCATCGCGGCCCCGATCGGGGCACCAATGACAAGGGAATTCCAGCACCAGATGTCGGACTTTTTCGCCGGTCGCCGACGTGAGAGAAACAGGCCTGCGACGGAACCAATAACAAGAAACAGCATCAGGACATGCATGATGACTGTCTCGGCTGTTGCTGATTGCCAGTTCGTGCCTGGAGGGAATCCGTGCTCCATAATTCAGCTCCGGTTGTCAAACGATGTCTGTGTGGAACCAATTAAACGATGCAGGATGCGGCAGACAGTGCCGTTCGCCGCTTCTGCAGGTTAGGATCGCGATTCGCCGCGGGCCATCGCAAACGTGGGGAATTTCAGTTGGTAGTTCGTAGGGCCGGTTCCTGCCGGCCGACGTTTGGGTTTCGCGGATGAGGCCGGTAGGAACCGGCCCTACGAGTCAGACATTCCAATTAGAGGGCAGGGCAGACAAGTGGCTGAGCGATCGATTCAGGATTACATCATTGATCATCGGGAACTGGACTGGAACGCGTTGCTCGAACCGTGGCAATGGATGCTGCCGGAGTCGTACACGATCTGGCTGATGAACCGGTTTGGGGATCTGTTTCTGATTCTCGAAGACGGCGTCGTCGTGATGCTGGACTCGGGGATGGGGACGGTCGAACGTGTCGCCGCGAACCAGAACGAGTTCTGCGATCTGTGTGAAGATCCCGAGAATCTCAGTGATTACTTCGCCATTCCGCTGGTCGATGGAATGGCCGAAGCCGGCACGACGCTCGCAGGTGGGCAGTGTTTCACGTTTCGGCATCCGCCCGTGACAGGCGGTGAGTACGAAGTGGAGAATGTGGCCGTGACAGACATCGCGAACCACTTTGCCGGCTACGGTAAGATTCACGAAGATGTTCGCGATTTGCCGGACGGGCGAGAAGTCGAGATCGACTGGGTGCCGTGAAGTGTGGATCAGAAAAGGTTATGCACGCAGAGTACACATAGGCGAGAAACGCTGAGGCACAGAGGAGTCATTGATGGGACTGCTTGATCAATTGGTGAATCTTTCGACGCGACGGGAACTGCTTTCGTCGGTGGGGGGCGTCAGTCTCGGGGCTTTGGCGCTATCGTCGTTGCTGCAGAAAGATTCTGATGCAGCCGAGACCGGGTTGCAGGCGGCAGGGAGTCGTGGTCTACCGGGGTTGCCGCATTATCAGCCAAAGGTCAAACGCGTGATCTGGCTCATGCAGAGCGGAGCGCCTTCGCACACGGACCTGTTCGACTATAAGCCGATTCTAGCGGAACGGCGTGGTGAGGAGATTCCTGAGTCGATTCACAAAAGTCAGAAGCTCTCGACGATGACTCAGGGGAAAAGTAAACCGTGTCTGGGACCTCGCGCACCGTTCAGGCAGCACGGAGAATGCGGTCGCTGGATGACGGATTTCATGCCACACACCGCGTCGATCGTTGATGATATCTGCATGGTGCATACGATGAAGACCGAAGCGGTGAATCACGCTCCGGCGATGACGTTTCTGCTGACGGGGGCGGAGCAGCCTGGTCGGCCAAGTGCCGGAGCCTGGACGGCGTACGGACTCGGCAGCGACAACGACAACTTGCCAACTTACTGCGTGCTTACATCGCGCGATCGCGAGGGCAGCTGCGGTCAACTCTTCTACGACTTCTACTGGGGCAGCGGATTTCTGCCGTCCCGATATCAGGGCGTGAAGTTTCGACAGGGCCGCAGCCCTGTGCTGTATCTTGAGAACCCTGATGGTGTCTCACGCGAGCTGCGGCGGACGTTGCTGGATGGACTGGCCAGGCTGAACCAGCAGAAGTTCGAGCAGGTCGGCGACCCGGAAATTCAGACTCGAATTGCTCAGTACGAAATGGCCTACCGCATGCAGGCGGCCATGCCCGAAGCTGTTGATCTGGCCAGCGAGCCGAAGCACGTGCTCGATATGTACGGTCCTCAAGTTTCGACACCGGGTTCGTTCGCGTCGAACTGTCTGATGGCCTGCCGGCTTGCCGAGCGAGGCGTGAAATTCATTCAGCTGATGCACAGCGGCTGGGACCAACATTCAAACCTGCCGACGCAGTTGGAGCAGCAGTGCGTCGACACCGATCAGCCTTCCGCAGCGCTGGTTAAGGATCTGGAGCAGCGAGGTCTGTTGGATGACACACTGGTCATCTGGGGCGGCGAGTTTGGTCGGACGCCGTTCGGGCAGGGCGACATCAACAATGCAAAGACACACGGTCGGGACCACCACCCGTACTGTTACTCGATCTGGATGGCCGGTGGTGGCGTGAAGAAAGGTGTCTCGTACGGAGAGACCGACGAGTACGGTTACAACGTCGTTAAAGACCAGGTGCACGTCCACGACTTCCAGGCGACGCTGATGCATCTGCTCGGAGTCGACCACTCCCGGCACACCTTCAAATTTCAAGGTCGGCATTACCGTCTGACCGATGTTCACGGCGAAGTTGTTGACGGAGTGCTGGCATGACGTCAGTAGGCATCTCGCTCCGCGAGATGAGCCGGCGACAAAATCAGCGGCCGAGCGTTTACTGGGAGTGTCAGGCGGATGGATGGTTTCAGTATTGGCCGTGTGAGATGCGCCTGATGGATGTTGGTTCGGTGATTGTGAAATCGGCTCATCTCGCGGAGCAAGATGGCTACTTTTCCGGGCACGCTGTGGGCGTGGCGTAGACGCATTACTTGTCGGAGGAGCTGGCATGACGCCTGAAAGTGAGAAGAAAAATCAAACGTCATCGTTAACGGCAGATGAAGCTCGCCAGCTGGCATCCGGTCCGACGCAGGAACACGCCTATGTTCGCGGGCCGAGGATCACCGCTCTGGAAACGGTCGTTCCGTACGACGTGATGCCTGGCATGCTGGCTCTGCGAGTTCACACCGATGCCGGAACAATCGGTGGCGAATCGGTCATCGGGCATGGCGAGACGTACTATCTGCCCGAAGCAGCGGCGGCTGTTATTCACGATTGGATGGCGGCGCGGCTGATCGGTTCAGACGCAACGGCGATCGAGAGTCACTGGCGGTTTCTCTATGAACGCTGCATCGCGTTCGGCGGAGTCGGAGCCGAGCTGCGGGCGCTGTCGGCGATTGATCTGGCTCTGTGGGATATCGCCGGGCAGCTTTGCGAACGACCTGTGTGGCGATTGCTCGGCGGTCCGGTGCGGGATGCCGTGCCGGTCTACAACAGTTGCGGGGGCCCGTTTTATGGTCGACGCACGGCCGGCTCGCCGACGTTTGCCGGATGGCCCGGACATGGCGATCCAGGCAGGCCAGGACCGCTCGAAGACAACTGGAACTGCATCAACAGGCCAGGCGAACTGGCGGAGGAGCTTCTGGATCTCGGGTACGGAGGGATGAAGTTGTGGGCTTTCGATGCAGTTTATCGCGAATCCGGCGGGCAGCGAATCAGTGCGAAAGATGTCGAACGAGGCGTTGCTCCATTTCGAGCGATTCGCGAACGCGTCGGCAACGACATCGACGTGATGCTGGACGGGCACGGGTTCTTCTCGCTGGCGGCCGGGCTGTCGATTGCTCGCGGCATGCGCGAAGTGCAACCGCTCTGGATGGAAGACGTTGTGCGGACCGACAATGTCCAGACTCTGGCCGCGTTTCGCGCTGACGCCGGAGTTCCGCTGGCCGTTAGCGAAATGCTGGTCACACGCGAGCAGTACCGGCAGGTTCTGGAAGGTCACGCGGCGGATTACGTCATGATCGATCCAACATGGGTCGGAGGTATCAGCGAAACACGCCGCATTGCGGAACTGGCTCAACTGCACAATGTTCCGGTTCTGATGCATGACTGCACCGGGCCGTTGACGCTGTTCGCCGGACTCAACGTGGCCGCATCCGTTCCCGGAGTGACGTATCAGGAAACAGTTCGAGCTCACATCGCCACTCTGTACCCACATTTGATCGACACAACTGTGGTGATCAAAGACGGCTCGATCGCCTTGTCGGAGCGCGCCGGGATCGGAGTTCGCTGGCTGGATGAAATGTTCGACGCATCAGCAAAGGGCTATCGGCTGACAGGAACTTATCGTTAACGCGTTTATTAGACTCCGTCGAGCATGGCAAGCATGGCCGGTGTGAACTCGAACGATTCATCAACGAGATCACTCAGCATGACAACCGTATCATTGCCTTCGCCGGTCTTGATGAGATTGGTTCCGGAGTCACCGTCCAGCACGTCGTCGCCCTGATCGCCAACCAGAGTATCGTCGCTTCCACCGCCGCGGATCGTGTCATTGCCATCGTTGCCGCGAATGGTGTCTGCAGCGCCCTGTCCCAACAGCAGATCGTCACCATCATTGCCAGCGATGCCATCTCGACCGTTGCCACCAGAGATAGTGTCGTCGCCGTCTCCGCCAACCAGCTCGTCGTTACCGCTGCCGCCGTCGATGACATCGTTGCCATGATTTCCGCGAATCGTGTCTGCACCTGACTGGCCGTTGATGCGATCATCGTCCCGTCCGCCATCAATGAAATCGTCACCCGCTCCACCTGAGATCGAATCTTTGCCGAGTCCGCCGTCGAGCGAATCGTTCCCGGCAGCACCGTTCAGGTTGTCGTCCCCGAAGCCACCGGAAACCGTATCATCACCGGTGCTGCCGTCGAGCGAGTCATCACCGAAGCCTCCAATCAGGCTGTCGTTTCCGTCGCCGCCAGTCACCGTGTCGTTGCCAGCCGCTCCGTCGATGGTGTCGTCCCCCGCACCTGCGTCGATGATGTCTCCATCATCGCCGCCGTCCAGGCAGTCGTTGCCGTCGCCGCCGTTGATGACATCGACACCGTTGCCGCCGGACAGGTTGTCGTCAAACGCTCCGCCAGTGATGGTGTCATTGCCGTCGCCTCCGAACAGCGTCACTTTCGCACGGCCTGGATTCAGGTTGGTAGCGTTGATTGTGTCGTTGCCACCTCGACCATCCACGTTCAGTGCGATCAGTCCAACGTTACTGAGGTCACCGACGGTAATGGTGTCGTCGCCGACATCGGTGATCACGTTGACGGCGGAGACAGTGGCCTCGATCGTCAGATCGGCTGCGCCCTCACTGACCCGGACGCGTCCCTGGGAATCCTGAGTGATGAAGACGGTGTCGTCCGTCGAGCCAGTTCGTACAACGACGGTGTCACCTCCGTCTCCTCCGTCGGCAGTGTCGTCGCCATCTCCGATTCCGTTCCAGTTGATCGTATCGTCACCTGCTCCGCCGTTGATGGAATCGGGTCCACCCTGGCCGTCGAGCGTGTCGTCGCCAGCTTCGCCTTCGAGCGTATCCTGTCCACTTCCACCGTACATGATGTCGTTGCCGTCGCCGCCCTGGAGCAGGTCATCACCACCGCCACCGTTCAGCAGGTCATTTCCATCGGCGGCTATTAGTGTGTCGTTGCCGGTGTCACCGAAGAGCTGATCGTCATTCGGTCCGAATCCGAACACAGGGGGCGCGGGTATGTCGACTCCCGCCGATGCTGTCGACGAGAATGGAGCCCTGAGCGGAGGAGGATCGACGACGTATTCCATCGCCAGCACTGTGCCGAGTGTGGTGTTTCCGATCGCGGTGGCGATTCCTGTCAATGGGTTAACCGAGTAGAGGATGTCCGTGGCGCGGCTCATGAGAAAGAAAATATCCTGGTCCGCGTCGTACGTGATTCCACCTGCCGGTCCCAGTACGACACCAGTTGGCCCAACACTCGTGACGGTTCCTGTCGTCACGTCCATGGTAAAAAGGCTGTCAGCCAGTCCCGTGTTACCGTCGCGACTTCCCATATAGCCGTACAACGTCGTCCCGCGGTAATCCAGCCCGTCCCAGTCAATTCCGTTGCTGGCGGCGACTCCCCCAACATTGACTGGCCCGCGATTGACCGAGTTCATGGCGGTCAAATCAATTTCGAGCAGGTCGCTGTCCCCAAAGTCAATTCCATAAATCAGATTCCCTGCGGGATCGAGGGCAATGTCACCTTCAGCGATGCCACCATTTCCGAAGTTGAACAGCAGCGTCGCCGCCCCGGTGGTTCGATCGACCTGGTACAGGTCACTTCCGGCGAGGCCGTAAAGCGTTCCCGAGCTGTCCGAGGTCAGGCCGGCAAGACCCACTCCGGTTGGGCCGATTGCCGTGGCGACTGCAGTCACCGGATCAATCGAATAGAGCGTCTGGACCATCATCACTGAACTTACGGCGTACAGAGTCCGCGTTGCCATGACGTCATCGTTGACGATCGTGGCGACACTCTGTCCGTTGACGATGGACGCTCCCACGGCGTTGGAAAGGTTAAGGAAGAACATTTCGTCGGGCTCAACCTGTGTATCACCAATAATCTGGACGGTGATTGATTGAGTCAGAGTTCCGGGTGCAAACGTCAACGTGCCGGTCGTGGCGATGTAATCCTGCCCCGCGACTGCAGAACCGTCGGCGGTGGCGAAGTCGACGCTAATCGTCCCGCCGGATGTTGCCGACAGCGTGACGTCAAATACGACAGAGGTGTTTCCGACGTCACCTTCAGCCGGCAGAACAACCGCAGCGATGATCGACACCTGAGGACTTCCTGTGGTGATGAGGTCGTCGCCAGTGCCTCCTCGCATGATGTCAGCACCGCCACCACCATCAATGGTGTCGTCGCCGGACTGGCCAAGCAGCGAATCATTTCCGTCGCTGCCTTCCAGCGAATCCTGCCCCGACCCGCCGTACACGGTGTCATCGCCGGCGTCTCCATTAATAAGATCGTCGTCACCTCCACCATTCAGCGTGTCGTTCCCGTCACCGCCTGCGATCGTGTCAAGCCCCGAGTGGCCCTCAATCTGATCCGCACCTGCCCCGCCCGACAACGAATCGTTGCCGGCGTTTCCGAGAACAAAATCGTCTCCGTCTTCTCCATCGAGGACATCGTCGCCACTGCCCCCCAGCAGACTGTCGATACCAAGGCCGCCCGTTACGGTGTCGTTGCCCATATTGCCGTTAACGGTGTCATCGCCATCATCGCCCGACAGACTGTCAGCTCCGTCGCCACCAAGGATGCAGTCATTCCCGGTCCCACCCAGGACCGTATCCTGCCCGTCATCGGCGTCGATGAAGTCGTTGCCATCGTCACCGGAAATGAAGTCATCACCGTTTCCGCCATCGAGGCTGTCGTCCCCGGCACCAGCTGTGATGGAATCGTCTCCGTCGCCGCCATCAATGGTGTCGGCACCGGATCCACCGGTGATGGTGTCGCGACCATTTCCACCAGTAATGCTGGTCGCGATGTCGACGCTGCCGATGATCAAGTCATCGCCGTCAGCGCCGTCCACAAAGAGGGATGTCAGATTCGTGAATGTCGCCAGAGTCACTCCGGAGACGTCCAGTACTGTGTCTCCGGAACCGGCGAGAAGTTCGATCGATGTGATCTGGCTGGTCGCCACACGCGGAGTACCAGGAGCGGGCGTTCCGTTGAACTGAACGTCCAGCTGTCCTGGAACAGCGGGGTCTTCCCGGATCGTGATGTCCTCATTGGCATCCGCGAACACCTGCAGATGACCTCCTGCAAAGAGAACAACGGCTGTTAGTAACGTCCGCTGCTCGACTTGTTCGATGGAACTGTGCGGTCCGATGTGTTGGCGCGTACGCTGTCTTTCCTTCATGAGCGGTGAACGACGTTGAAGACGAGAACGAAAAGCCTTGAGCCACGGCAATGTCTTCATAATCGGTCTCCCGTTTGTTAAGTCTGAATTCTGCACGTGACGCCTGCCTGAGTGGTGCCGCAGGCTGGCGCAGGAGTTTGTGGATTGCTCAGTTGGACTACGGCATTGATGGGAGCAACGCCTGCCAGACACATCTCCGGTAAGAAGTGTGTGGATGCGTCATTCATGAATGAGAGGCACGACTACGATCAGAGCTGCATCACGAATCGACGTGATCTTCGAAAGATCACCTATGATATGAATATGTATTTCGACCGGGATTCGATGCACAAACAGGCGAACAGACGCGACAGGAGCAATCGGCGTCACCGCGCTCCGTGGAGCAGGAACTTGTCGCACATTCGTTCCGAGAGGACTCTTGCGTCGAACGGGCAAATTCGGTCGAGAACCTGGAAGCGTGCATTTCGTCACGACATCGACGACTGGCCCAAAGTGATCGAACGTGACAGTCAACACGGTCGGGCAATCTGTCGCAATCGATACAAGCTGTCCTTGAGCTGTCCGGGTCAGTGCCGAGAGTCGGCCACGTTGACGACGTGGAGTAGAGGCTGTCGGGGCGGTGGCACGCGATTTATTGCGAAGTGCGCGTCTAGAATGTGCGATGCGAGGAAAGCCAGACAATGCTCAGACGCCCGAATCCGCAATGAGTTCTGGCGGTAATGTCAGTAAGCTGTCGACGGCTCGGTTGTTTTGAGTGTAACTGCCCACCCGGCGTGTTCTTGGAAGTCACCGAAGAAGTTGGTTTTTCT
>JAQBWV010000111.1 GCA_027624335.1 Planctomycetota bacterium
ACTTGGGAGTGATGTTAGGAAATTCTGAAGACAATCTGTGGGCTATGCGGAATGGCTACGCACTCGTCACCGCAGAAGGGCTGAATTCGATTGCTGAGCGACTGTCAGACGCCAGTGAATCGGAACGTGACACGTTACGACAAGCACTCCGCATCGGTCTTCATTGGAATACGAGTGGCGTTGTGCCGCAGTCGATGTTCATGCCGACGGCACCACCCACCGGACTGAAAACACCTGACGTGACGAACGACACCGCTTGAACTGCTGATGGACAACATCGCACAAGAAGCTGGTCTGTTGAACGTGGCCCGATTTCGTAGAATTGAGTGCGATAGAACGTCCTGTCCCGCCGAAGGAAGACGTCCATGCAATCAGTTATTTCAGATGCCTCACGCGCGGTGATTCGAGGCTGTTCCCGCGATCAGATTACGACGTCTGGGGAGACGCGGTCACAGCTTTATCAACGCTTGCGAGCCGAAGCAGCCTGGGACATCGCAGAAGCTGAAAAAGAGCTTGTACGCAGACGGTCTCGCGATGCGGGAATGACGAAGGCAGCCTCAGGCCAACAAGCCTGGGATGCCATTGCTGTGGCGTTCCCACCTGTCGATGTGGTGACTTGGTTTGAGTTCTCGTCACGAGTGACACGGCCTCCGCTGCTTTCTCGGGTGTCAGATGTAACCGACGAGACGGCCGCGATAGCCGGAGCATGGAGCCTGTCCATGACGCTGGCTGCGAGTCTGGCAACTCGTTGCCCCGAGATCCGGAAGAACTGCATGTCACTGATTCTGGCGATCGACAAGAGACTGAGCCTTGAGCCAGCCGACGCCCTGATCATGAGCGAAACCTTGATCACGGAAAGGCTCGATATTATTGCAGAGCGTCCGAATGCCGTCGTCGCTCGTACACTGCAACTGTTTCAGGCGTATCAGGCTGCGGAAACATCGTACTCTGAGTCAGTTACGGACGAACTTCGCAACTTCAGTCAGATTCTGGAGTTACTACCTCATCTGGTCGATCAGCAGTGGGCAAACATAAGGCCCTGGTTGTTCGGTCTACGATCAAATGAAGCCAGACGGTTCCTCGCGCGTGCGTGCGATAAGCCGGCGAAGATGTCAAGCCGAATTGCCTGACATGCCAACTGGAAGCCAACGTCAGCCGGTGGGTCTCGGGCAGGTCGGCGTTCCATCTTTCGAGTGCGCAGTTTCGAGTTGATCTCGCAGTGGTGTCACGCTTCAGCGATCGCCCCAAGACACTTCGGTTCCAGAGGGGGTGTCCCCGTTGTTGTTTCTTTGAACCTGGCATCGTAGGCTCGACGAAAGTTGCGAATATCGACAGACAGTCATTGCCAGATTGTCGCCGCCCGGAATCGACCCTGACCCGCCGCGAATCCACCCGCATCCAACTCCTCAAGTATTGACCGGCCTGAGACCAGTCATCGCCGAAAGAATCCAGATCAGGAGATTGGGTAGTCCTATGAGTTCCGACATCCCCACAACTTCAATCCAGCAACTCATTGATGCCTGTGCAGAAGAATGGGCAACGACGGGAGAAGGTGTCCTCGACCTGCAATGGCACCCCCGCGAGGGTCTGGATGTCTTTGACGCAGCGTTCGACAAATCAAAGCGGAAGTTTCTCACGCCGCTGTATTTAACTGCGGATGATGGCAAAGTCTTCGAAGGCGAAGTCACGCTTTCGCTAGAACCCGACACTTCCGATAACTCGGGGTATGTGGCGTATCAGCTTGAAACCGAGTTCTTCGATTACATATTCAGCCAAGCTGGTAGATTTGCAATGTTACACTGTTGGCCAGAATTGGAACCTTACCTGGCAGACGGGCGACGCACTCAGGAAGACCCTAAGAACTGGTGGATCGCCTACCTGTGGCACCTCAACGGCTTAAGACCTGTGAGCGAAGATCAGCAGCATGACCTGCATCTCGGTACGATCACCTATCTGACGCTAAGGAGTTTGCAGCAGCTTGAGCAGCAGCTTGAGCAGCAGACCAGTGGCGAATACGGCACTCTGCCTGACCAGAATGGATATGTCAAATCTCCAAGCGATGGCACAGCCTATTTGCCTAACAGCGAAGTGCTCGCTAAGGAAACTCCTGCAGAATTGCTTATCACCCCCAAAGCAGGAAGACTTCTAGCTCACGAGCAGGCATACGCCTGCCATAAGTGGGCCTGCAAACAAATGGAACTCGACCACGAGGTCACGAAGGATCGCGAATCGTGGGCGTATCTGAAGGAGCAGGGATTGCCCGGTGCTGAAGACGGTTGGCATCAGATTACGGCGAAGAAGCTGTGGGGGCTTCGGACGTACAAGGAATACTGTTCCAAAGGACGTTCGATGTTAGACGAGAAGAAACATCAAACACGCAAGAGTGGAGTGACGACGAGAAGTGTCAGAAAAGTTGACGAAATCGCGACGGCACGTCGTCGAGTTGATGAGAGTTGAGTTTTTCAGAAATCAATTCCGAGGGCACACTTTGTCATAACGTGTCATTGTGATGACATTTGTGACACGGCAACAGACGCAAATTCGAAGTTGATTTCGATCAACTCCAGCTAGAAGCATAAGCGACGAGTTAATGTCACGAAGAGTGACGCCGTTGCTGGCACTTCTGCTGGAATCGATGACATGACGCCCATCTCTATGCCAACTGTGGCTACGGAACCGTCCAGACCTGATCGTCTCTCCTTGCTTACTGTCGATGACGTTGCGGCAATCCTGAATTGCTCATCTCGGACGGTAAGACGAATGGCTGACGCTGGCACGATGCCGGCTCCTCTGCGTCTCAATTCGCTTTTACGCTGGAGACGCACGGACATTGAGGGATGGATTGCTGACGAATGTCGAAGCTGTCGCCCGAGTCGGAGGGCCAGCAAATGACCGATCCGTCAAAAGTAAGTCATGTCCGACTTTCGGACATCAAGCCGAGTCCGGAAAACGATCAGCTCTACAGGCCCATTGATCCCGACGAACCTGGGATTGTTGAACTCGCCCGATCAATCATGCAGCATGGAGTTCGGGAACCAATTGTCATCACGCAGGACAATTGGATTCTCAGCGGTCATCGCCGGTATGCCGCCTGCCGAAGACTTGGCATAGAACTCGTTCCAACCAGGGTGGAACCGATCCGACGTGAAGATGACGTCGACGGATTCGTCGTGCTGCTGCGTGAATACAATCGTCAACGTGACAAGACGCTCGACGAAAAGCTGCGAGAAGAGCTACTCACGACGAACCCGAACGCAGCCTACCGGTCATTGGTCGAGTTTCGGACACGGTCCGCTCACCGTACTTCAGAGGCGGTAGCAATTTCGGGTTCGATGAACCGGAAGCGGATCAGTGCAGCTAAGGAACCTTTCCTGCTGGCAATTAAGCAGGTGGTCAATGACCTGCACGAGTTCTGGCCAATCAGTGACCGGCAGATTCATTACGGCTTGCTTAACAATCCGCCGCTAAAGCACGCCAAGAAGCCAGATAGTGCTTACGACAATTCCAAGAAGTCCTACCACGCTCTGGTGGAGCTTGTGACGCGTGCGAGACTGGAAGGGCACATCCCACTTGATGCGATTGCCGACGAGACTCGGCCTGTGTCGATCTGGGACGTATTTCAATCTACTCAGCCGTTTTTTCGACGACAGCTCGATGGTTTTCTGCACGGATACTACCGGAATTTGCAGACCAGTCAGCCAGATCATGTCGAGCTGGTGATCGAGAAGAACACGGTCAAAACCATCGTTGAACGGGTCGCGAGTGCGTACTGCGTCCCGGTGACTTCAGGTCGTGGATACTGCTCACTGCGACCGCGTTACGACATCGCTCAGCGATATAAGTTGAGCGGCAAGGATCACCTGGTTCTTGTCGTCGTCAGTGATTTCGACCCCGATGGTGAAGAGATTTGTCAGTCACTGGCGAGGTCAATTCGAGATGACTTTGGCATTGATCGCATCCGCCTGATCAAAGCCGCACTGACCAGAGAGCAGACGAAGCAACTTAGCCTGCCGCCTGCTTTAGAAGCCAAGGCCAGCTCAACAAACTTCCAGAAGTTCCTGAAGGCCAACGGATGCCGCAACTGCTGGGAAGTCGAAGCGCTGACTCCACAGCAACTCCAGGACATGGTTCGACAGTCGCTGAATGACGTGATGGATATCGATCTGCTTAACGCAGAGATCGAGCAGGAAAAGCAGGACGCTACGCAATTGGCGGCACTGCGTCAGACCGTCACAAGAATGCTCAACGACCTTTCATTCGACAGTGACGTTCCGTGATGCGTGCTTCTACGGAAACGCGGAATGAAGGCCCAACTCCAATCATACCGGGCAATCAGCACACTGGTTGCCTTCACTTGAAGAAAGACAATTCAATGACTTTGTTATCTAACTCAAAGCCCACATCCAGTCGTCAGTATTTACCGAAACTGGCTCCACCGCCTGGCTGGCCTGGGCCGCTTGACAAGGCAGCGTTCCACGGACTTGCCGGCGATGTCGTTCAGACGATCGAACCGCACACTGAAGCCGATTCTGCTGCCTTGTTGGTGCAGTTCCTTGTCTGTTACGGAAACTGGATTGGCAGAACTCTGCATTTCACTGCTGAAGGGGCCAAGCACCATTGCAACCTGTTTACCTGCCTGATTGGCGACACATCCAAAAGTCGAAAAGGATCATCACTCGCGAACTTAATTCGCTTGTTTCGCTTAATTCGCACCGCAGACTCTGAATGGCTCAATAAACGAAATGTGACTGGTCTATCCAGCGGCGAGGGACTCATTCATCACGTCCGTGATCCTTCCAGGAAACAAGAACGAATCAAGGCTGGTCGAGAAGTTACTGGATATCAGGAAGTCGTCATTGATCATGGTGAGCCAGACAAGCGACTCCTGGTTGTTGAGTCTGAGTTCGTAAGTCCATTGAAGATCATGGCTCGTGAAGGAAACACGTTGTCGCCAGTGCTGCGTCAGGCCTGGGACGGTGGAACTCTTCAGAATCTAACGAAGAACTCGTCAGAGAAAGCTACAGACCCACATGTTTCAGTGATCGGTCACATTACCTCGAATGAACTTAAGCAACATTTGAGTAAAACAGAACAGACGAACGGATTCGGAAACCGTGTCCTGTGGGTTCCAGTGACACGTTCAAAGCTATTGCCTGAAGGTGGGAATCTGGCTGATGCAGACCTGGCTTCAATTGCCAGACAGCTTGAATCTGCCATCACATTCGCTTCCAAGCCTCTTGAGCTGATCCGGAATAACGAAGCCAGAGATATCTGGTACGCGGTCTACCCAGAGTTATCAGCAGGTCATCCCGGACTCGTCGGTGGATTGATCGGTCGAGCGGAAGCTCAGGTTATGAGAATGGCGTGTATCTACGCGGGTCTTGATCAATCACCTGTGATTACTGCCGACCATCTGAGGGCCGCGTTGGCCGTCTGGGAGTACTGCGAGTCTGGTGTGCGGTACGTCTTTGGTGACCGAACCGGTGACGCCGTAGCCGACCGGATTCTCAAAGAACTGAAAGCGATCAGTCCAGACGGTTTGAGCCGTACCGAGATCAGTGCGCGACTGCATAATCATCATAAGGCCAAGGACATTAGTTCCAGTCTTGAAATGCTGGAGCAGTCTGGTCTTGCACATCAGCGGAGAAAGCAGACGGGTGGACGTCCTGTCGAGACGTGGTTTGCGGGAGAGGGTGTGCGGGAGAGGGTGTGCGAATGAAGCGAAAAAAGCGAATTAAGTCTGCTCCGTGCCTCTGGTCTCAGCTTTGAAGGTGAATGTCACGTGGGAAAGTACCTCAATCTTGCTTGGAAAGCCGTTCGTCAGCGTGGTGACTCCGAACCTGTTCGTTCTGACGAGTCTGTTCCACCGGCGGATTTAGCTGCGACTGTCGACGCTGCGGTTGAACGGATCAATCACGCCTGTCTAGCGAACTGGACACCGACGGCGGAGGACTGGCAGGAACTCGACCAAATCGAACAGGCGGTCAACCTTGCCTTAGAATCCCGAAATGAAACTGAACTGCGAGTGCTTCTGGACAACTATGAGGCGGAAGCACGCCGACTGTTTCAGCGTCGCAGAATGAAGACTGCTTGATTCTTAACGCTACACAATGTAATAACTATTACACATCTGAGGCTAAACATGACGATATCGGAATCTCTCCGCGAGCAGGTCAACATGGCGATCGACTCCGGAATAACGTTCGCAGCGTTAGAGCGGGGCACCGGAATTCTTCGTCAGAGTCTGATGAAATTTGCCAGAGGCCAGCAGTCACTTCGGCTCGATCGAGCTGACTTGCTGGCTACTTTTTTCGAGCTGGAGTTGCAGCCGGTGAAATCCAAGAAGAGGAAGGCCTAATCGATGGGATCGCTCAGGAAAAAGTCATTCACGAAGCCGTTGCCTCAAAGTGCGGAGTTGTTCACAAAAAAAGGCGAACAGTTCGCCCGCTGGCAGGATCAAAACGGCCAGAAGCGAACAGCACCCGTCACCGTCGGCAGAAATGGCGATCAGAGGATCGTCTTCAGATCAGCGACCTACACGGCAAAGTACCGCGACGCAGCGGGCAGCGTCAAAGAAGTGTCCACAAAATGTCGCGACAAACAGGCTGCTGCCGCTGTGCTGGCAGAGTTGGAGCGTGAAGCTGATCGGGAGCGAGCCGGGATTGTTACTTCGAAAGAGTCTGCATCACTCGTCAGCAGCAGCAGACCGCTTTCCGATCATCTCGACTCGTACACTTCGGCGAGGAAGGCCAAAGGGCTTGCGGAACGTCATGTGAGGGAAACTCGGGAACTGATCGAAAAAGTCTGTCGTGAATGTGGATTCAATACACTGGCGAGCGTGCAACGACACAAGGTTGAAGAGTGGCTCGCTGTTCTGGCTGAATCAGGCACTGGAGCGCGTCGTCGGAATATCTACCTGGAAGCGATCAGGGCATTCCTGCGGTGGTGTGTAGCTGGTAACCGACTCCTGACTGATCCGTTGAAAGACATTGCCCGCGCCGATCAGGATGCAGACGTCCGCTTTGAACGCCGGGCATTGATGGACGTCGAACTGCAAAACCTGCTGAATGCGGCCAGACTGAGACCACTGGCGGAATTCGGTCGTGAGACGGTGCAACTCCCACCCGATAAGAGTAAGCGGTCCTGCTGGATGTACGCCCCGCTCACGCTCGGCAACATCAGTCGAGCTGCCGAACGTGCGAAGGAGAAGTTGGCAGACAAGGCACTATTTATCGAAGAGAAACTGCTACTCGGGTGGGAACGGTCGCTGATCTACAAGACGTTGGCACTTACCGGCCTGCGACGTGGCGAACTCGCTGCTGTCGAGATTCGAAATGTCTTTCTCGATGAGTCTCAACCATACATCAAATTGGATCGCCGATCAGAAAAGAACCGAGAAGGGAACACGATTCCACTGAGAGTCGACCTGGCAGACGATCTTCGTATGTGGATTCACGACAAGGCAATGAAGGTTGAGGAAACGTCTCGAAACGCACCGTCAGTCAACTTCGAAGTTGAAGCCGCTCAGATTCGTCGAAGCGACCATACGGCAACGGCACCCGCCGCCAGACTGCCAGGCAAGGAGAAACTCTTTGCCGTTCCGGAACGTCGGGCAATGCTGAGGATCATTGATCGAGACTATGCCGTCGCCGGTATCGAGAAGGTTGATGACCGGGGCCGTAAGGTCGACATCCACAGTCTACGGCATTCATTCGCAACGTGGATTGGTGAGTCTGGCATATCGCCCAAAGCAGCACAGAAGCTCATGCGGCACAGCGACGTCAACCTGACGATGCGATACACACACGGCAGGCCGGAGGCTGAAACGAAAGCACTCGATGCATTGCCTGCCGCCGAGTTGAACTCTGAACGTCAAATGCACAATGCTGCAACTGGTACAGGCTCGCTTGCCCCCATGCTTTCCCCAGAATCAGTCCATGGGAGCCTCAAGAGCCGTTCTGTGTCACTTTCTGACAATCTTCACGATAGTCCCGGTCGCAGCCACGGACGTCATCCAGCCACAAAAAAAGCCGAAAACTGCGGGACTTCCGCTGCTTTCGGCTCTGATGACGAAGTACACCCGGCAAGATTCGAACTTGCGACCTCCGGTTTCGTAAACCGGCGTTCTATCCAGCTGAACTACGGGTGCGAGGCGTTGAGGCTGTAAGCTTATTCTTTGTGCCGGTTGAGTGACACTGCTTACGACCTTCGGCGAGACTTATATCAGGGCTGATGTTCGATTTGTAGTCACATCAATCCATCGACGTACCCCATGGTTCCAGGCGTGAGGGGCATACTGTTTATGCGGAATTTTCGTGTGTTCGTGTTTCCTGGCGAAACACATTGAGTCCTGGCATGTGGTCGTTCCGCAGGTCGATTCAATCTAGAAATCGCCGTGAACTTCGTTGCCGTCGACTGTTCCGAGGGCTCGCCAGATTGAAAGATCGATGGAGTCAATGACCGAACGCGACGAGCCGTCAGCAAGCAGTACGTTAACAGAGCCGGTGTGGTGACTGCGGGACGTGATTGCTGCGTACGTTGGGCTTCCGACGATTCCGTTTCGACCTTCCTGCCAGGAATTAAAGTCGGCGTCAACGACCACCCCTCCAGTCGTGTACCGGACAAACGTGTTGGGCGTCAGGGTCACTGTGACTCCGGTGTGGTGTACGCGTCCATCGGGCCACTCGGTGTGTCCGGTATTCTTGTGCTGCCGCAGTAGTTGTGCAGTGCGATCCCCAGTTGCTTCAGATTGTTTTTGCATTGGCTGCGTCGAGCTGCCTCACGAGCCTGTTGCACAGCAGGCAATAATAGCGCCACGAGGATCGCGATCACGACGAGCAACTCGATCAAAGTGAATCCGTTCCGCGTCCTCATAACCTGTTTCCGTAATGACAGTACACGTCGCCTTTCCAGCTCGATCGAGCCCCGCAGCGAGTATTGAAAATCGTCCGAGACGCCAACTACCGAGGCGAAGGGGAGCCCGCAGATTATTCCGTCGCTGTGCAAAGCAGTTGGCAACGTCGGGACAATCTCTCACCGCCAGCGTTCAATTGTTGGCCGAGTGAATGAATACTGCCGGGCAGTCAATCGAAAGTCGCCTTCGAAAGAACTATGCGATCTGATTGCAGAGCTGCATGGCCTCAAAGTGTGACTGACAAACTTCTGACAAACTTCTGACGGTGGTCTGACCACTTGGATTCCGACTTCCTGTTTAATTTGTGACGTACCGCACAGGCTTGTTGAAGCGGAAGTCGGATTTCCCTGAAAACCCGGAGGTGTGTCATGAGATGGATCAGTCGAACACTCGCAGCAGTCGTCGCCGTGACCGTAAGTGTCTCAGTGTCGACAGTTTCCTACGCCAGCCAGGTGGGGCTAAGCGTGGCGATGTCGAATCCCATACTGAAGTCCGACCAGCAGCAGACCGCGTTTCTCAAGGTGGGGCTGTCGGGCTTCAAGATGCCTGCGGCCAATCGGCGAGTGCCGGTGAATGTCGCACTGGTGCTCGACAAATCCGGCTCGATGAACGGACGCAAAATTGAAGAGGCTCGTCAGGCGGCGATTCAGGCGATCAGGCGGCTCGATGCGAACGACATCGTTTCTGTGATCGTTTACGACTCGACCGTCGAAGTACTTGTGCCCGCGACGAAGCTCACGGACAAGGACGCGGTCTGTCGGAAAATTGCCAGCGTGCAACCGGGCGGGCGAACCGCTTTATTTGCAGGAGTCAGTAAAGGCGCGGCGGAGATTCGCAAGTTTCTCGACAGCGAACGCGTCAACAGAATCGTGCTGCTGTCGGATGGTCTGGCGAATATTGGACCGAGTGCTCCCAGCGAACTTGGATCATTGGGATCGTCGTTCAAGAAGGAAGGGATCTCTGTCACAACGATGGGACTGGGACTCGATTACAACGAAGACCTGATGGTCCATCTGGCCAGCCATAGTGGAGGCAATCATGTTTTCATTGAGGATGAAACTCAGCTTGCCGGATTCTTCAAGCAGGAATTCGACACAGTTTTGTCCGTCGTCGCTCAGGAAGTGGCGATCACGATTGACGTCGCCAAGGGAATTCGACCGGTGCGCGTTATGGGCAACCAGGCCGAGATCAACGGCCAGCAGGTCGTCACGTCTTTGGCGCAGCTTTACAGCGAGCAGGAGAAGTTTGTGGTGCTGGAAGTTGAGGTTCCGGCTTCACCGGAAGGGAACGTCCGCGACGTCGCTCAGGTCAGCGTTGACTATGACAACATGCTGACTCACCGAACGGATCGACTCAGTGGAAAAGCCAGCGTCAATTTCAGCAGCTCAGATGCGGTGGTGTCTTCGAACTTGAATGCCGAAGTGCTGGAAGCTGGCGTTCTCCTGTTTGCCAATGAGCGTAATAAACTGGCGACCGTGCTCCGTGACAAAGGTGACATTGATGCCGCTCGACGACTCCTGCTGAGCAACGCGGACTACCTGAAGAAGTACGCGGTTGAGCTGAATTCCCGTGAACTGGGCCTGGCCTGTGAATTGAACGGGGCTCAGTCAAAGAATCTTGATGCTGCCGACTGGCAACGCGGGAGAAAGCTGATGCGGTTCGGGCAGTACCAGACCGACACTCAGCAGATTCTTCAGGTTCCAGAGTCCAAGCCGTCCGGCCAGTAACCGAGGAACTACTTCTGAATCTCACTGGTTCTATGGCAGCGTGGGCGAAACATGCTCACGCTGCCAGGTTGTGAGGTGTGATTGTCCCCTGCGAATGTCTGGATCACTGACAACATTGGCACGCACGTCATTTAAGATACGTGTCCTGGAACCAGACCGTGATTTGAGAAACCCTCCGTGCGTGCGAAACCACTGATACTTCTTTTACTGATCGTGTGCCTGCCGGTCGTCGGTCTGGCGTGGCTCGCTGTTCGCGTTGCGAGGGACGATAAAGCTGCACTGCAACAACGATTCGAAGAAGTCTTTATGGTCCAGCTTCGCGACATCGATGGAAACATCAGTCGGCATTTCGAATCACTGGCAACTCAGCTGCGATTGACGGTCGGACTGGTTGAACTGAATGCCGACCGAATTCGGATTTTGATCCGCGAGCACCCGCATGTGAGGCAGATCATCGTGCTGGACAGGACCGGTGTTGTCCTGCATCCCGATCCGTCTCAACCATTGAATTCCAGCGAGCGGGACTTTCTTTCTGAGGCCCAGGAACTCATTCGCGATCGCGATCTGATTCGCGCTGCCGGACTGGTTGCTGAGAACGCCTCAGGCAATCGTCAGCTCGGCAACACGATCTCGGAGTCCAGTCGCAGTCCCCTTGCTGGGAAGTCCGGACACACGGAGGACACAGTCGAGGGCTGGCATACCTGGTACTGGGGTCGCGGCGTCCACCTGATTTTCTGGCAGCGGCGTACTGATGGGACTGTCGTTGGTATCGTACTTGAGCGTGGGCGCTGGATGGCTGACCTGATCGCCGGGCTGCCGGAGACCGTTGACAGTAAGTATCAGAATGTGCCTGTCGCTGCGATGTCACGCTTCCGGCTGGTCGATTCGATGGGGAATTCGATGTACGAATGGGGGCGCTTCGAGCCGCCGCATGAGTCAGCTCCACTGGTCGAACAGGCGGTGTCGTCGCCGTTGAATTCGTGGCGACTTCAGGCTCTGGTGCCGAACTCGTTGCTGGCAGGAGTGAGTCGCGGCACGGCGTTTCAGCTGGCTTCAGGGATTGGAGCCGTGGCCGGCGCATTGGCAGTGCTGGTCGTCGTCTTCTGGCGAGAGTATTCGCGAGAGATTCAGCAGGCAGCGCAGCGGGTCAGTTTCGTGAATCAGGTTTCGCACGAGCTGAAGACACCACTGACGAACATTCGCATGTATGCGGATCTGCTGGCCGAGGATCTGGAAGGTCTCGACGAAGCGGGGAACGGAAGACCTGCGGATCGGCTGCGAGTGATCGTTTCGGAAAGCCAGCGGCTGACCCGTCTGATCAGCAACGTGCTGACGTTCGGACGTCAGCAGCGGGAAGCAGTGGTATTGCGCCTGCAGCCAGCATCGATTGATGAAATAGTGCGACGCGTCGTTGAACAGTTTGCTCCAACATTCGAACGGCTAGGTGTCCGCATGGAATTAGAGTTGGCCGCTGAATCGCTCGTGCTTGTTGATGATGATGCCGTTGAGCAGATTCTGGTGAACCTCGTCAGCAACGTCGAGAAGTACGCGGCAACCGGCGGAGTCTTGCGGATTGCCACCAGTGTCGGCGGATCGCGGACAAAGATTTCGGTGTCAGACGCCGGTCCGGGTATCCCGTCCACGATGTGTGACGCCGTGTTTGAACCGTTTGTCCGTGTCTCCAGTCGCCTGGAAGACGCTGCGGGAACAGGTATTGGATTAAGCATTGCCCGCGATCTGGCCCGTGTGCATGGCGGTGATCTCAGCCTGCTGGAGTCGACCGTCGGGGCCAGCTTTTGTGTCGATTTGAGCACTCCGGAAGTGGGAAGCGCGACATGAAGGTACTGCTGGCCGAGGATGATGAACTGACCCGACAGGGACTCGCCGAGGTGCTGGCGTCGGAAGGCTATCAGGTCATGCAGGCTGCGGACGGTGCGTCGGCGCTGGAGCAGTTTCGGGCGACAACTCCGGATTTCGTTTGCCTCGACATCATGATGCCCGGCCGCAGTGGCTACGACGTGTGTCGGTCGATCCGGTCGACGCACCCTGATATTCCGATCATCTTTATCAGTGCAAAGTCCGAAGAGATCGACAAGGTCGTCGGCTTCGAACTGGGAGCCGACGACTTCATCGTCAAGCCGTTCGGAGTTCGGGAAGTCGTCGCGAGAATCCGCGCAGTGACTCGTCGTTGTCACATTGCCAGCGGTGCCGATCAGTCAAAGTCGTTCACGATGGATGACATCGAAGTGTTCCCGGCGAAACTGAGAGCAACTCGCGACGGGCAAACCATCGAGTTGAGCCTGCGCGACGTTCAGATTCTGGAACTCCTGCACCGCAACCCCGGTCGCGTACTGGATCGAAATACAATTTTTAATCACTCGTGGGGTGAAGACTATTTCCCGAACAGCCGGACACTGGACCAGCACATTTCGCAACTTCGTAAGCGAATCGAAGTCGACCCAAAGTCGCCACGAATTGTGCGCACAGTCCACGGCGTCGGGTATCGATACGACGCCGAATAATCATTCGCACTGCGCAGGGCATGACAAACGCAGCGCCGGCATGTCATCCAACCTGCTGGTTCTACAGAGCAATCGGACCGGTCGGAACGTCGGGCGAATCCACAAACGTCTGCTGCCACAGTTCCAGAATGAGCAGGTTCCACAATCGATAGCTGTGATCCCACTTTGCTGCGACGTGTTCGTCGACAAGTTGCCGCACGGCTTCAGGTCGGAACCAACCACGGTCCAGCGACTTCTGATCAAGCAGCACGTCGAACAGCAGTGGCTTCAGCTCGTTGCGAAACCAACTGTCGAGCGGAACTCCGAAGCCCATCTTCGGGCGGTTCTGGATGGAAGCCGGAACCAGATCGCCGAATGTGTCGAGCAGAATCTGCTTTCCCTGTTTGTCTTTTCGTTTGAATCTGAGGGGCATCCAGGCGGCCAGTTCTGCAACGTGGTGATCGAGGAACGGACTGCGGCATTCCAGGCCGTACGCCATACTGGCGATGTCTACTTTGGCAAGGATGTCACACGGCAAATAGGTCAACACGTCGACGCACGTCGTCTGAGTCACAAAGTCTCGAGACGGGCATTCGGCATAGGCAGCCTGGAGAAACGACGCAGCGTCAGCATCGCCAAGTCGTGCCAGCATGCTGTCGGAATAAATTGCCCGCCGACGCGAGTGATCAAAAATGTTGATCCAGTTGAGGTATCGACGTTGAGGCTCTTCGCCAAGCGCCTCGAGGAATCTCTTCAGGCGTCGGCGAAACGATTTCTGCTCGACAGACGCCGGCAATCGCTGCCAAAGCCTTGAAGATAAAAAGGACCGGACTGGCTTCGGCAGATAATCAAAGACCGCCGCCATTTGCACCGCGCGGTACCGATCGTAACCTGCAAACAATTCATCGGCTCCGTCGCCCGACAGTGCGACCGTTACAACTTCACGCGTCATTTCCGACAGATACATCATCGGAATCGCCGAACTGTCTGACAGAGGCTCGTCGTAGTGCCAGATCAGCTTCGGCAGGATGCTCAAGGCAGATGGCTCCACGACCTTCTCGTGATGAATCGTGCCGAGGTGTTCTGCGGCTTCGCGAGCAAAGCTGCGTTCATCAAATTTCGCGACCGGAAATCCGATTGAGAATGAATGAATCGGCTGGTCGGACAGTTCCTGCATCAGCCCGGCGATAATCGTCGAATCGATACCGCCGGAAAGAAACGCACCGAGGGGAACATCGCTTCGCATTCGCAGTCGCACGGCCTCGGTGAGCCTGTCCCGAAGCTCAAGTTCAAACTCGATCTGATCCGCATCATCGCGGTAGCCCGCGTCTGCGGTTCCGACACCGGGTTCGTAAGGCGGCGTCCAGTATCGGCTAACAGCGAGGCTACCGTTTTCGTACGTCGCCAGGTGTGCCGGCGGCAGCTTCGCATAGCCGATCAGAATCGACATCGTGTGCGGCACGTATTGGTACGTGAGGTAATGATCGATGGCGATCGGATTGATCTCGCGGTGGGCATCTTTGAGCTGCAGCAAACCTTTCAGTTCACTGGCAAACTCGACGCGTCCCGCGTGATGCCGGTATACCAGCGGCTTCTGCCCGAGTCGATCACGCGCGAGCAACAGTCGGGATCGTCGCTGGTCCCAGATCGCAAAGGCGTACATGCCGCGTAGATGCAGCACGCAGTTGTCGCCGCACTCTTCGTAGAGATGGACGATAACTTCAGTGTCGCTTTCTGTGGAAAACCGATGGCCTCGCGACTGTAGATCGTTGCGGAGTTCGCGGTAGTTGTAGATCTCTCCGTTGAGAACAATCCAGACCGAGCCGTCTTCATTGGAAAGCGGCTGCCGGCCGCCAGCGAGGTCGATGATTGACAGCCGGCGATGCCCGAGCATGGCTCCCGGTTGAGTCGGGGCCAGATTGTCCGTCAGTCCGTCTGAACCAGCGTCGCGATTCAACAGTCCGATCTGCGAGTGGTAAAGCCCCGAGTCGTCCGGGCCTCGATGAGCGAGCACATCGACCATGCGACGTACTTCGTCGATGCTCGGAAGTCGTTGAGGGTTGCTCCAACTGAGACCTGCAATTCCGCACATGAATCGGCTCGGTCTTTCGATCGCAATGGAATGCGGAAGTGCAAACGTTCAAAGAGCTGAGGCGATGATATTGGACGCCCTCTCTGACCCCATGATTCGACGTTACTGCTTACGGAACGTCGTTGCCAGTTTCTCTTTAAGATCATTGATCGTCAGGCCGTTCGAGATAACTCGTCCGTCACGGTCGACAAGGAACATCGTCGGTACAGTTACCAGTCCAAATTGCTGAGCGAGCGGAGCGTCGAGCCCTCCCGGCTGAAAGATGTTTGGCCAGGTGATGCGGTTCTGCTTGGTGAACGTGGTCACGTCAGACACCTGCTGATCAAGATTCACGCCGACGACTTCGAAACCTCGATCACCGTACTGTTCGTAAAGTGCCCGCAGAACCGGCACGTCGGCCACAAACTGCGTGGACCATGTGGCCCAGAAGACAACCAGAACGACTCGGTCGTTGAGATTCGAGACGTTGACCTGACGACCGGACAGATCGGGGCCGCTGAGTGTCAGCGGCTTGCCTTTGAGGTCCATTCGGAGAAGCGCCCCGGCAGCTCGCACGGCCTGTGGTGACTTTCCGTGGTTGCTGACGAGTTTTCCATACCAGCTGCGAGACTCCTGAACATTCCCGGCAAACTCGGCATTCAACGCCAGCTGCAGTATCGCGTCAGGTGCATCTTCAGCGTTGGGATGTGCGTCAATAAACTGCTTCAGATCGTTGAGCCACGCTGCTTGAATTTTCTGCTGTTGTTCGTTGCTGGCGGCCTGGCCAATGTCGGAGCTGTAAACAGCGAACAGCTGCCGGTACTGGGCATAAGCGATGAGGTCTGATTTCGGAGACTTTTGTTGCAGGCCACTGAGTACTTGTGAAAGTCGAGTTCTTGAGGGTTGATCGCCGGCCTGCATGGCCGACGTAAGGCTGTTGATCAGTTGCTTCGTCCACGTTTCCGATTCTTCTCCGGGACGCGAGGCCGACACGATCTGCTCGATGATGGCGGTCCGCTGACGCAGATATTCAATCAGCTGCTGCGGCTTCGCGTTCTGAGCCGGAGCCTGCTGGTCGATCTTCTGAAGCTGCGCGATCAGGCCCTGGAGCGCGGGCGACAATTCCTGACTGGTGGTCGCACCGACCGGAGTCGCAGGCTGCATGAGGACTCCACCAATCTGGATCTGAATCGAGTCTCCTTCCGCCGGGCGCGGAATCGACGTCAGCTTCCAGACGTCACCGAATCGCATCATCTCACCGAGTTGTACGAAGCCGTGTTGACCGGCGGTTTCGACAATCGCCATCGCACCTTCGTAGACGATCAGGTCGACGTTTGCCTTGCCATCATCTTTTGGAATAACGCCAGGCATGGCAGCGTCGAAGCGGTTCCATTTGGACTTGCTGCTCACCGTTCGCGAACTCCCAAGAATGGTTCGCATAGCCGCTTCTGGTTCCTGCACCTGCCGCAGCAGTTTGCTGGCGAGTTCGTCAATCAGGCCGAGACTCTTGAGGTCCTTAGCCGTCACAAGAACCGTCGACAACAATGCTGCATCTCCATCGATCATGGCGGAAATTGCGACACGCGATGCTTCTTCGGCGGAGAGGTATTTCCACTCGTCAATTTTGCCGTCTTCATCGCTGTCGATGCCCCACCGCGAACCGCCCGTATTCAGCCAGCGAGACTGATCGGTCTTATGGTTGAAGTCGGTATCCAGGTCGCGATAGACCTCAATGCTGTTCTGATAGTACCGCCACTGATCGATGTAGCGGTCCTTGTTCGTATCGACGTACCGTCGCAGAATCAGGCCATTCGCATCGAAAACGGCGAACCCGGACGTGTCGCCGTTTCGTTCAAGTTCGACCTTGCACTTGCTCACGTCAGCAGCGGCGGGACTGTCGTATTCGACGTCTTTCTGAGCCGGTCGATACTGCAAAGCGAATTCGGGGGTCGGAGTCTGTGCAACGGCCGTTCCGCAAGTCGCCAGCCAACTCAGAGCCAGAACCGCTAACCTGTAACGCAAAAGCATCGGGAAACTCCGTTTTCCGAAAGATTCATTCGATCAGTATCGCTGCCCTTGGCAGATCAGCCTGCCAGCAATCAACCAGCCTCAAAACCGGCAAGACACATCCGTAACAGACAGCACCGGCTGAGGCAACCGGGGAGTGTATCGCAGCAGTTTCTGCCGAGTCACGATCAGTTCAGGCGATCTCACCTACCGCCCGTTACACCACGAACATTTTCCAGAATCAACCGGTCAAGGCCGTCAAGAGTAGCCTGGACTGATCAGAGGCGAGTTCGCTAGGATTCCGCCCTCCACGCTGCCCGGTGGTGTAATCGGTAACACAGCAGGTTTTGATCCTGCCATTCCAGGTTCAAGTCCTGGCCGGGTAACTTTTGTTCACTGCATTGCGACGCAAACTATTGAAATCCCCGGCAAATGTCGGGGTTTCTTTTTGCGCGGTGTTCACTACCTGCGAGTCGTTTCCGGGTGTTTCGTGCGGCTGCTGCACCGGATTCTGCAGCGATTTTGATTCTCCGACTTTCGGTTTACTGGCTCGCTCGAAATGTTCGCAGGTGACCTGCAGATAATGTTTCGCCGCGATTGGCTGAGAATTTCCAATCCACGCGCAAACCACGTGCATCGGGTATTCCTCCGCCAGTTCTGTTTCGCGAGTTGAACGTTGGTTCTGAAACAGCTTTGGCCACGGTTTCAATCCAGCCCGTCGAACGATTCGCTTGCCCTCAGTCCCGAGGTTCTGCGTTGCATCGTGATATCGAGTAATCACTGGATCAGTCAGCGGTGTTTCGACTCCGGGTTGAACCTGTTCGGCCAGCGCGTCCAAGAACGGTTGCAATTCCGGAAACAACGGGATCACGCGGGACTCGCCACCGACATGGTGGGCCGTTTTCGGACTGCTGACGATGATGCGATTGTTTTCAAAGTCGATGTCGCACCATCGCACCCCCAGCGTTTCCGACGGGCATCGCAGGCCACCGAAACGGCTCAAAGCAAAAATCAGCTTCCACTGAGCATCCGGGCATTCGGCAATGACGCGGGCAATCTCGTCACGAGTCACAAAGTAGAACCGCTCCGGATTGCCATGCACGTTGCTTTTCAGGTCAGAGAACGGGTTCTCTGAAATCAGCTTGCGTCGCATGGCAGCATTGAAAAACTGCTTTGCCCGTCCACACCTTCGGCGGATGGTGTTTTCAGCCAGTCCCTGTTCTTTCAGATTGAGTCGCCAGGCGTCGGCATCACCTCGCGTGAATGACGCCAGTTGTTTGTCTGCCGGGAAGAACGCCAGCAGGTTCCGGCGAGTCTGGCCGTAGAGCATCTGCGTTCCGGCCTTCACGTCGGTTCGCATGGCAATGTAGCTGTCGATGAACGCTTCCAGCGTGGAAGCGTCGCGTTTGGCGATGAGTCCGACTCCCGCCAGCCGATCGGCCAGCTTCACGTCAATCTGAACCAGCCAGCGTCCTGTGTCGCTGTCGACCGGATGCGCGGTGATGCTCGCATGAACCAACCGTTCCACATGCACCTTGACGGCTTCGGCCTGGCGTTGAGAACACTTCCCGAGGCGGATGGATTTTCGCTTCCGATCTTTCCCCACAAATTGAATGGATCGGTTGCCCTTCGGATCTTTCGAGATACTCGCCACGGCGGTAATCTTTCGGTTGATGTTTGCTTTGCGAGACGTCGGGAATCCCACAAACCCGGCGGCTCGCGTCATTTCATACCCTGCAACGTTCAGTCGAGACAACCCACACTTGCGGCAAGCTGTCGCAACGTGAAGCATCGTCCGATACTGCTGACAGGCTTCAGGTGACCGATGATTCAGACGGTTGAGCATCTGAAGCCTTACAGCGGCAGTTTCATTACCGGCATTCCGTCGCACCGTACGGAAACGGACTGCCAGCCGGCTTTCATGCCGTCTTACGTGATGCGATCCACGCGGCCAGGTCGCTTTGGTCGTATCGAACAGACCGACCGACGCGAACCGACGGCAGGTCTCCCGAGTTGGTCAGACTCCACAGCGTGCGTTCAGAGATCCGCAGAACATTGGCGGCTTCACGAACGGTCAGCAGTGGCGAAAGCATCTGCTGAGAATCATTGCCTGTGATCATGTCGAGCACCTTATGAATGGAACGCCACAGCGTCCCGAGTTTTGAATACATATTCGAACTGACTGCGATTCCAGGCCGAACAGCCTGGCATCACGTCTCGGGAATCAACAACAGCGAAGAACAGCCCCGCGCCGGAGCAGAACTCCGGGCGGGACATTTCCTGAGAAATCAGACTGAGGTTCCTCAGTCATCACGGTCAGGCGGGAACAGCAGCTCCACTTGAACCAGACTGACCACCGCGTCGAGTTCTCCGCAGTATCAGTATGCCGCGAGACAGGGCATCACTCCGCAGCTCTGCCGGCAGTGCTTTCGGCATGGCGAGTCTGGTCGTATAAAAGCCATCAACGGTACGATCGTCGTGTCTGCCGATTCGTTGTCGATTCGGATGGCGTTTCCTTGGCTCTTCACGTGTCATAGGATTTACTTTCGATTGAGAGTTTGAGCCCGTTTTCGGACTCGGATTCACCAGACCGACCGGCAGGTGGTCAAGACCTGCCGGTTGGTCACTTCTGCTCTGTAGAGATCCAGACAATGGCCTGCCTCCCCCTTGGAGACTTGCGGCGTTGTCCGGAATCTCGAATCAGCCCGGAACGTTGCAGTGACCATCGGCGAGGCCGTTCGCTGTCGCCGGTCATGCCGAGTTCCGCTTGCACCTCGTGATCCGTCGCGCCCTCATCGCCACGTTGAGCGATGAAGTGGAACACCCGCGCGGCCTGCGCGGTTGCCACCGGGCAGATACGCTCCGCAGCGGCGCGGCTGGTGTCTGGCCCCGAATGCGGCAGACAGGCATGTCGAGACGGTTCCGGGTCCGGCGGTGGGTCCCGTTCCTGATTCGATTGTGAAAACAGCGTGCGTTCTTCCATCGTGTTGACCTCCGTTGTCTAACTGGTATCCAGCGTCAAAAAATCATCCTCAGTTCAGCCCGTCGACCATCGACGGGACGCACGTGCTTCAGTTGTCCGATGATGGCGGTCTGTTCCTGGCTTCAAGTGCCAGTTGTTTGACGATCGGCTCGCGGAGTCTGGCCGGCAGTTCCCGCAGTCCCTGTCCTTCGAATCCCGTCAGGTCGATTTGAGCCTGTCGAGCCAGCTCAGCCCGGCGCGACGGTCGCAGCTTTGACCAGGCCGCCGTGTAGCGGCCTATGTCCATGTCGGGCGCCGGTTTCGGTTTGGGTTTTGTCTGGAGTCCCGGCCAGCGTTCGTCGGCAGGAATCGCCGGATGAGCATTTTCCAACCGGTGATGAAGTGCTCCGACTGGAGAATCGAACCGGTCCTGATTCCGCTTCCAGAATTCAATCAGCTCGAGCGCGTGCTCCGCTGAGCAACCGGTCTGTCGGTAACTGTCGAGCAAGGCGCGCCAGCGGCTGACTCCTGAAGAAATCAATCCTTCCTCCGCCTCCCTCCATTGGCCGGCGTCACTTGCTGATTCAGGCTTCGACCGTTCGGGATCTGGAACGGCAGGAGGTGGGGGAGGGGAAGTATTGGAAAGGGACAGGCTTGTCAGTTCGGCACTTTCCTCCGGAGTCTCTCCGCAGGATCCGGGCGGTTCAGTCGCGGAACTGTCCGCAGGATGTTCCGCAACTTGCGGTTTGAAGTCTGAATCCAGCTCGCCGATTGGTCCGAGTTCCGGAGCGTCTTCAAGCGAACCATCGACCAGCACCCGATACAGACCGGGCGTGCGATTCCCTCCGGGTTCGTAGTGCAGAAACCCTTCGTCAATGCAGCGACGACGGACACGA
>JAQBWV010000436.1 GCA_027624335.1 Planctomycetota bacterium
AAAATGACAAACGGTTCGCCTCGTCCTGATTCTTCCCCCGCAAGCCCCTGCCGATCGAGCGGCACGACGACTTTCCAGGTCGCTCCACGCAGAGACGGATGGCACCGACTAAGCGTCACCCTTCCAATGATCTCTGCAATTCGCATGGTTCGCCTTTGGCGAGCTGAGGGTCAAGGGTTGAGGGACGAGAGGCAGTTACAATCCTGACCTGCTCTCGACACTCGACTCTCAGCTCTCGACCCTTCTCAAAATGTTTCGTAGTTCGAAGAAGCTTCGACCTGTTGGATCGACAACAAAGACGTTTCCATTCAGCCTGGATTTCACTCTCGCCACCGCTGCCGCGTCTGCAACGACTGCTGCTCTTACCTTCTCATTTCGATTCGCCAGACACGCGACGACTTCCGGTTCGGAAGTCAGCACGACAATCACTTGCGAGCTTTCGCGTCTGAATTCTCCGATGACTTTCTTCGCCGCTTCTTCAGCACAGCTGACACTCTTTCGATTCCAGCCACCGTTCGTTGGTCGAGTTGCCTCTTCCAGAACTCGATCGATCGTCTGATCCGCCGAGTGTGTAAGCACCAGTCTGTCAGATTCTCTGGTGTGACGAATTGCTTTCGATTCAGCGCCACGAATCAGTGTGACTCTGTGATGTCTCAGCCAGTCTCTGGCCGAAGGAGTCACAATCGCCTTCGGCGTGACCGTAATCTGCTTTCGTCCCGAGAAGTTTTCAGCAAGCAGGTCCGCCGTAATGACCGAGTCCACCAGCACGGCTTCATGCCCGTTATCTGTTGCAGGACTCGCCGGCGCACTGGCAGTGTTCGGCATGAGTCGCCTCATGACCTCCTGCACAATCTGCTCGATGAGTACCTGTTGAGTCATGAAAAGTTGATAGTCAATGGTTGATAGTTGATTGGAAAACGTGATGGCTGACCGGTGTAGGCTGGGTCGAGATCCAGCTTTGCTGATTTGCTGGGTCATGACCCAGCCTACGAGTTAATCCGCAATTCCAAGAACAGCCCACCGGATGGGCGACGCCTTGGAACCAACGATTTCCGTCACGTATTTTCCGTCGCTCGTGATCATCACTTTGTCGCCGCGTCCGCTGCCGAGATCGTCAATCACGATCACCGGCTCGCCGTCGTCCTGACCACTTGCTCCCAACGGCTGTGCGATCAGCAGCCGCCACCCATCCATCGATGGGTGCTTTACGGTTGCTGTGGCTCGGCCAATGATTTCGGCAAGTTGCATTTAGTTTTCGCAGGGTGCGTCTTGACGCACCTTCCTGTTTATGACTGGTGCGTCGAGACGCACCCTACAGTGAAGTCGCGACTCAAATAATTCGAAGATCGTCGACCAGTGTGCAGCGTCGTTGCCGTGTGAACGTCAACGGGTTGGTGACTCCTTCGCCGGTCGGAGTGGCGATTGAGAAGCTGAGGTAGCCCTCGCCGCCAAGTCCGAGTCCCGCTCCGCAGGGGCCGTTCTTGATGAAGAGTGTTGTCTCCATCAGGCGGCCCATCTTTGTCATGTTCTTAACGTTGGTTGTGTGGATGATTCCCGTGTGGCGGAAACCGTGTTCAAATTCGAGGGCCATTTCGATGGCGTGGTCGGCGTTGCGAGCACGGACGAACGGTACGAATGGCATCATCTGCTCTTCGGGAACGAACGGGTTCGACGTGTCCGTTTCGCCGTAGAGAATCTGAGTGTTTGCTGGAACCGTCAGTCCGATCGTCGCGGCGAGGACCGAAGGGTCTTTGCCGACCAGATCGCGATTGAGCATCCAGTGCCCGCCCAGCTCTTTCGGTGGCGAGAACGCAGCCTTTGTCAGAGCGTCGATCTGCGAGGCGTTGAGTCGGTATCCGCCGCTGCGGCCGACTGAATCCATCAACTGGTCGAAGATTGATTCGACAGCGAAGACTTCTTTTTCGCCGATGCACAGAAGGTTGTTGTCGTAGGCGGCTCCGGTCACGATCGACCGAGCGGCGTTATCAATGTCAGCGGTTTCGTCAACGACGACTGGTGGATTTCCCGGTCCGGCAACGATCGCTCGCTTGTTGCTGGCCAGCGCGGCACGCGCAACCTGAGGGCCGCCGGTCACGCACAGCAGCTTCACGCCGCGGTGTTTGAAGATTTCGTCGGCCGATTCGATGGTCGGTTTGCCGATGATCGTCACCAGGTTGTTGATGCCGATGGCTTCGTAGATTGCCTTGTTGAAGCGTCGCACACCTTCGCACGCGATCTTTGCACCGCTCGGGTGAGGATTCACGACGATCGTGTTTCCGGCGGAGACCATGTTCACGAAGTTGGCAGCCAGAGTCGGCAGCGAATGGGTAACCGGAGTGATCGACCCGATGACTCCGAACGGAGCGTACTCGGTAACGGTCAGTCCGTGGTCGCCAGTGACGGCGTCGCACTTGAGATACTCGATGCCGGGCACTCGTTTGATAATCTGAAGCTTCTCGATCTTGTGATCGAGTCGCCCGATCTTTGTCTCAGCGAGTTCGGCAGCACCAAGTTCTTCGGCCTGGTTGAAGCAGATGTCTTTGACGATCTGAATCGCTTTGCCGCGATCTTCCATCGAGGCTGACTTCAGCTTCTCGAAAGCTTCGTTGGCGGCGGCGACGGCGTCATCGACGTTATTGAATACGCCCCAATCGCCACCGTGTGAATGTCCATTCTTCGACGCGACTCCATTCGACTTCGCAAGCTGGGCGAGTACTTCCTGTACTACGGTGCGAACTGTCTGTTCGGTCGAAACGGCTGTCATTGATCACTCGCCTTTATAGGTAGGGTGCGTCTTGACGCACCGTTAATCCTGTACATGCACTCGTTCCTACGCTCTGCGTGGGAACGAACTTCTGGACGCTCCGCGTCCCGTGTGTCTATTAAGGACGCAGAGCGTCCGACCGAGTGTTCCCACGCGGAGCGTAGGAACAAGTTAGTTTTCTGGTGCGTCGAGACGCACCCTACGGGACTTCAGTCAGACCCTTTGAAGACCGTGTTTCCGTGAGCTTCGACGCTGTCCACGATGCCGATGATGGCGGCGTCGATGGGCAACAGTTTTGTGTCTTCCGTGAAGCGGGCACTTGATCCCTGCACGATGAGAACTGTCTCGCCTTCTCCCGCCCCGACTGTGTCGACGCAGATGAATGTACGACCGGTTCCCTTCAGGCTCTTTTTGTTTTTCTCGTCCACACGCAGAGGCTCGACGACGAGCAGTTTCTGCCCGACCATCTGTTGAACCTTCTGCGTCGAAACGACGCTGCCTGTGACTTTGGCGAGAAACATGATGTTT
>JAQBWV010000437.1 GCA_027624335.1 Planctomycetota bacterium
GGGAATTACCGTGGGCGCCATTCCCGGCCTTACGGGCGCGATGCTGATTGCACTGACGTTGCCACTGACGTATTCGATGGACGCGGGCAACGCGATGATTCTTCTGGTGAGTATGTATGTCGGATCGATCAGCGGGGGACTCATTACCGCCACGCTGCTCCGCATGCCCGGCACGCCAGCTTCAATCATGACAACGCTTGATGGCTACCCAATGGCCAGAGACGGGCAGGCCGGTCGCGCGCTCACGCTCAGCATCATGGCGTCATTCGCTGGCGGCATCGTGTCGTGGCTGTTCCTCATCGCGCTCTCAAAACCGATGGCAGAGCTGTCCACGAAGTTCGGCCCGTTCGAGTTCTTTTCTCTCGTCATGATGGCGCTCGTCCTGATCGCTTCTGTCGGCGGAAAGTCGCTCAGCGCCGCGTTGTTTTCCGGACTGCTTGGCATCCTGTGTGCAATGCCCGGCGTCGCTGAGGCGACCGGCAACGTTCGAATGACGTTCGGCTTCGAAGAGCTCAACGGAGGTCTGAAACTTCTTCCTGTCCTGATCGGACTTTTCGCTCTCAGCCAGGTGATTAATGACGTACTGCGAATCGATGATTCGATCGAGCAGGTTCCCCTGTCGAGGCAGAGACTGTTTCCGGCGTGGTCCGACTGGAAGCTTCATGGCTTCAACATGTTCCGGTCGTCCGTCATCGGCACATGGATCGGCATTCTGCCGGGTATCGGCGCGAATATCGGATCCGTGGCTGCCTATTCAACAGCCAGAACCTTCTCGAAGACTCCGGAGCGGTTCGGACATGGCAGTGAGGAAGGCATCATCGCGTCCGAATCGGCCAATAATGCAACGGTTGGCGGAGCATTGATTCCGCTTGTAGCAATGGGAATCCCTGGCAGCGTCATTGACGCGATCCTGCTGGGCGCACTGGTGCTGCACGGACTGCAACCGGGGCCTTTACTGTTCGCGCAAAGTCCGGATCTGATCTACACGATCATGGGCACCTACCTGATCTCTAACTTTTTCATGTTTGTTTTTCTCGTGCTGGCGGTTCGCCAGATCGCTCGGCTGACCGACGTTCCCAGAGCGTTCCTGATCCCAGTCATTCTGACGTTCTGCGTCGTTGGTTCTTACGCTTTAAGCAACCGCATGTTCGATGTGTGGGTGATGCTGATCTTTGGTCTGGTTGGGTTTGGTCTTGAGAAATTACGCATTCCGCTTGCTCCCTTTGTGATTGGTTTTGTCCTCGGACCGGTGGCAGAAACGAATCTCTGCGCTGGCCTGATGGCTTCCGGCGGAAACTATCTGCCGCTGGTCACTCGCCCGATCTCCGCCGTGTTCCTCGTTGTAAGTATAATTCTGCTCGTCGTTCCGCTGATTCAACGGCGGAAGGAAACGAAGGCAGACGTCTCGCTCCGTCAGGCTGAGCCGGTCGCAGAAGATGTCGAATAGTTGTTATATGGACGACATCGTCAGGAAGATCAATTCCGCATTGATCGACTGTTTTCGAAAATCAAAGCCGATGATCACGTCGGCTCATCTCGGCGGAGCGAGATGGCTACTCTGGATCAATAGACCATGACTCGACCCAACATTCTGTGGTACTGCACCGACCAGCAACGATTTGACACAATTCGAGCACTCGGCAATCCGCACGTGCATACGCCGACGATCGACTCGCTCGTCAGGGAAGGGGTCGCGTTTACGCAGACCTATTGCCAGAGCCCGATCTGTACTCCGAGTCGAGCCAGCATCATGACGGGCCTCTATCCGAGCCGAGTCCACAACACGCGTAACGGCAACGACACTTTTCCGGACTCGCCGCCGCTGATCAGTAAGCTGATCGCCGACTCCGGCTATGAGTGCAGCCTGATCGGCAAATTCCATCTGACAAGTGGCGGTCATCGGCCGGAGCCTCGTCTCGATGATGGCTTTACCGACTGGTGGCACAGTCACGCCCCACGTGATGACTGGCCCGAGGGTACTCACGACTACGCCGACTGGGTCCGGTCAAAAGGGGCAGACCTGAACGCACTGCGCGACAGCGAAGAGCGAGTGCCGGCTGAACTGCATCAATCGACATGGGCGTCGGAACGGGCGATCGAGTTCATCTCGCGGGAACGTGACGAGCCCTGGCTGCTCAACGTCAACATCTACGATCCTCACCCGCCATTCATTCCGCCGAAGTCGTACGCCGATCAGTTCAAGGCGGAAGACATGCCCGGTCCATACTTTCGCGAAAGCGATCTCGCTCACCAGGCAAAGCTGGCCCACGTCGACTTCCAGGGCAGCGTCAAAACTCCGGAGGGTCACAACGCGAAGGACGCACAGGCAAAGTACTACGCCATGATCGCTTTGATCGACGACCAGTTCGCAAGGGTTCTCGACTGCCTTGATCAAACCGGGCAACGCGACAACACCGTCATCATCTTCACCAGCGACCACGGAGAAACGCTGGGCGATCACGGCCTGATGTTCAAAGGCTGCCGCTTTTACGAAGGTCTCGTGCGCGTGCCGTTGATCTTCTCATGGCCGGGACAGTTTCAGCAGAACGTGCAGTGCGACGGGCTGGTCGAACTCCTCGACATGTCGGCTACGATTCTCGATCTGTGCGGCGTCGAAATCCCTGATTACTTCCAGGGCCACAGCCTGTTGCCTGTATTACGCGGCGAGTCCGACGGAACGAAGCTGCGCGACAGTGTCCGTTGCGAATACTTCGAGGCGCTCGATCCATTCTTTACGGGCGGTCCAGGAAGTTATGCCACGATGTATCGGGACGGGCGGTTCAAGCTGACTCTGTACCACGATCAGCAGCTGGGTGAGCTTTACGACCTGGCCGCCGATCCGTGGGAATTCAATGACCTGTGGGATCACGAAGACTTCCAGAACATCCGCAACGAGTTGGTGCTGAAAAGTTTCCACGCGCACGTCATGCAGACGACCGACGTCGGTTCTAAACGCATCGCCCCGATGTGAGAGAGCTGCTCGCCACGGAATCCGCAGGGTGATCCGAAAGCCAACGGTATGGCGCCGCAGGCCCAGTTTTGCTCACTGTCAGGCCACGGTGATTACCAGGTCACGGTGAATACAGACACCCTGCCGTTGCTCGACCCCACGTGATGAATCGTCTTATCAATGTGCGGCCCGCACAGCGTGGACGGGCCTCACTGCCACAGCGAGCGGAACTGCTGCCACATGGCGACCTGGATGCCCTGACTTAGGAACGTGTCCGAAATAACTTCCCGATTTCAACGACGGCTTGAGTCGTGTTCGTCATTCCCGCGCAGG
>JAQBWV010000112.1 GCA_027624335.1 Planctomycetota bacterium
TGAATCAAACAGAACAGCGACAGAAATTCTGATATTGTCAGAACTCCACGGCTACGCCGCACAACAACTATCCGGACACGCTGCTAGCCCACGTATTGTCGCTGCATTGCTCAACAGGAAGCACAAATGAGAGGTCGTGCATGGCTCTTCCGCTGGTGACTGGATTGCTCTCACAGATCGGTTCCGCTGCCCAAAGGCAAAAAGGATTGTCATTCGCATGCTGGAAGATTCCAAAGCGAAGGACGATCCCAAAACTGGGAAGCTACTTTTTGTGATCGGTGATTCCATTTCCGGAAACTATGACAGAGCTTCGCGTACTGCGCTGAAGGGCATCGACGTGACTGACCTTTTGGGTCTGCTGACGAACGATGCGTGGCTTCGCAGGTACCATCACTGAAGGGATTCGGACGATACGTCGATACTCGACGACCAGAACAGCTTTGCAACAAGGGTGAATTGATGAGACAGATATTGTGTGTGTGTTTCGGATTGCTGCTGATCGCCGGGGTATTGTCTGCTCAAGACCGAGCATCAATAATCAGTCCCGACATTCGAATGGCTGCCGCCAATGTTTCACAGATCATCGCACACCGTGGTGCGAGTGCTGAGCGGCCTGAATGCACGTTGTCTGCAATCCGTCGTGCCGTTGAAGTTGGGGCGACGGCCGTTGAGGTCGACGTTCGCACAAGTCGGGACGGTGAGTTGTTCATTCTGCACGACGCAACTCTGGACCGAACAACGAATGGCGAAGGGCCAGCTTCGGCGTTGACACTGGCCGAACTTCAGCAACTCGACGCCGGTTCGTGGTTCGATTCCAAATACGAAGACGAGCGGATCCCCTCGCTGATCGAGTCCGCACGCGAATGCGAAGGCAGGATCGACCTGTTGCTGGACCTCAAAGAGCAGGGCGACGGCTACGATCGAAAAGTTGTGAACGTCATCCACCAGCACGGCGATCCAGCAAGGACGATCGTCGGTGTCAGAAGCGTCGCCCAGTCTGAGCGATTTCGGAAGCTGCTTCCCACGGCTCGGCAACTGGCACTGATTCCGTCTCTCGATGCAATCGAGGATTTCGCCAATGCCGGCGCTGACGTCATCCGCCTCTGGCCGAGGTGGCTCGACGATGGCGATACTCCGGTCAAACGAGTCCACGCCACAGGCAAAGGACTTCACCTCAACGGTACGAAAGGCGACATGGACGAAACTCAGAAACTCCTCGCCCACCGACCTGTTTCACTATCGTCCGACGATCCACGTCGACTGCTCGCGACTGTGAAGCAGATCGCCGAAACGAGCCAGCAATAGCTGACCGATGCTGAAACGAACTCCCACTGTCACGTTACCGAACAGCTGTAAAGTGACTTGAAGTGCATGATTCTCACTTCAGGTTCAAGTTGCTGAGTGTTACGGGCTACCGAACAATTGGCGAACTGCCGGCTTTGTGACTTTGCCCATCGCGTTGCGAGGTAAGGCATCGACCACGAGCAGTTGTTTGGGGATTTTGTAAGTCGACTGACGCTCGCGGCACCACGCACGCAGCGAGTCGATGTCGAGCGATGCTCCGTCCTTGAGCACGACGGCGGCAGCGACCGCTTCGCCCCAGGTGTCATCGGGAATGCCGATCACGGCGCATTCGCAGATGACTGGATGCTCCAGCAAAGTCGCTTCGATTTCGAGGGCCGACAGCTTGTAGCCGCCGCTCTTGATGATATCGACGGACAGTCGCCCCATGATGTGGTAGTAGCCGTCTTCGATCACCGCCATGTCCCCCGTGCGGAACCAGCCATCGTCGAAGGATTCGACGGTGATCTCCGGGCGGTTCCAGTACTCGCCAAAGACGCTGGGGCCACGCACCTGAATCTCACCCGGTTCGTTCTCGCTTCTGATGAGCTGGCTGGACTCGGACTTCAGACGCACTTCGACTCCCGGCAGCGGAACTCCGACGGCTCCGGGACGCCGCTCTCCGCGATAGGCATTCGACAGAGCCATCCCGATCTCGGTCATGCCATACCGTTCAAGGAGCTTCTGGCCGGTGAGCTGAAACCATTCTTCATGCACGCTGCCAGGCAAGGCCGCCGAGCCCGAGACCATCAATCGCATTCGACCAAAGCCAGTGCAATACGCGTCTCGATCGCTGCTGCTCGCGGACTGCAGAGCCTGGATCAGTTTCACATAGATCGTCGGTACGGCCATGAAGACGGAGTAGGCGTCGGCACGGACGCGATCGAGCAGCGTCGGAGCATCGAACTTCGAGAAGGTTTCAATCTGTGCTCCGCTCCACAACCCGCAGGACAACACGTTGATGATGCCATGAATGTGATGCAGTGGCAGGAACAGCGGGATGCGATCGGTCGCCGACCACTCCCAGGCTGCAACCAGGCTTTCGATCTGAGCCTGAATGTTGGCATGAGTCGTCACGACGCCCTTCGGCTTACTTGTCGTGCCGCTCGTGTAGAGAATCATCGCACGGCGATCGGGCGTGACGTCGGGCAGCTCGCGCGGAGCGACCGTCGTGACGTCGCTCACCACCAGCATGCGGGGTCCCAATCGCTGGCAGAGTGGGCCGATTCTGGCGGCAAGCTCCGTGGTGGTGATGACGATCTCCGCATCGGAGTCGGTCAGCGAGTATTCCCATTCAGGCTCCGTCGCCGAAAGGCACAGCGGTGTCGTGACGCCACCGGCTCGCCAGGTGCCCCACTGAGCGGCGACGTATTCCAGCCCCGGCGGCACGAGCAGTGCCACTCGCGCTTCACGCAGGTCGTCGCGGTCGCCCAGCAAAGCAATTGCCAACACGCGCGAGCGTTCAAGTAAATCGCGATACGAATGTGTTCCCGTTTCAGCTCGCAGTGCTACCGCGTCTCCGTGTGACACAGCTCGGGTCATCAGTGGTAAGTTCATTGTCCGTCCATAACGTCTCATCAATCCCACTCATTAGCCGCAGGGTGCTAGCTGCCCGTTGAAAAAGGTAACCCGAAGCGTGAGCGAGGGACATCGAGGTGCATTACCTCAGGGTTTCGGGGGTGTTCATCCCTCGCTTACGCGTCGGGTTACCACATCCAGGCTTTTTCAACGGGGTGCTAGCGCTCCGTGACAGATTGATTTCATTTCAGGGTGCCACTGGCTCTGCCAGTGTTATGAAATTGGTGCACTCAATTTGGTCTGCACTGGCAGAGCCAGTGGCACACAACCCGAATTCTTACCTGCCATAATGCGATAGTAGCCAAACGAACCGGCTGCCAGGATTCGCATGCTGTCACTCGACCAATGCCCGCACCGTCATGTAGACGACCGACGGACCCAGCAGGCAGCCCAGTCCCGTATAAAACGTCGCGGTCATCGCGCCATACGGTACGAGTTTCGGATCGGTCGCTGCGAGTCCCGCCATGACTCCGCTGTTCGTTCCGATCACTCCGCCAAAGATCATCGCCGCACGCGGATTGTTCAGCCCGATGAAGCGTGCCACAAACGGAGTAGTCGTCATCACGAGGATCGCCTTTACCAGTCCAGCCGCGACACTGAGTGCGATGACTTCGGAACTGGCTCCGATCGCCGCGCCGGTCACGGGGCCGACAATGTAAGTCGCCGCACCCGCTCCGATCGTGGTGATCGTCGTCGCGTCTCGATACCCGAACGTGAACGCGGTCACGCCACCGACAAGAAACGACATCAGCAATCCGAGCGCCAGCGAGACCGCTCCGATGACACCTCCCTTGCGAAACTCTTCCATTCGCACACCAAATGCAGTGGCGACAATGGCCAGATCACGCAGCATGGCTCCGCCCATCAGGCCGATTCCCGAGAACAGCGGAATGTCCGCGATCCCTTTCTTCCCGCCAGTCACGAGGCCGCCGACCACCGCGAGAATAAGCCCGATCAAGATAGCGATCGCTGACCCATGCAGCCGTCCGCGAGTCAGCCTTTCGGACATCTGATACGAAACCCAGATCGTCACGCCGGTAACACTGAACGCTGTCAGCAGCGAGTACTTCACTACGATCGATTCGATGGCGTCGAGCATCACTCACTCTCCTGTTCTGCTGTTACGGCGGGTTGTCCGTAGCGAGCCAGCACCCCCACGAGACCAAACGAGACAACGACGACCGCAATTCCGGCCACGACCGCGACGGCTCCCGCCTTCAATGCCGCGAGCACGTTCTGACTGGCCGCCATCGCCACGACGATCGGGATGTAGATCAATCCCCAGAATGAGACGCCCAACTCCGTCGGCGGCTTCAACCGCCCGGTGCGACGCAGCCAATCGGTGCTGAAAATCAGAAGCAGCATGGCGATGCCTACACCTCCGATATCCGCATCAACTCCCGCCAGTTTCCCCAGCACCTTCCCAATCGAAACGCCCGCCAACAGGCAGATCGACAGCAACGCCGTTCCATAAATCGTCATCAGGCACTCCAGCGTCAGGTTCATTCGTGAGGTTATTCACGGGACAGACCAGCAGCGGCGAAATCTACTCCATCAGCGTATCAGCCGCTTCCGAGCAGCGGGCACGCACGCCGCAGCTTGCAACCGCTCGCGCTGGGTGGCTCATCAACCGCTTGCGGTTGGGTGCCGCAGGCACAAGAGGACTCATCGTCCGTACTCAAAACGAATTGGACGAGTGAGCCGGAGTCGCCGCCGCATGATGAATTCTCTTCCGCTACTGGTCAGTTGAATTCGGAGGAAAACGGGTGAGAGAGTTACCAGTTGAACCCGTGGGACTTAGCATCCGCGTTGTCAGTCAACCCGTGTCAAACGCGCAGTTGATGCGACTCAGCGTGACGGTCTCAAACGACAACTCCAGGAGAGAATCATGAATTCAATCTGCACAGGACTGCTGGCATTGTTGTTCCTGGCGAGTGGTGCTCAGTCTGCGGTCACACTGTCGAGCCTCTTCAGCGACCACATGGTGCTGCAGCGGGAAGCGACTGTTCCGATCTGGGGTCAGGCGAGTCCGGATGAAACGGTCACAGTGTCCTTCGCCGATCAGACCGTCTCAACCACGGCCGACGCCGATGGGAAATGGCGGGCGGAGCTGAAACCGCTTGAGGCGTCGCCCTCGCCGCGTTCAATGGTGGTCCAGGCCGGCGACAGCAAGGTTACGGTGACCGATGTGCTGGTCGGTGAAGTCTGGGTTGGTTCCGGGCAGTCAAACATGGCTGGCCGAATATCTTCCTACGTGAAGAATGATGAGACATTGGCCGCTGCCGCCGGGAAAGCTTTGTATCCGGGCATCCGCCTGATGCAGGGCGGGCCGAAGCCAATGTGGTCCGAAGCGACTCCGCAAACAGTGCCCCAGTTCTCGGCTCTGCACTTCGCATTTGGTGAGCGGCTGCAACGAGACCTCAAGGTGCCAGTCGGTCTGATTGTTGGAGCGGTCGGCGGAACACCGTCCGGCTCCTGGATTCCGCCAGAAACATACGCTGACAGCGGAAAGTGCAAAGCTGACGTCGCCGCCTTTACGAAGAATTACGACCACGGCGCCGCGATCCGTGTGTACGAAGCGAAGCTCGCTGTCTGGGAAAAGCAAGCGGCCGTTGCAAAGACCAAAGGTGCAACGCCCAACGGTCGGAAACCAGCGCCACCTGTTGAGCCTGGCCAGTCGAGTCGAGGTGGCCAGATCGGCGGACTTTACCAGCGTTACATTGAACCAGTTGCCGGCTATCGCATTCGCGGAGTACTGTGGGATCAGGGCGAGGCTGGCTCTGGTGTCGTCGGCATCGGCCAGCACACGATGATGAGCGAGCTGATCCGCGGCTGGCGGGATGCCTGGGGACAGGGTGAGTTTCCTTTCCTGTTCGTGCAGAAACCGAGCGGCGGTGGTTCCGCATTTTCGAATGACAATCCGATCACACGCAACGGCGATCCGTTCGTGGCAACCCTGCCCGACATCGCCCGCATCGGGTCGGGTGAGCCGCGATTTCTCTACGTCAGGCTGATGCACGACAACCCCAACAGCTGGATGGTCCCGGCAAGCGATCTTGGCTCCGGAATCCACCCGACGAACAAGTGGGGCTACGGCAATCGAGCAGCGGAAGTCGCACTCAGTCAGGTTTACAGGACCGGCGTGCAGGCCTACGGACCAACCTACACATCCCACAAGGTTGATGGCAGGCAGGTCGTCATCAGTTTTGAGCATGTTGGCCAGGGGCTGACGGTTGCTCACGCTGACAAACTCCACGGCTTCGCGATCGCCGGCACGAGTGGCGACTGGCACTGGGCCGAAGCCCGCATCGACGGCGACACCGTCGTTGCCTGGTCAGACAACGTGCCGGAACCGACTCGCGTTCGTTATGCGTGGTGTCAGAATCGGCAGTGGGCCAACCTGTTCAACAAAGACGGTCTGCCCGCTATTGTCTTCGAGGCCGGAGAATGAAAATGCACCAACCGAATCGGCTTCACTGTAAATCGCTTCTGATGCTGCTGATCGGCGTCAGTCTTCTGCTCGTCGCACCGGGCGGGAGACCATCGGCTGCCGATGACTCGCCACCGGTGATCCCCGGACTGAGGGTGTTCTACACCGGACACAGCTTCCACATGTTCGTGCCGCAGCAGGTTGAGCAAATCGTCAAGGCCGTCGGCATACAGGGACACAAGCTGGTCGGTACCCAGGGCATTGGTGGCTCGCGAGTCTTTCAGCACTGGGACCTGGTGGACGGAAAGAACAAAGCGAAGCCTGCTCTGATCTCGGGCGAAGTCGATGTCTTTACGATGGCGTCTCACCTGACAGTGCCGGATCGTGGCATCACGAACTTCACGGAACTTGGCCTGCAGCATAATCCGAAGCTCCGACTGCTCGTCCAGGTGTCGTGGTACCCGTTCGATGTGGAAGCACCCGAAAAACGCATCAGTGATAACGCTCAGCGCGACAAAATGATGATCGCCGATCTTCAGGCGGCCGTCGATTCGTGGAGGAAGAAACTCGAAGCACAGGCGGACGACCTCAATGAGAAACACAAACGCAAAGCCGTGTTCCTTGTTCCGGTCGGCGACGCAGTTGTCCAGCTGAGAGGAATGGTCGTCGCTGGAACATTTCCGGGAGTGACGGCTCAGTCGGAGCTGTTCCGTGATCCGATCGGGCACGTCGGGCCGATCGTGCAGACGCTGGCATCATATTGCAATTACGCGGCGATCTATCGAACGAGTCCCGTGGGATTGAATCTGGAATTCCAGGGCGTCACGACTGAGCAGCACGCGATTCTGCAGAAGCTCGCCTGGAACACCGTCGCCCGATATCCGCATGCCGGAATCGCACCGGTCGCGAAATGATTCATCCAGCAGGATGCTGAGCAGCGAACAGCTTGTCGGGTTGAAGTCTGAGATTCTGAGTAAATTACTTACGGCCAACGCCATTCCACCACACAACGCGTACGGGATGTGCTCCTCATTGCGGGATTCGAGAAACTGATTCAGTTCCTCACGAAGAACCATCGGCTACTTTCGCAATGAGTTTACAGATGACAGAAACGACTCACTTGACCCGTCGCTCCGACTCTGGAATATGAATTACGGTCAGAGCACACGTGTCGAAGGGAAGTCTTCCTCGACTGTCGGCGCCGCTGCGGTTGCCGTTCCACGTGATGAAGAGACGTGCTCCGTCGGGACTGATGGCAGAGCCGAACGTTCCCAGGGTCACGTACCCAAACTTCTGCTGGAGTGCGGGCTGCAGAAACGCGATCACTTTTCTGGTGCGAGTCTTCGTGTTGAACTGAATGATCGGCGTACCGTCATTCTGGCTGCCGCCGTGGGCTCCGGGGACGTAATAGAGAAATCGTCCGGTCGGGTCCGCGTCGATGCTCGCCGTATAGGTCTGCGCTGCAACCGCCAGTTCACCAATATCGACGATCTCTTCTGTCTTCGTGTTGAATTGCCACAGGTGACCGTCTGACTTGCCCACTGTGTAAACCAGGCCGTCCGGAGTTTCCTGAGTCGCCGCTCGCAGACCGATGGAACCTGCAATTGGCTCCGGCGGTTTTCCGGTCGACGGGTCGTAGCGCATGAACTGATTCGTAACCTCGTTCATGTAATAGACCTGCCCGGTGGATCGAGCCAGAATCAGATATCTCGCGGGGCCACTGACAGCGGTATGCAGCACCTTCCGGCGGGCGATGTCGTAAGCGAAGAACGTGACGGTTTTGTCCTTCGGATCCCCAGCCGACGTACCGCCGTAGAAAATCAGCCGGTCCGGATCCAGCACGCTTGTCGGGATGCACGCTTTCGGGACGGGGCCATGGGAGACGATTTCTGTTTTTCCCGATTCGGGATGAGTCCGCAGAATCCAGTCGCCTTTGTAGTGATACTCGTCCGTCGTCACACGCGTTGATCCGCGGTGCGTCGAGTAGTACAGCCAGCCATCGCTGCCGAGATCGATTCGGCTGTGAATCTTGCCGGGCATGTAGTGCCCAGCGGGCAGGTTGATCATCTTTGTGGTGCCGGCCAGCGTCCGGATCTGCCGGGTTGCCGAATCGTACTCGAACACAAAGGCGTTTCCCTGTGGCGCGAGATGGTCGCCAATTGCTGAGAAGTACTTGGTACCAACAGTGAGCCCGTCTCCCCACACGCTCCACGGATGGCCGGGATAGGTCTGCTCCGGGTAGTACAGCAAATCGACGAGCGGAGCCGTCTTCGCGATCTGAACACCCGGCTTCAGATTTCCCTGTGGCGTCAGCAGTTCGTCGGATTCGACTGAGACGACCGCCTTGCCATTGGGCAATTGAGGCGGCCATGAAAGGTTCTCAATCTGCCCGAACGAATTGCGAGCGGATATTGCGAACACCAGAACACCGACACCGACCAACATTGCAGACCGAATCATGGCAGGACCTTTTCGAGTGGCGCCGTTTTCCTGAAATCTGACGCAAAGTCGCGAAGACGCAAAGGTTCACAGAGTGGAAGGCCGCAATGGGATGCGTTGGTTCAAAAGATGACAGACAGAAGGGGTGTTTTTCCCGGGTCAGTTCATTCCGTGATTTCAAACCGTTCCTGTCAGAAACACTCAATGTTGCACGTGAGCTACGTACAGACTTTGCGAAGCTGCTGTAAGACGCAGGCGTCAGCAGCAACCGCCGTCCGGGCTGCAGCAGTCTGCGGAGGGGAGCATTGTCAGTCCCGGTGATGAACCCTTTGTTTCGCGAGGATCCCGGATCGTGGTTTTCCGGCAGTCGAAGCTTCCGGCAAGTTCCAGTGGGATGTTTCCGGCAGGCGGCAACGGGGTTATCTGTGAGCCGTAAGGTTCACTCGTGTAGATGTTGAAGGTCTTGTCGCAAACGGCAATCCGTTCGCCTCGATTCAGTCGATGCCCGTCGTCGTCGATCACCGCCTTCCAGGGACCGTTGTAGACAACCGCCTGCTTTCGTTCGAGGCACGGGCCTTCTTTTCCTTTCCATGCGCGAACGGTCATGCTGCGGAATTCGATTCCGTCAACAACCGCCCACGGCTCTGTTTGCCGCTTGACAATCTCGATTCCGTAAAAGCCGGCATCTTCAAATGCCTTCAGGAAAAGATCTTCCCGGTACGCTCCGCTCATACATCCGCTCCACAGCCGAGCGTCATTACGAAGAGCTTCAGGAACATCTTCGTCTGAAACAATGTCACTGATGACCGCTCGACCGCCGCGACGCAGCGTGCGGAACATTTCGGCGAACAGTTGTCGACGGTCGTCTTCGCGAACGAGATTCAACACGCAGTTGGAAACGATCACGTCGATACTGTCTGCTTCGATCAGCGGCTTTGTGTCGCGCAGACGCTGCGATTGAGTCTCCAGCTCCAGCCAGTCAGTACTGGTCTGAACCGGATGATCCGCGAGAAGACCGTCGAGCAACTCCAGATTCAGTTTGAGATCCTGAATCTTCCCTTTACGAAACTCGACATTGGCATAGCCCAGTTTGGACGCCATGTCTGGCTGGTATTTTCGAGCGAGCGCCAGCATGTCGTCGTTGCAGTCAACGCCGATCACTTTGCCCGCCGATCCAGCAACCTGCGCAGCGATATAGCAGATCTTTCCACCGCCAGAGCCGAGATCCAGCACCGTGTCGCCTGGGTTCACAAACTGCGAAGGGTCGCCGCAGCCGTAGTCACGTTCGATGATCTCATCGGGAATCGCAGCGAGGTACTTCCAGTCGTACTCAACCGGACAGCAGAGCGCCGCTTCTTTATTCTGAGCTGCAGCGCTGTATCGATCGCGAACTGCTTCCTCAACATTCAGAGGTGCTGCGGTGATGTTGGACTCAAGGGCAATCTTTGCCGACGATGCTGTCACCAGAGACACTCCGTTACTACGTCAGATTTCGAACAAGGAAGCTCCATCAGAGGCGGGAGCACAGATTCGGAAGGATCGTTAAACTTCCAGAGCCTGTCTGTGAGACACGTCACCGATCAGTGAATTGATTCGCAATCACGGATCACCCCGATTCTATTGACTGTCCAATTGGACCGTCAACGAGCTGAACTCGCGAAGGTGATGCTGTCAACTTAATGTCCCGATGACCAACGTACGCGATTTGACGATGGAATATACAACTGACATCAAGCCTGTCACTGACACCTCCAGACTGAGACTTCCCGTGATCTTCAGCTCGCATCGACACGGACGCGTCAACGCGACGCTCCCTTTCGCGGGCAGTCAGATTCAACTGACTGTCAGTGCGCGATGGAGAATTACTGTCATGAAACTCGTAGTGGTGTCCGCTGCTGGTCTCGTAGCATTGCTGATTGGAATGGACCAGGTTTCTCACGCTGAAGAGTCACAGTTCCGTGATGAGGTCGCCCCGATTCTGCAGCAACGATGTCTGAGTTGTCACAACGACGTCGATCACAAGGGCGACTTTTCTCTTGAGTCTGCGACCGTCGCGTTTCGGGAAGGTTACATCGAGCCGGGCAAAGCCGATTCCAGCCATCTGATCGAACTGATGACGCCGGTCGATGGCAAGGCACAGATGCCGAAGAACGCGGACCCTTTGTCGGTTGCGGAGATCGCCATCGTTCGCAAGTGGATCGACGACGGGGCCAAATGGCCCGAGAACTTCACGCTGACCGAAACGGCGGTGGCGGATCTCAACTGGTGGTCTCTGAAACCGCTGCACCGACCCCCGCTTCCTGCGAGCTGGTCTTCGCGTACCAGGTCAACAAATGGCGGTCGACCGGACGATTCGTCACGTCAGCCGCTGCGATTGCGAACGCCGATCGACGCCTTCATTCTGGAAAAGCTGAGCGACAAATCGCTGACGTCCACTTCCGCAGCGGACCGTCTGACACTGATTCGCCGATTGCACTTTGACCTGATCGGCCTGCCGCCAACTCCGGAAACGATCGACGCTTTCCTGCGGGACGACGATCCGCAGGCTTACGAACGGCTGGTCGACCGGCTGCTTGATTCGAATGGTTACGGCGAACGCTGGGCGAGACACTGGCTGGACGTCGTCCACTACGCGGACACGCACGGTTATGACAAGGACAAGCTGCGTCCGAACGCGTGGCCGTATCGCGATTACGTGATTCGGTCACTCATTGAGGACAAGCCGTACGAACGGTTTGTCAGAGAGCAGATCGCCGGCGACGCGCTCTGGCCGAACACGGAAGACGGCATCACGGCAACAGGTTTCATCGCTGCCGGTCCCTGGGATTTCATCGGCCACGCCGAAGTGCCGGAGTCGAAGATTGATGGCAAGGTTGCCCGCAATCTGGATCGCGATGACATAGTGACGTCGACCATGAACACGTTCTGCAGCGTGACGGTGCAATGTGCCCGTTGCCACAATCACAAGTTCGACCCGATCACTCAGGAACACTACTACAGTCTGCAGTCGGTTTTTGCCGCGCTGGATCGAGCCGACCAGAAGTACGACGCGGACCCGCACACGGCATATCGACGAACGGAACTGGCAGAACGAAATACTGAACTGCTCCGCGAGAAGGCGGCGATCGACGCGGAAATCAATAAACGAGCTGGCAGTCAACTGGCTCCGATTGACTCGAAGCTCGCCGAACTGCAAAAGCAGAAGGAAGCGGCGAAGGGAGCGAGACCGGAATTCGGTTACCACAGCCAGATCTCGCCAAGGCAGGACGTCGAGAAATGGGTTCAGATCGACCTCGGCGAACCCACTGTCATCGACTCGATTCTTTACGTCGGATGCCACGATACGTTTAACGACATCGGTCACGGTTTCGGTTTTCCGCCGCGGTATCGGATCGAAGCTTCAGACGACGAATCGTTTCAAACAGACGCCGTTGTTCTGGCAGATCACTCGCAGGCCGACGTCCCTAATCCCGGCACGAATCCGCAGACAGTCAAAGCTCCTGGCGGGCTCAAGGCTCGCTATGTCAGAATGACGGCGACAAAACTGGCTCACCGCCGCAACGACTACATCTTCGCCCTTGCCGAATTCAGCATCCTGACTCCGGATGGTCAGAATGCGGCTTCTGATAAACCGGTGTCGTCGCCGGATTCAATCGAAGCTCCCGTCCGCTGGCAGCGAAAGAATCTGGTCGATGGTTACTACTTCGGCGTCACGGCGTCTCCGGATATTCAGACTCAGATTGCGAGGCTGACTGACGAACGGCAGGCGGTACTGAAGCATGCCTTGAGCGATGACCTCAAAGCGAAGATGGCTGACAACGAGACCGAGTTAAAGGCGACAACTCAGGCGATCAAGTCTCTGCCGGCTCAGAGCATGGTGTACTCGGGCATGGTGCATCACGGGACCGGGAACTTCGTCGGAACCGGGGCGAGCGGCGGAATTCCACGCACGATTCATATTCTGCACCGAGGCAACGTTCAGCAACCTCGCCAACGTGTCGGACCGGGTGCTATTCCGATAATTGCCAGCGTTGACTGGAAGTTTCAACTGCCGGAGTCGCACAGCGAAAGTGATCGACGAGTCGCTCTGGCCAATTGGATCGTCGCTCGTGACAACCCGCTGACGTGGCGATCGATCGTCAATCGAGTCTGGCAGTATCACTTCGGTCGAGGTCTGGTCGATTCGCCCAACGATTTCGGCCGCATGGGGAAGCTGCCCTCGCATCCGGAACTGCTCGACTGGCTGGCCGTCGAGTTTCGCGACGGTGGGCAGTCCTTGAAGAAACTTCACCGACTGATCGTCACGAGTTCCGTCTATCGGCAGTCGTCGGCGCACGACGAACGAAACAGCCAGACCGACAGTGAGAACGTCTATCTCTGGCGGATGAACCGCCGACGTCTGACCGCTGAAGAAATTCGCGATGCCGTTCTGTCGGTCAGCGGGAAGATGGATCGAACAATGTACGGGCCGGGGTTTCAGCTGTTCGTGCTGGAGCACCCTCAACATTCACCCCACTACGAATACCACAAACACGATCCCGATGATCCGACAACTCACCGCCGATCCATCTATCGGTTTATCGCTCGCAGTCAGCCCGACCCGTTCATGACAACGCTTGACTGCGCGGATTCCTCGCAAAGCGTGCCCAGACGGGACGAAACAGTAACAGCGCTGCAGGCGCTTTCGTTGCTCAACAATAAGTTCATGCTGCGCATGGCGGAGCATTTCACAGAGCGGCTGCAGAACGAAACGGACGACAAATTGAATCAGGTGGAGCGAGCCTGCCGACTGATTACCGGTCGGCAACCGACGACGGAGCAACTCGCAACGCTGGTAGCCTACGCGGATGAGTTCGGCGCTCCGAATCTCTGCCGGTTGTTGTTTAACCTGAACGAGTTTGTGTTTGTTGATTAGTCTTGCAGGCTTGACCTACTTCATGGGAATGCACGACCAGTGAATATTGACATGAATCGACGACACTTTCTCAATCAACTGGGTAGTGGTTTCGGCAGTCTGGCTCTGGCCGGCGTACTGCTGGACGATGGTCTACTGGCGGCGTCAGTAAGTCCGGGCGTTGGTTCCGCCGTCAAGGTGCTGCATCATCCAGCGAAGGCGAAGCGCGTTGTGCAGCTGTTTATGGGCGGAGCTGCCAGTCACCTCGACCTGTTCGACTACAAACCCGCGCTGGAGAAATACCACGGCGAGAAATCTGACTTCGGCGAGCATGTCGAAGCCTTTCAGAATGGGCTGGGACCGTGGATGAAGTCGCCGTTCCGGTTTCGGCCATATGGCGAGTGCGGCAAATATCTCAGTGAAGCCGTCGAGCCACTGGGCGACGTCGTGGATGAAATGGCGTTCGTGCATAACATGGTCGGCAGGACGGGAGTCCACAGTCAGGCGACTTACCTGCAGGCGACGGGCTTCGACACGCCAGGGTTTCCAGGAATGGGGAGCTGGATCAGCTACGCGCTGGGCAACATGAACGAGAATCTGCCGACGTTCATTGTTCTGCCGGATCGTCGAGGCTTCGCGTCGAACGGTCCAAAGAACTGGGGAGCGGCGTTTCTGCCGACTCATCATCAGGGAACGATCATTCGACCGGGAACGGAAAACCCCATCGACGATCTGATCGCCAGGGCGAAGTACGTCAGCGCCGAGAGCGACTCCAGAACGCTACAACTTCTGACGAAGCTCAATCGCGAACATCAGGAATCTCGACCAGGAGACTCGCGTCTGGAAGCACGGATTCGCAGCTATGAACTGGCAGCAAAGATGCAGCTGAGCGCTCCGGAGGCTCTGGACCTGTCACAGGAACCGCAGCACATTCACCGCATGTACGGACTGAGTCACGGACTGAACGAGTTCAGCAAAGAAATCAATCCTGTCGAGGAAGCGGACTATTTCGGTCGCAAATGCCTGGTGGCTCGACGACTGCTGGAACGCGGCGTGCGCTTTGTTCAAATCTGGTCGGGCAACGACAACGGATTCCCGCGACGTAACTGGGACTCGCACGAGGACATTCAGCGAGACCACGGGCCGCTGGCACTGGGCATGTCTCAAGGAGCCGCCGCGCTGATTAAGGACCTCAAGCAACGCGGCATGCTGGAAGACACGATCGTGCTGTGGACCACCGAGTTTGGCCGAATGCCCAGCACACAGGGCAGCAAAGGTCGCGACCATAACCCGTACGTCTTCACGAACTGGCTGTGCGGAGGCGGCATTAAAGGGGGAATCAGCTACGGTCCATCAGACGAGTGGGGCTACAAGCCTCTGGATCGAGATAACCCGACGCAGGTCTACGACATCCACGCGACAATTCTGCACCAGCTCGGAATTGACCACCGCCGGTTGACGGTGCGAAACAATGGCATCGACCGACGTTTGACCGACGTGCATGGTCATGTGATCGACGAGCTGCTCGCTTAGAACACGTCCCGCGAAAAAGTGACTGAGAATCAAAACCTGACGCAAAGGCGCTAAGCCGCAGAGGTACGCAAAGAGTTACTCCTGGTTTCTTTACGATTCTTCGCGTCTCAGCAGATTTGCGTCAGATCAAACACTCTGCCGAATACCAGTCGTTTATTTGTGGGACCAGTACTGAGTATCAGGATGCTTTTCCGCCATCGCATTTCAAACGAAAGAACTCAGCAAAGTGACTGAATCCTGCTTGCTTACTCCGTCGTCGTTGCTGGGAGGTCGAGCATGGTGACTCGCTGTGCGTCGGAGGGCAGGCCGTAGTCTGGAGAGGGAGACAGTTTGAAAACCTCACGTGCTGTTCTGCTGCCAAAGCAGTCGTCCGTTATTTCACACTGGTCCGGTGTGACCAGTGACGGATGCCGGACTCCGCAGGCTCGCGATAACTGCAGAATTTCTTTCCGGAGGGTGACAATGTAGTTGGCGACGCGAGCCCCCTTGTGAGTTGGATCAAGGCCGCGCATCAACCAGCGGTTCTGAGTGGCAACGCCGGTCGGGCAGTGGCCCGTATGACATCGCTGTGCCTGAATGCAGCCGATGGCCAGCATCGGTTCTCGGGCGACGTTGACCATGTCACAGCCGAGTGCGAAGGCGAGCAACGCCGTTGCAGGGAATCCGAGTTTGCCTGAGCCGATAAAGACAATCTGAGAATGATTGCCTCGTTCAAAAAACTCGTGGTACACGCGGTTGAAGCCCAGCTTGAATGGCAACGCCACATGATCCGAGAAGACCAGCGGCGCGGCTCCCGTGCCTCCCTCGCCACCGTCGACGGTGATGAAGTCGACTCCTCGTCCCGTAGTGTCCATCAGTCGAGCCAGATCGGACCAGAACTGAGATTCCCCGACTGCTGACTTGATGCCAACCGGCAGCCCGCTTTCGGCAGCGATCATCTCGACGAAATCCAGCATTGAATCGGCGTCGTGAAAGGCTGAGTGTGATGACGGGCTCGCGCAATCTTTACCCATAGGAATGCCGCGAATGTTCGCGATCTCCGGCGTGATCTTGGCGGCCGGCAGCAGGCCGCCGAGTCCTGGTTTGGCTCCCTGGCTCAGCTTCACTTCGATGGCTCGGATCGGGTGTTGGTCGATGCATTCTTTAAAGCGGCTCAAGCTGAATCGGCCCTGTTCGTCGCGACATCCGAAATATCCGGTTCCGATTTGCCAGATCAAATCACCACCGTGGTGATGGTAGTCAGAGATGCCACCTTCGCCCGTGTTATGGAGGCAACCGGCAATCGAGGCCCCTCGATTGAAGGCTTCAATCGCCGGACCGCTCAGCGAGCCGAAACTCATACCGGAAATATTGACGACTGATGCGGGACGAAACGCCTTCGTCCGGTTGCGTGCCTCACCCAGAATCTTGGGACAGGGAATTCGAAATGTCGGATCAAAGTCCGGATGCCCCTGGCGAAGTTCCATCAATGGAAACGCTGCGTGCTTGATGATGAGATTGCCTGGCGAGTGCTCCAGATCGTTGTCCGTGCCGAAGCCGAAATAGTTATTCTGCTTCTTGGCCGACGCGTAAACCCACGTACGTTCATCTCTGCTGAAGGGTCGCTCTTCGTTGTTGCTGGTGACGATGTACTGCCGCAGTTCGGGACCGATCATTTCGAGCAGGTACCGAAAGTGGCCGATAATGGGGAAATTCCGCAGGATCGCGTGCTTCTTCTGCACGACGTCGTAGACGATCACCAGGACGATGAACAACAGCAATCCGTACCAGAGCCAGTGCATTCCTGCCTCCATTCAACCGCATTCCGTAACTGATCTTAGACGCCGACAGTATGGCACCACTCGCCTGGCGACGCGAAGGAGTGTCAAGCCGAGGCAAACCGATTCATCCTCTTTGAATTCAGCGAGGACATTAATGATTGGTCTGACGCCTTGCTCGCATCATCTGGTTCGAAGTCCGTAGGCAAGGCTTACAGTAACCCGCGGCAAGCCGACTCCGGAAGCACGAATGAAGATTGTGTAGAAGTGCTGGCTGGTTCACTTCTCTGCCTGCGGCGTCAGCCTGATTGCTCGCCTGTCGGCACGCTGGAATCGACAGGCCCGGATCGATGGAATTCGTTGTGAGCCGCGGTTATTCTGCCGAACCACTGTCATTTCTGACGGTGGTACTCAGTGGACGCGGCTGTGTAGTGGGCTGTGAAGGAAGCATGCAGCGACCTGAAGGATCGGTGCCTTGAGTTGGGATGCTCTGAGACTGGCACGGTCGTTGCTATCTCTGCTGAAAGCGATAGAAGCTGTGGTTGTGCTGGTTCCTCATCAGTTGTTTACCACAAACTCTTCAGTAACGCAGATAACGAAAGTGGCCTGATTTCTGTGGTACTGACGCAATTCGAATTCCAGCGTGACGACTCGTCTGGACACTCGAATTTGTTTTCGTTCGGCCTTCCGGTTGCGAGATCTGCGCTTAGGTCAGGCAAATGTGCCTGGACGTTGAGCAGAAATCGGACTGCGGTCGAATTTGGAATTCAGGGAGCGCTCACCATCTGGTCTCCAGAGCTCCCCGTACAAGCCCGGTTGTGTGATGGTCTGGTTCAGGTATGGATGCCGACTGATCATCACGGAACACGGATCTGGATAGACGACACCATTCTGGCGAAACACGTTTTTGATCTGATTCAGGAGTAACATTCAAATGACAACGAAGACTAAACTTGAGTACATCTGGCTCGACGGCTACAAGCCGACCCAGAGCCTTCGTAGCAAGACTCGTATCGCTACTGATTTTGGTGGCACACTCGAAGATTGTCCGGTGTGGTGCTTCGACGGCAGTTCAACACAGCAGGCTGATGGTGGTTCTTCAGACCTTCTGTTGAAGCCCGTCGCAATTTTTTCGGATCCCGATCGCAAGGACGCATTCCTGGTGATGACGGAGGTTCTCAATCCCGATAGCACACCTCACGTGTCGAACGGTCGCGCGACAATCGACGCTGGTGAGGACGACGAAGATTTCTGGTTTGGCTTTGAACAGGAATATTTCCTGTGGGATCCGCAGAGCAATCTACCGCCAGGTTTCCCTCCGGGTGGATTTCCGCCTCCGCAGGGGCCGTACTATTGTTCGGTTGGTGCTAAAAACTCCTACGGTCGACAGGTTGTTGAAGAACACCTTGATGCCTGCCTGGAAGCGGGCATCAACGTCGAAGGCATCAACGCAGAAGTGGCTGCCGGTCAATGGGAATTTCAGGTCTTTGCTAAGGGAGCCAAGCGGGCTGGCGATGAAGTATGGGTCGCTCGTTATCTGCTCGAACGAGCTGGCGAAGAGTATGGACTGGCCATCAACTGGCATCCGAAACCGCTCGGTCCAACAGACTGGAACGGTTCCGGGATGCACGCAAACTTCTCGAACGAAGTCATGCGAACCTGTGGCGATCAGGCAACGTTTACCAGGATCTGCGAAGGCTTTGGGACTCAGATTCCTCGGCACATCACTGTTTACGGTGCTCACAACGAGCAACGACTGACTGGTCTGCACGAAACGCAGCGAATTGACCAGTTCAGCTACGGTGTTTCAGATCGCGGTGCCTCGATTCGAATTCCTGTTGGAACGATCGAAGACGGCTGGAAGGGCCGCCTCGAAGATCGACGTCCGGCTTCGAACGCTGATCCCTACAAGGTCGCTGCTGCGATCGTGAAAACTGTCAAGGCAGCGTTGGCCTAAGGAAAACATCCTTTGGTCTGCTGAACAATGAAGCGGAAAACGACCGTCTGGAGAATCCAGACGGTCGTTTTGTTTTTGCGTGGAGCACGTTTGAAAACGTTTGGCGAATACTGCTGGTTATCTCCCGGTCGTCGCAAGATTGTTACTTCGGACAAGCAGCAGACGCCGGTCAACGTGCCCCTGCAAAGTGCAGAGAACCACCGACCAGGCAGACGCTGACCAATGCACGAGGTACATGAGATGACGGAACCGACACACCAGAGAGTTCGTCGGCGATGAAGGGCTCGTCGCAGCTGCGCTACTTACCGCCAGGGACTGTGTTCTGAATGCTGCCGGTGGTACTCTTGATGCGACCGCGGATGGCGTCGAGTTCTCCCAGCGTGTCCTGCTTTTCCGCGTTCACCGCCGCCTCGAAATCCTCGGTGTTGCTGTTTGTCGATTGGGCCATATCTGAGTCAGCCGGTGAGCTCAATTCTGCGGTGTCAGCAACGTGTGCTTCAGGTGCAGGAGATTCTGCATCAGGTGCTGATTCGGAATTCTCGTTCCCAGTGATGGCACCGCTTTCTTCGGTAGAGCCGAAAATCATGACTGCTGCACCGGCCAGTCCACCGAGGACGACCACGCCCGCAAGTCCGAATGCTGCGTAGGTCAGCCACGGCGGCAGCCCGGCGGTCTTCTTCTTTTTCTTTGCGGTCCTCTTTGATGATTTTGCTGATGACGATCGCTTAGGCGCGGCCTTGTAATCCTCCTGCCGCCCGTCGTCAGCCGCCGAGTCTCCATAGTCATCGTCGCCGTAGTCATCATACGCCTGCTCATCGTATTCGTCGTACTCGTCGACCGGCTTCTCGACTGGCGGTTTCGGTTTAGTCCTGAGCAGTTTGACAGTGAACGGTTCTCGACACTGCGGACAAGGAACAGTCCGGCCAACGGCGGCTTCTGATTTAAGCGTCAGCATCTTGCTGCAGTGCGGACATTTCGTCTTGATGGACATGAGCATTCCCAGCCAGGAGTTTTTGTCTCGCAAAAAGTACCAGCACCAGTCGCCATAGTCTATTACAGGATGCACGTCTCGTGATTAATGCTGGATGCGACTGGTAGCAGAGATCTTCACGCTTCACGGGGTCGTCGATCAACTTGAAAACGGCGACGAAGCATTCTCCTGCTGGAACTCGCCAATGGTGGAACTCGCCAATGCTAGAACTCGCCAATGAGTTCGTCTCCGCGTCGAGTCCCAAGTCCTTTCCAGATGCCATCGTCAATGTTTTCGCTGACGAAATGAACGGCTCCGTCGCCAGCCAGCATGTGACAACCGCCCGTGTGCTGGCTACTGAAGTCGTCCAGATGGTTGTCTGGGTGATTCGGTGTGTGATCAGCAGCGCCCAGGACCCGCGCGAGTGCATCTTCGCCGTTTGGCGGGGCACCGACCCAGGTTGTGTTGAAATCCCCTGGATCTCCGGAACGACGTTCACCTGCCAGAAAAGTGCTACTGAGTCCATCTGTAATGTCTCGGAACCGCACGGAACTATTATGAAACAGAAACCCGTCACCGAGACATTGTTGATTAGGAGTCATCGCGCAGGCGTCCAGTTCGAGTGTGCCGAAGTGTCCGGGATAGTTAGAGCTCGCCAGCGTCACCAGAAATGCGGCCGACGTGTCGTTCAGGTCCCATGTGTCAGCAGCGGTGTCTGAGGGGCAGCGGTAGACGGAAAGCACTTTCTGGATAGGCAGACTGTTGGCTGAATCGAGCAGTGGCAACTTTGTGTTCAGCTCCTTGTATAGATTCACCTGATCCAGCATTGGGAGGATCATGGTCCCCCATCCAAACGAATTGCTGCCGTTAATATTATGAGGTCCATTAGTCCGATCGACGCCGCTGATGCCCGGAGGAAGTGTATTATGGACGTCGTGATAGTT
>JAQBWV010000113.1 GCA_027624335.1 Planctomycetota bacterium
TGTGGCCGGACTGATGACAGAAATCGCAGCCAATTCGATCCGAGTCCCAACGGACGCCTGTGGTCGGCGGCGGCGACTCACACAGTGCGTTAAGGAAAACACGTGGACGGGGCCGGCATATCTTTTCGGATAGCCACTTACTTCGGTGCCGGATTGTCGCCAGACGAAGCCTTCGCTCCATTCAGCGAGCGTGTTCATCGCTTCGATACGGGCTACCAGTCCAGCCGTGATCGACGAATCAGGATAGACGCGCATCCATGCGATGTATGTCCGAACGAGATGACGGATAGTTGAAAAAGTACTGCTCACAGATTTTCAACCAACCGTACGGTCAGGCGATCAACTCCTTAATAACTGTGCCGCCGAACTGGCTCAGTTGTTTGAAGCGGCCAGCGTGGTAGTAGGTCAGGCGGTTATCGTCGAGGCCCAGCAGGTGCAGCAGCGTGACGTGGATGTCGCGAATGTGATGCACGCATTCGACGGCCTCGGCTCCAACCTCGTCCGTTGCGCCAATCGTGTGGCCTGCTTTTGTCCCGCCTCCGGCAAACCACATGGCCATTGCTTTGGCGTTGTGGTCCCGCCCGTAGGATTTTCCGCCGCCACGGAGGCCGTTGTCTGGCGTCCGGCCGAACTCTCCGCAGAAGACAACCAGCGTGTCGTTGAGCAGGCCTCGCTCTTTCAGATCGCGAAGCAATGCAGCGATAGGACGATCCACCGACCGAATCAGCGAACCGTGCGCACGCTGAATGTAGTCGTGGCTGTCCCAGTTTCCGGCGTAGGCCTGCACAAAGCGGACGCCTTTCTCAACAAGTCGTCGGGCCAGTAGACACTTTCGCCCGAACGCGTCGGTTTTCGAATCGCCGACGCCGTACATGTCGAGCGTTTCTTTGGTCTCACCGTCGATGTCCAGGACGTCGGGCACTTCGGACTGCATTCGGAAGGCGAGCTCGTACGAACCCATTCGCGCTTCCAGATCGCTGCGTCCCGGACGTTGTTCGAGATGTTTACTGTTCAGAGCGGCCAGCAGATTGAGATTGCTGCGCTGGCGTTCGGGCGTGACTCCTGCTGGCGGATTCAGATCGAGGATCGGGCTGCCTTCGGGGCGCAGGGGTGTCCCTTGAAACTGAGCCGGTAGAAAACCGTTTGACCAGTTGGCAGCTCCGCCCTGCGGATAACTCGACCGAGGCAGCACGACGAAACCTGGCAGATTCTGATTGTCGGTGCTCAGTCCGTAGTTGACCCACGCACCGACTCCCGGATCGCCTCCGAAACGATTGCCGGTATTGATGTGGTAGCACGCGGTTGGGTGGTTAACCGACTCGACCATTGCACCGCGATAAAAGCAAATATCGTCAACTCGTTCTTTGAGATGCGTCCACTCGGTGCAGATATCCGCTCCACTTTCGCCGGCCTTAATAAAGTCGAACGGACTCTTGACGAAGTAACGCTTGCCCGAGGACATCGCGCTCTCCTGTTCACCGGACCGCGAGAACTCCTGCAGGTGCCTTTTGGTCAGTTCAATTTTTGGATCGAACGTGTCCAGGTGAGATGGTCCTCCTTCCATAAAGAGGAAGATACAACGCTTTGCCTTAACCGGCAGATGAGACGTTCCGACGGATGACGGCTCGTCTGCGGCCAGCATTGAGGAGAAAGCGACCGAGCCAAGACCAGCACCAAGTCCGTAGAGAAAATCTCGGCGACTCGGCACAGCTGTGTTTGTGGAATGAGTATTCATGATCAATCGATGTAGGCGAATTCGTTCAGATTAAAGATGACGAGGCAGACGTGTGCGAGCCCGCGAGTGCGAGCATCCACGTGAGCGGGCTGGAGATCCGGAACATAGTTTTCGTACGCAGGCATGACTTCGAAAAAGTCGTACGGTTCTCCTGTCTTCTCAGCCATAACCGTGCGTTTAACACGGCTGGAAAACTTCTTCTGGTCGTAGTGTTTACTGGTTTCTTCTTTCGTTGCCTGAGTCCAGTGCGCGAGGCAGGCTTGCAGTTCATCGTCGGTCGGAACGCGACCCAAAGCCAACTCGAAGGCTCGCTGCAAGAGCGTCGCGTTGTCACCTTCTATCGTTGTCAAACGCGCGGCCAGCGCGATCGATCGATCCTGAACTTCTTCAGCATTGAACAGAGTCAGCGCCTGCGGAGCGACGGTCGATGTTTCGCGAAGCTCGCAGGACTTGTCCGGACCAGGCTGGTTGAAAGCTTCCAGGAAGGGATCACGCAATCCGCGAATTTTCTCTGCATAGACGCTGCGTCGGTTACGTTGTTCTGGCAGCGGATCCGGCTCATAAACCGACGCCGTGCCGCCCATGATCTGGCGCGGCTGCATGGCGACTTCGAAGTTGATGTCCGGTCGGCACGGGATGCCGCCACGTTGGCGATTGAGTTCGCCGCTGACCGCCAGCATCGAATCGCGCAACTCCTCGGCGGTCAATCGGCGAGGAAGACAGGTCGCGTAGAAGTCTCGCGTCGGATCCTTTTCGTCGAGCGTTTCGAGATTCGGGTGCCGCGAACTTCTTCGGTACGTTGCTGAAGTCAGTATCAGCTCGTTCAGTTGCTTGACCGACCAGTCATGCTCCATGAACCAGTTCGCGAGATAATCGAGCAGAGCTGGATGAGTTGGCAGCTTACCGGTCGCCCCAAAGTTGTTCGGATTTCCAGCGAGGCCTTTCCCGAAATGCCAGGCCCACACACGATTAGCCATGACTCTTGCGGTCAACGGGTTTCGCTGGTTGACGATCCATTCAGCCAGAGCCAGTCGCCGTTTACCTCGACCATCCGGAAACGATGCAGTCGGCATTGCGCCGAGATTCCCGGCGGCGCTGATCGGCCCCGGCTTAACCGCGTCGCCGCGGGCGTAAGCGTTTCCACCGGTCAGGATGGTGTCTTCCTCAAGGAATCCTTTGTCCCACGGATTGTCTGGCATATCGATTCGGCTGCCGACATTCGCTCTTTGAATGGTATGCCCCGTGTGAACGCTGAAGGCTATCGGTCGAGTCTTATCGTACTCCCATGTGTGTCGGGAAATGTTCCTGGCCATCCGGGCCAGCGACGCTTCGTCGCCGGGGTCCAGACCGTTATCTCCGACTTTGGCACTTTCAGTCTCGTCTTTGCGGTTCTTGTTAACTCGCGAGTTGAGTTCGTTTCTCTCTTTCTGATACGCCTCGATTTTTGCACGAGTCCACTCAGTCGCCGACTTGAAACCTGACAGGTTTTCGTCCTTCGTGAACGGAGCGTCTCGCTCGACAAACTGAGTCGTCGAGAAAACTGCCATCATGCTGTAATAGTCTCGCGTCGGAATGGGATCGAACTTGTGGTCATGACATTTCGCGCACTGCAAAGGATGGCCGAGAAACGCCTGGCCAACCGAGTCGGTTACATCGTCGAGCCACTGCTGACGAGTGATCCGAAACACGCTCATCCCCGTCTGCTCCCATGGCCCCATCCGCAGAAAGCCCGTCGCGACCATCAGCTCTGAAGGATGAGTGTTGACCGACGAATGCAATGCTTCACCCTTCTGCTCTCCGCCTGCATCCTTCAACAATTCATCGCCCGCAATCTGTTCGCGGACGAAATTGTCGTACGGTTTGTCGGTGTTGAACGCTCGCACAACGTAGTCGCGGTAACGCCAGGCGTTGGGACGGGAATAGTCGTTCGCGAAGCCGGCGGAATCCGCGTAACGAGCGACATCGAGCCATTGCCGTCCGAAGTGCTCACCGTAGTGCGGAGACGCCATCAGCTTACGAGCGTAATCGACCACCGCCGCACTGGCGTCATTCTTCGCCGCAGCTTCGAAATGTGACGCGTCTTCCGGAGTCGGCGGCAGGCCGGTTATTCCGAAGCTCAGTCGTCTCGCCAGTTCACGCGGTTGTGCAACCGGTGCCGGCGCGAGGCTGATTCCCTTCAGCCTGCGGTCAATGAACCAGTCCACCGGGTGAGTAGAGTCTGGAACGTCTTCGATCTTGAGCGGTTGGTAAGCCCAGAGATGTTCCGGCTTGTAACGGCGATTCGTCCAGTCGTCGCCTAGTCCGCCAGAGGTTTTTACGATGAGTCCTTCGGCATACTTGTTCTGAATATCGGCGACTCTGGTTTCGTCCGGCCACGGAGCACCGGCGTTGATCCAGTCGCGAATCCACCAGGTCTGTTCCTCGGTGAGTCGTTCCGCCTCCTTCGGCGGCATTTCGAAACCTTCTTCGGAACGCGTCGTGGCGATGTAAAGAAAGCTCTTCTCGCCTTTGCCGGGGACCAGGACTTCGTCGGTGAAACTCTCGCCGCCTTTCAGCATGGCCTCGCGCGAGCGCATGTCGAAACCACCACCGATCTTGTCCGGATCGTCGCCGTGGCATGCCATGCACTTACTGGCGAAGAGCGACTTCACCTTCAGCGCGAACAGCTTCTCGCCCCTGGACGGTTCAGTAGCGTGCGCGACGGCTGAAGCATCAACCACGGCAGCGAGCAAGATCAGGGACAGGAAATTGAGGACCATCTTCTTGATCATACAGACACTGTAACGCAGAGGTTGCCGAGTAAAATACCGCAGAGGAATCGAAAAACCGAACTGTTGTCCGACGATCCTTCACGGAAATCACCATGTCGGTCGACTCGTCTCAATCGTTGGCGACGATGTACAGCTCCCACGGTTTGGTGGTAGGGGCTTACGTCATGCGGCGGCGGCGAGCTCGGCCTGGAGTTGCTGTCCTGGATTCTTCATCAGGGCCAGGATCTTCGGACTGCGTTTGAAATCATGCGGTCCTGGCAAGTCTCACGTCCCGTGAGATTGGAAGTTGCGCCATGAATTCCTTGAAACTCCTCAATTGGCTGAGGCAGGTTTGACGTCGGGAGCAGGCTTTCTGGCAGGAGCATCTTCCGCGGCCTTCGCGTCACGCGTTGGATTCGTGGCATCTGCCGAGGCAATCACGCGGAACTTCGTTGGTCCCGACACGAGCGAGCCAGTGAAGGGAACGGGGCTCGTGTGTTCGGCGAGCCGCTTTGCCAGCGTCTCCAGCGAGTTCGGCTGACGGTCTTCCAGGAAGGCGTTGACGATCTCGTCTCCGTTGGATGTGCCAAGATCCAAACCCACGTGATAGACCAGCCGCCTGCGCACTTCGTCGTCCATCGGAACTGGCTTTTCCCGGTACAACCTCGCGGTGACCAGGGCAGGCCACCAGCTCCCCGCGTCGTTCAGATCCGAGTCAGGTTCGCCGACACCCAGGGCCACGGAAGCCGGCTGAAACGTCACCTCATCGCCAGGTTTCACTTCGATCCACGAGCCGGCTCTCGAGTTCTTCCAGGCAGCGCCGTCTCCTCGTGGCCCGACACCAATGGCTGCTGCGGGCAGCTCCACGTAGTCGCCAGGGTTCAGCCGGAACGGCACAACCTGCGTCCGTGTGAGCCAGCGTGTCGAGGACACTTTGACGTCAGCCCCGTCGGCATCGCGAGCGTTGTGATCGTTGGACTGATGCCAGTTCCGGGCACGGAACACGACGGTGCCCTTCCCTGCATTGTGGATCAGGATCCGTGACTTAAGCGCAGTGCCGATCCCAACCTCCGGCATCTGTGGTTCCAGCAGCCACGCCAGGCGCAGGCCGTTCGGTTGAGCCTCGCCCCACGGCGCACTCGCCAGTTCTTTCGGCAACGGTTTGCCCCGGCGCATGACTTTGGTGAGTTCATTTTCCAGCAGAGCACTGACAGGCGATGCCTGGATCGCGGCGACTTCATCCAGCAGCGTCACGACGTCATGCGGTTCCCAGTCGCGAGTGGCATCCAGTCGCGGAAGTAACTGCAACAACTGCGGAGTGGTCTTCCAGGTAGGATTGCTCTTCGTGAAGACCGTCACGCTGTCGGCGAGCAACCCAATGAGCGCGCCAGGAATCGTCCTGTTCAAGCGGGCTCCCTGATTCCAGATCTTGAACACTTCCCGCGCGTCCTTGTGCGTTGGCAGCAGGCCATGTGCGGCAAATGCAGCATGCATCTCGGCGGTGAGAAGAGTGCCCGTCCAGGCTCCGGGCGGTGCCTTCTCGATTGTCATGTCGCCAAAGAAAACCAGGTCGAGGTTTCTGGAGATCGACGATCCCTGGTGGCCTGCTGACGGCAGCAGGTCCAGAATGGCGACCTCGCCTGGTCGCAGCAGGACGTCAACATCGGACGGTTCTTCGACTCGGGTGCGCGACTGCACCCAGCCGTGCTTCCGGCTCATGAGCGTCAACTGGCGAGGATTCGGCGCCGTCGCGTCCGCAACCAGTCGAATCGGAGCCTTCGACACGTTCTGGATCACGAACTGGAAATCCTTCGTCTGCGTGGACTCAGGACGTCCCAGCGCTGGCGGCCGGATGAGTGCCGCTCGCAGACCGTTGACCGGCTCGCCCCACTGCAACTTGTCTTCACGGTCGGGTTCGAGTTTTGTGCCACTCTGCGGTTGCGTCTGTGGCGCGTCTGCTTTCTCAACGGGCTTGCCGGACGGCTTGAGCGTCGTCTTCGCCGCCGCCTCGAAGCCGCTGGTATCGGCAGTGCGCAGCTTGCCCTGCCATGAGCCCGTCGGAGCCTGTTCGACAGCGAACTCCACAGTCATCGTCCAGTTCTGATCCTTGAGCGCGCTTTCCGCGATGATCGCCGTGAATGCACGACCTTCCGAGCCTGTCGATTCGGGCGAAAACACGCGAACAAACGCGACTTCGCGAGGCTGCAGCATCACATCGACCAGCCCGGGTTTCTTCGCACTCAACGCCATCTGAGTGACACCCTTGAGCCGGATCCACAACCTGCGGCTGTCTGCCACCGCACTATCAAGATGAATCGGAGCGTCCGACACATTCTGAATGACGACATACAAATCGTCGGGTTCGTCGAGAGTCCGACGAAGACTGAGCGCTGCCCGCAACCCGTTAACCGTTGCTCCCCACTTGAAGTTTGCCTCCATGCCGGGTTCGAGTTTCGTGCCGGCAGTTGATTCTGGACCATTCGGCGGCGAATCGCTGGGAAACTCGAGAACTGCGGGTAAGTCCTTCGCCCAGTCACGGAAGCTGGGGATGTCCGGACTGCTGTCAGGCTCGGCCCGCGATTCTTTCACGTCGGCCGGATCTGTGAAGTCGTACTTGCGTGTCAGACCCTTCTGAGTCACCCACAGCACGCCGGAGCCACGGTCCCAATAGATTTCGAACGTGTTCACGCCGTCGGGCAGAGGAATCGCAACGGGTTCGGCTGCCGGTGTGGTTTTGGGATTCGGCGAGAAGAAGCGAATCGTCGCCTTATTCACTCGCCGTTCGCCGCTGCGAGTCTGCTCCACATGCAGACGCTGATTGTCGCCGAGTATGTAATAACCAGGAGCGGTCGCGATTCGCGTCCCGTTCCCGGCCTGCGGGTCTGCGGCGAGCACTCGAAAGGTCATCTCACCCGGCAGCAGCGTGCCCGTGAACGAGGACATCTTCCGGTTGTGCTTCACGCGGTCTCTCAGTATCGCTTCGCCAGTGACCGGGTGGAGCGAGCCGGGCGACCTGTCCGCGACAAACGCGTCGATCTCGCTCTGCGCGGGATCCACGCCGTACAAGTCTCGGACTACGCGACGCAGCAACTGCTCGCGATCGGCCGCACCTGGGGGAATCGGCAACTCGCGACTGACTCGTTCAGCCACAATTGACTCCCACAAATCAGCCGCATCCTTTGGCTTCTGGAACTCGTTCATGTGTCGAGTACCGACCTGGAATGGCGACATTCGCACTTCCACATTCCCAGGCGTCAAGCGGACTTCGTCACCAACTTTGGCGTGAATCCACGCTCCGGGACGAAGGCTGGCCCAGTCTTCGTTGCTGGTCCTGGAACCCACGCCGATGCCGGGAGCGTTCGTCTCGAGATAAGCACCCGGCGCGAGCCGGTACATCCTCATTGAAGCCATCGTGGTCCAATCGGTTGCGGTGACCTCGATCGGCTGCCCCTTGTCATCGTGTGCAGCGTGTGTCGATGACTGCTGCCACGACGGCATCACAAAGAACACCGGCTTTTCCCCGGCGTTGTGCATGAGAATCCGGGACTTGAACACGCTGCCCAACGGGTACGTGCGCGGACTGGGGACCAACTGCCAGATGCCGGGTTGCTTGTGAGGCTCGACCTCCAGAGTCTGTCGATCGTCTTCGTGCTGGAGATACCACGCGACTCGCAGCCCACTGGCATCCCGCCTGCCCCACGAGACGTACTTCAGTTCGTCGGGCAGCGGCTCGCCCGGCAGGATGACACGCTCGGCAGCAGACGCGAGCGCGTTGCTGAACGGGATCCGATGAACGGCGCCCACATCGTCAAGCAACGCCACAGCGTCCATCTGCGTCCAGTCATGCGTTGCGTCAAAGCGTGGCAGCAGCATCTTGAACTTTGCCGACAGTCCGCCGCTCTCGCCGGCACCATCGTTGAGTTCAATAAAATACTTCACCCACTCACCAAGCTGCCCGATCCACGCTCCGGGAATCTTCCCATCGGTCCGAGCATGCTCCTGCCAGATCCTGAACAGCTTCTGCCCGTCTTCGTGCTTCGGCTTCAACTTTGCAAACGAAGCAGGAACGGGAGCAGCAGACACATCATCTTCAGGCGCATCAATTGTTGTGTCGGCGACAGACTCATCGGTCGAAACAGCATCTGTCGCGTGCAGCATTGCCACCGGGACCGCGATCCCGATTCCAACCAGTAGTACCGCAACACCGACGGTCGTCGGCACACTGCGACGATTCAGTTTCTCGCTGAGCACCGCTGCAAGCCGTCCTTCCAGCGAGGATTTGCGAGCCATCGCCAGACCACAGGCCTGAGTCCACCGGGCAGGCGAGAGTCGAGTGGCGACATCAAGCAGGTGCTCAGCGTAAGCGGACGGACGCACTCCACTAGCCAGCACAAGATCGTCGCACGCTCGTTCACGTTCGACATGCAAACGCCACGACGCGAACCACACCAGTGGATTGAACCAGTGCAGCGCACACGCCAACTGAGTCAGCAACTGAGCGATCGCATCTCGACGTTTTATGTGCGCGAGTTCGTGCAGCAGCACCGACTGCAACTGCTCAGCACTCCACGTTCGAGCCGCGTCTGGCAGCAACAGCCGATGCCGAAGAATGCCCCAGACCACGGGGATCGTTCTCTCGGCATGAATCAGCAGTCGTACCGACCGAACGACACTGAGCTGCTGACATGCCGTTTGAAAAGTGTTGATGATCGCTTCGTCTGTCAAATTTCGAGTCGAGTGACTCGGGCCATCTTCCTGACTCGTGTGCTGAGAAGCAGCAATCACCGTTCCACGACGTTCGCCACTCCAGAGCATCGCGCGAGCAGCGAGCAATCGCGCGATCAGTGTCGTGAATCCGATCAACCACAGAATCGGCAGCGCTTTGAGCACACTCCGCTCGGGCAGTGATGGCTCGGAAAGAATCTCGACAGGCACTACGACCGCTGCTTGAGTGACCGGCAGTTCAATACCGTGTTGATGTGCAACAGCCGGGTCCTGGGCGTTCGGTTGGACAGAGCCGGGTACCGGATGAAGTGGCGGCAATCCGATCTCCATCGCAGCCCGAGGCTCGAACATGGGTGCCGGCAACACCCCGATGAGGTCCGGTTCCTCTGTCACCGTCGAGGCGGGAATGACCGCCCACGCTGGCAGCACTCGCCATTGCGGCAGTACCGCAGAGAACACAGGCACGACCAGCAGCCCGACAATCGAGACCTGCCATACTAGATGTCGTGTCGCGGCGGAGTCTCGCCGAAGCAGTAATGCAACAAGGGCCGCGAGTAATAGAAGTACTCCGCCCTTGATGGCGAAATCCACCAGTAGCAGGCTCGACGTACTCAGCACAGCAGCAGCGATAAGGAGTATGCGGTTCATGTCAGCGGCCCTCCTGCTTTGCCTGGTCGATCAACGCAATCAACCGCTCGCGTTCTTCCGGACTCACGCCGTCCTTGCGTGAATGCAGATGTGCAGCGAGTGCTTCCTCAAGTGATCCGCCGAAGAACGTTTCCAGCACCTTCTCAAGAGCCGAACGTCCGGCTTTCCCTTTTGATTCGCGTGGTGCGTAAGTTACCTCGCGACCGTTCCCACGCCTCCGGAGATGACCCTTTTCTTCCAGGATGTGCATCATCCTGCGGACGGCCATCGTCGTCGGTGGTAAAGGAATCGTCTCGACGACCTCTTTTACGGTCGCTGCTCCCAGTGAGAAGACGGCATCCATGATCTGCCGCTCGCGACGGCTGAGTTCAGAAGGCTCGGGCATCATTATTCCCCGCAGGTGTTCAGTTCCAGGTCGGCACGCAGCACTGGTGACGCTCTCGCTGCGCTAACTTTTTAACGACCCGGCAACGTCTCCACAATACGAAACGCGTTAATTCTATAGCGCAATTTCAGATTGGTATTCGTTCGAGCATTTGGTCTCTGATCATGGAACACATCCCACGGCCATTCGAAATCCTGTGGCGCGTGCCCGCTCGAATTCCTGGGCCGCTCGCAATTTCGACCTGGCGCGATGAATTGTTTCTCGATATCTGAAAGGACATCCAGAGAATTCTTTCACCGGTTGCGAACTGCGAAGTCTTCGCGATCATACGTTCCCGCCGAAATGTGGCCGGCCCGTTACGTTGTTGCATCCATGGGGCGATTATCAGTCGGCCGAGGTCGGTGGAATCCCCAGCAGCCAGATCGACTTTCCGTCCACGTACAACATTTCCTCGCGATCTGGAAGGACTCGCAGGAACTGCGACCAGCGTCCAAAGAGACGGTTGAAACCCAGTCGCTCTGGATCAGCCGGATCGGCGAAGCGTTCAAACTGCCGAGTCTGCACGTTGAGTCGACCCAGTGGTTCGAATGTCCATAACGAATCGTCAGTCAGTGCAAACGGCCCCTTGTATCGTGCGTCGCTCTGAATTCGATTCTGAGCCACCACCCGATTCATGCGGTAGATCCAATCCACCTTGTCGTCGGCGAGTCTGATGCTCATGACGCCGTTGCGGTCGGTCAGCACCATTTTCCCGGTCCGCGAGTCGTCCGGAAACGAATCGGCGAAGCCATCGCGGAAGTGCATGAATCCGTGTGCAAGCTGAAGAAAACCGGTTTTCGGCGAGTACTCCCAGAGTCCTGTGTTTGAGTCGACCCCTGATTCTCCGGGGCGGTGCTGCACCTGAATCATCATTAGCAGACGACCGCGTTCCGGATCCGGCGTCAGAGAATTCACTTCAAACAGCGGTCCGTCATCAAACGGCGATTGCCGGTCCTTGCGACGCGTTGAAACGATGACCTCGTGTGTGCCGTCCTCGATATTCAAGCTCTGCAGATACATCTCTTTTCCCAGCACATATCCATCGGAGCCGAGGTCGCCGCTGGCAACAATCAGCCGTCCGTTGAGCATGGCGATTCCGTGCGTGTAGTCCGAAAGTAAGCCAGACTCTGTCGTAATCCACGTTGCCGGGCTGCCATCGATTGGAAGTCGAACGATTCCTTTTTCTGACGTCGCGACAAAAACGGCATCATCGGTCCGACAGACACCACGAATGCACTTCAGTCCCAGCCCGCGATATGAGATGAAAGTGGACGTGAATTCGGCTTTGTTGATCACTCGTGACGGTGTGTTACCGGCCAGCAAAGACTCAACCAGAGCGATTCGGCAGGGTGTTGTGCTGTGACTGATTCCAAGACTCAACACGCTGGTCTTAGTCATCATTGGAATGATCAGGTAGTCGACTCCTGAGACATCTTCGACGGCAACGACCTGCCGCTTTGACAACCATTCGCGCGACCGGCGAGACGGGTCGAGGTCAGGGAAACGCTTTAGAATTGCTTGACGAATTCGTTCTATTTCGGTCGCTATAGAGGTCCAGTAGACGATCGTTGCAAACTGCTTCTTACTGTGACGTCGTTCGAGATCGTCGATGCGCCCGTAGAGCTCGGCCCAGCGTTCTTCACCAGCGTCCAGCATCATGGTGAGCGGAGCCATCATGGTGTTTGTTGCCACACCAAGGTCGAGCATGCTGCGAAAACCGACCATCCCCGCTTCGATGCGTTCGGCCTGCGACTCGCCGGTCCACGACCACTGGGTGCTCTCAAAGAAGGCTTCATAAGCGAGTTGCTTATCCGCGATCGGAACGGATTCGCCCGAAGCGATTAACCGTCCGGCGTATTCCAGCATGTCGTGTCTGACGTTCCGCACGGCATCAAGCATGTCCTGAGAAACAGGCTGATTCGAAATCCTGCAAAGATAGGCACGTCCCTGCAGACCCATGAACTGAAACAATACATGCGAATCATCGTCTTGGATCGTTTTATAGGCTTCCATCAGTGGTTTGCACTGATCTGGATCCGGAGTAAGCCAGCCACCGCCGAGCGTCCTGGCCGTATAGGTACACGAGCGCAGTGAAACCGGATGGCGATCAACAGTGTTTCGAATCTGGCGATACCACTGCATCAACCATTTTGCCTCCAGTGAAATGCACGCCTGCGGGTCGCCAACCATCAACATGCGATGTGCCCGCTCATAAGCAGCGGCGAGTGGCTCATCGACTGCGATCTCGTTCTGCCAATCGAGCCACTCAGTCCGAAGGCGTTGCAGAGCTGCTTCAACAACAGCAGATCGCGGCACGTCTGGTGGTAGGTAGCGGAAGTTTCGCATGACAGTTTCAATCGCCGCCTCAACTGGAAAGGCCCAGCCCGTGTGATCGAACTGTCGCTTGTCAGCCACAACTGCTTCGGCGTTTCCACTTGACTGAGCAACTGAATAGAAAGTTCGCCGAATCGCCAGCGACCTCAATACCCAGTCGATTGCCTGAACGACCTCAGCATCTGTTGCAGATTCAAGCTCTGCGTCAGTCGTGCTGAACTGTTTCGTGAAGAGCAGGTTCCGACTGGCTCTAGCAAGCGTATTGGCAAGCTCAGCGCCAAGGCCCGGATCATCGGAGACGAGTGCAAACGCCGCCTCTCCCGCCGGGATGGCGTCAGAGAACCGTTCGTGAATAACGGCCGAATTCGACTCCATCCGAAATCGTCGAGCTTCCAACCGGGGATCAGCGATTGACCGGGCGAATTTCTGCCCCAGCTCCCGGACAAGCGATTCCGCCAGACGCTCGGTCAACAACGGCAGATCGGACTCATCAACCGTCGCGATCGCGGAGCCAAGCCGCTTCCCTGAGCTGTCGGTCAGCACAGCGATCGCCGCGACGCCATCGGCACCTTTGGGCCGAGCAAGATCGATCTCAATCAAAACGGCCGACGCTGCAAGTTCGCGCTCACCAGCTTCGGCAACCAGAGTCCGTTCGCGATTGAAGTGTTCCAGATGCCGACGTTCGAGCAGTTCGATGGTGGGCTGCCCGGTCAGATGCCTCTGCAGCAGCACTGCCATGGCGGGCGGGTACGAATCGAAACTTCGAGGCAACGAGGCGTTCCGCACGGTCACCAGACAGACGGCCTTGCGCTTCGCAGCGTCCGAACGAGCCTTCTCCACTGCAGACATCACAGCAGCTCTGACCAGCTCGGCAATTTTTTCCGGGTCCGCTGACGGCAGTGCCTGGTCCCAAAGCCGCGTTCCTGTCCGGGCATCAAAAACGACCAGACCGACGGGTGCTGGCACCTCCGGTTGCTTTCCGCTGCGTCGCTGTGATGGTCCGACGCTCTCAGCTTCGACCTCAACAACGGCGACGAGATCCGTCGCGAGCAACCTGCCCACTTGAATCGCACTGTCGGCTCCCTGCGAACCGGCCAGCGACAGTTCCTGTTCCGCCAGAGCATTCCGCACAGCCTGTCGCTCGAGTTGTTCAATCGATTCGTCCTGGCTCAGGGCGACCGTCGCGAGGTCAATCACAGCGTCAACTGCAGACGATTCGCCCGAGCTGACAATCACCACACGAGTCGGCTCGGCAGCACTCGCCGACCACGACAACAAACCAGACAGCAGGGCGACGACGGCAATCTGGCGGACAGACATGGGGTGACCATTCAGTTGGAGTCTCAGTGTCGTGCCGAAGACGCGGCAAGAGTTCGACTGACGTGACTCGATCTTCCTGGGGAGTTTCCCGACCACTCCAGCGAAAAATCGCGAATCGGCAAAGTGCCATCATCGCGCGTCAGGAATTGCATGTGTAGCCGCGTGCGGAACAAGTCGACGCACGCGAAGCTCTTCTTCGCCCGCAGCGGGAACAACGGACGATCGTTCAATTCATTCGCGTCATTGAACCGAGACTCGGCTGAAGCGGAGCTCCAGGCAAGTGCGTTCCGGGAACGAGCGGAGATACCCGACAGCCCGGGAACGAGCGACTGTTTCATTCCTGGTTGACTGGCAGATTGAGCACGACGGTTCCGTGATGGCGGATCAACTGAAATTCTTTGCCATCGTCCGTGCCTGTTTCTTTTTCTTCGACACTCGTTCGTACGGTGTAGAGACCTTTGCTTTTGGTCTCGAAGCGAACGCGGCCCTCTTCGTCTGTCTTCAGGTTCGCATTGAATCCGCTCGGTCCACGGACAGCGACCGGACGTCCTGCCGCGGGCTTGCCTTTCCAGAGCACTCGAAAACCGGCTCCGTCATCGGCAAGCTCCGGGACGACGTCCAGGTTGAGTTGTTCTGCTCGCCCCAGCTTCGTCAGTTCATCGACCGAGCTGACGTCGAAGTGCTTGGCGTAGTAATGCAACTGCACGTCGGTCGTGCCGTATCGATACACGCCCCATTTACCGTAGCTCTCGATACTGCGCGGGCCGCCCGCGGTGAGAGCGGCCGACAGCCAGCGTTTGCCGGGAGACTTCGTTTCATTCATCTTCAATTCCGCAGGGCCGTCCGCGCCAAGAGTGCGGAGCCAGGTCTTCCCTCGCTGGATGAACGGATCGAGATATTGTCCGTCGCCCGGTCCCGGTCCGCCTTCGTAATAGACGTTCGTTGTGCCGTGCTCTCCAGACTTCGGATCAAGTCCGACCCAGAGGTAATGACTCCAGGCCGACGACGAAAGAACACCGAATAGCAGGAACAGACTCGTCGCGGTTCGATAGACTGAGCGGTTCATCGATAGACTCCCGGTTGAGGTTTATGATGCTTGCCGATGGTGGCAGATTCCGCTGGCCGGTTCTGCCAATCCGATCGTGCGACAGACTCGAAGCCAGCCCACGTTGTGAGACTACTTCCCGCCTGCTTTATTGTCACTCGACTCTAAGAGTTTGCATGAATCCAAAACCGTCATCATCATGAGTCTGACTCCAAAACACTTGATTGCAACGGACGGTTTGCGGGGCGTCCAGAGGTCACCGACGAAGTTCCTCAAGGCTCGTCGATTCAGAAACCCCAACTCTCGTCATTCCAGGAGAGCTCTCTAATGATTACCTGTCTGATGATGCGCTGCGTCACGCACACCTCTTTTTATGCTCTGCTGATCGTATCGCTTGCCACTTCGGTCGCTCTCGCAGCGCCGCCCGAAACAGCAACGACCGCCGTTGCCCCCGTAACTGCCCCCGGGTTTGTCGAGTTGTTCAACGGCAGGGACCTTTCCGGATGGGCCAACGTCAACACGGACCCGGATACATGGAGCGTCCGTGACGAATTGCTGATCTGTCGTGGACTGCCGATCGGCGTGATGCGATCAGAGAAACAGTACGAGAACTTCCTGCTGCATATCGAATGGCGACACATGCAGGCGGGAGGCAACTCGGGTGTGTTCGTGTGGAGCGAAGGTTCTGTCCCGGAAGGACGGCAGCTGCCCAAAGGCATGGAAGTTCAGATGCTGGAACTGGACTGGGTGAACCAGCACCGTCTGAAGAACGGTGAGCCTAACGACATCGGCTACATCTCCGGGGAACTCTTCGGTGCCAACGGCCTGACTGCCACTCCCGACAATCCGCGCGGCCGACGCAGCAAGTCACTGGAACTGCGGTGTAAGGGCAAAGGCGAGTGGAACGTCTACGACGTCGTCTGCGTGGCCGGCACCGTGAAGCTGTCGATTAACGGCAAATTCGTGAACTCGATCCGAGACTCCTCGATGAGGAAGGGATACCTGTGCCTGGAGTCCGAAGGTTCTGAAGTCCACTTCCGCAACATCCGCATCCTGGAACTCCCGCCCGGCATCACCACACCCGAACAGACGGCGCCGGTCATTGAGTGATGCCTTCGGTGATTGTGAATCTGGCCCTGCAACTTCAGACCACTCGATCCCGGCTTTCGGTGGACGTGTTCCAGGCTGCTTGTGAGCCTCACTGACCTATTTCCGAGTTTCGACTGGGGCTTTCCGGCGTGTGTTGCTGGCTTGAAGAATTTCCGTCACGTGCTTCGCTCTTTTCTGGCCACGCCTTGCCGCTGCCATTTTCTCGTGACGTTCCCGGTCTGCCGACTTTACCAGAAACCGCTTTCGGATCTTCGGGACGTTCTCACGGCTGGCCTCTTGTTTGACGGCATCAACCTGAACGTCAAGAAGTAACGACGACTCAACGCCTGTTGTCCTTCAGCGGTTGCCCGATCGGTCGCGGGATCAGTTCATCGGTCAGGGCGACGATTCCAACCTCACCGTGAGGTTCATCAAAGCTGATGTCGCCGTGTTCGAACCTCGGCGTCTTGAACTCACCGAATCTGAATTCGAATCGTCGCGAGTCTTTCATATGTGCCGGGAACTTTCAGCCACACTCTTTCGAAGAGGCTCTGGCTCTTCGAAAACCCGCCGTGAATCAGCAATTCAGCCAGGAGGAAAACTGTCGCGCTGTTACTTTCGTAAACTGGATTGCTCAGGATCCGCACCCTTTCGAGGATAGGATCAACTGCATACAGAGAACGAGACAGAAAGCTGCTGCATCGGCAATTAAAGATATCGAGAGAGGCTACAGCCTGCTGGGGATGACTCCGCCTGAGATCAACAGGAAATACATCCGGTTTCCGTAAGTGTCCGCCGTGGCCAAGGTGGCGGGTCTGCGTGCTTCCGGTGTCCACCAGTCGCGGGCTGTCGCAATAGACCGTGTCGGAGTACATGCAGGCTGGTCCGGGATTTGCTGAATTACGAACGTCTTCTACAATCGCTCAACACGCTCCGGCCAGTCAATTGACCAGATTGGCGGTCGCCCAGTGGCTGGCCTGCCGGAGAAAGAATTACGGCTATGAACAACGGCAGGATTATCGCCCACTCATTGCAGACCGCCGTGCCGAGACGACATTCCGTGCTCGTCAGGCTTGCCCTGTTTGTATTTGCCCTGTTGCTTCTCACGACGGGCCTGATGGGCTGGGCTGGCTATCTCGTCGCCCGCGACATTATCCGTGATCAGATTCACGAGCGGCTGCTTGTGGCGGCAACGGATCGGCATTCAATGGTACTTGCGTTTGTTGAGCAACAACACGAACGAGTCGGACTGGTTGCCAGTCGAACGAAGCTTCGAAATCTAATCGCACAGTTTCGCCATGGTGAGATTTCAGAACAGGAGATGCGCGACGGTACTCGTCCAATCCTTGAAGATGCAAAACGCAGCACGGACGGATTCCGTTCGATCTTGATCGTCGATCCTGACGGACGGGTCATGACGTCAACTGATGACAGCCGGCTCGGCCAGGATGTGTCTGATGACGAGGCGTTTCAAGCAGGCCTTACCGGAGGACATCTTGGCGAGCCGACGTTGAGCCACGGTGAGCACGTGACTGCCGTGGCCACTCCGGCCACGACAAACGACGGTGAGCTACTTGGCGTCGTGATGGTGGAACTGGATGTCACACGACTGTTTCAAATTCTGACTGACACGCGAGGACTTGGAGAAACCGGTGAAGTACTCGTCGGAACTCGCGACGGCGACATTGTTCGCTACCTGTTTCCATCCAAATCCGAGTCGCGACTCACCGTTCCCGTGAAGGACGTTGCAGCCCTTGTTGCTGCCATCGAAGGAGCGTCCACGGCTGAAGTCACAACGCATGCAGGGGTCGATGTGCTCGTTTACTCTCTGCCGATTGAATATCAGCCTATGAATTATCGACGATGGGGGTTGATTGCAAAGATCAACGTTCAAGAAGCGTATCAGCCGCTCGATGACTTTCGCCGCGGGCGAGTATACGTCCAGGTCGTTGTGCTGATGATCGGACTTGGCGGCTCGTTCTGGCTGTCACGAAGGCTCACAGGACCCGTCCGGCAGTTGACAGACACGGCTATGGCTGTCGCAGGTGGCGATCTGGCAGCGCAGGTCGATATTAGGACGAACGACGAAATCGGATTGCTCGGTCGAACGTTTAATACGATGACGCAAGAGCTGCAGATGTCCTACGCGACGCTGGAACACCGCGTTGAGGAGCGGACCGTCGAACTCGCTGAAAAAGCCAGGCAGCTTGACGAGCAGCGTCAGACCGCGGTCACTCTTGCTGAAGAGCTGAAGAAGGCGGATAAGGCGAAGAACGAGTTCCTCGCGAATATGAGCCACGAAATCCGTACTCCCATGAACGCTGTCATGGGGCTCACAGAACTCGTGCTTGATTCTCAACTCGATGACATTCAACGCGATTATCTGACGACAGTGATGGACTCAGCGGAATCGCTGCTGGCCGTGATCAATGACATCCTGGACTTCTCGAAAATTGAAGCCGGGATGCTCAAGTTTGAAGAGGTCGAATTTCAGCTGTATGACACCGTGGGAGACACCGTCCGGTCACAGGCTTTGCGTGCGCAGCAGAAAGAACTGGAACTTGTCTGTTTTATCGACCCGGCGATTCCCTTTTCGCTGAAGGGCGATCCCGGTCGGCTGCGGCAGGTCCTGATAAACCTGATTAGCAACGCGATCAAGTTCACGGAGGCCGGCGAAGTGGTCGTCCGGGTTGAGCAGACGGCAAACGAGAATGGTCAGCTGATGCTGAACTTCAGCATCAGCGACACCGGAATTGGAATCGCACACAACAAACTCGAATCGATCTTCCAGCCCTTCGAACAGGCCGACATGTCCACGACGCGTGAGTTCGGCGGAACCGGCCTGGGACTCGCCATCTGCAACAAGCTGGTATCACTCATGGGTGGGCGAATCAACGTCAACAGCGAACCTGGCCAGGGCAGCACGTTTCAGTTCACTGCTGGATTCGCTGTTTCGGAATCGCAGTCACGCCCGGCAACAATTCCGGAAGAACTGAAAGGCACGCGTGTTCTGGTCGTCGATGACAACGCCACCAGCCGCACGATTCTGGAACAGATTCTCTTAGCCAAAGAGATGCTGCCCGTCACCGCCCCTTCCGCTCGGGACGGACTCACTCTGCTGCAGGACGCGTTTCACGACGGTCGACCATTCCGCCTGCTGATTTCCGATGTTCACATGCCGAAGGCCGACGGTTTCAGTTTCGTCGAAATGATTCGGGCGGATGTCAGCCTGTCGGACCTCAACATCATCCTGCTCACTTCGACCGGACAGCAGGGTGACCAGCAACGCTGCGTAGAACTTCGCATCGATGCCCAGCTGACTAAGCCCGTCAAACAATCCGAACTTTACAACATTGTTCTGCGTGTGCTGGGCTTCGACACACCGGACGAAGGCTGGCTATCCATTCACGAACCCGTGCCTGGTGAACTGCCGCCGCTACGAATCCTGCTGGTCGAAGACAGCCTGGCGAATCAGAAAGTCGCTTTGGCGATGCTAGCCGGGGCAGGCCACACAACGGTTGTGGCGAATCACGGACGGGAAGCGCTGGACATCCTGGCGACACAGGATTTCGACGTCGTCCTGATGGACGTTCAGATGCCGGTCATGGACGGTCTGAAAGCGACAGCGGCAATTCGTGCTGGCGAAGACGGCATCCACAAACACCAGCCGATCGTGGCCATGACGGCTCACGCAATGGCTGGAGACCGCGATCGATGTCTGGCTGCCGGAATGGACGAATACGTCTCGAAACCGGTCTATCGAAAGCCGTTGTTCAAGGCCATCGCCGCCGCCACCGGCTTCGAAGCAACAAACACTTCCAGTTCACAGATCGTGACTTCATCAGGCATCCTGCAGTCAGACGCGTCGCCAGGGCTTGTGGACTGGACGGACCCGCTCAGCCAGCTGAGCGGCGACCACGCTTTGCTGAAGCACATCACCGAGTCGTACATCGCAGAGACTCAGGAGAATCTCACCCGCCTGCCGGAAGTCATTGCCGAAGGTAACGCCAGGGAATCGTGCCGCCTTGCCCACACCGTGAAAGGCGCGATGAGTTTCTTTAAGGCCGAATCCGCTCATCGACATGGGCAGGAACTGGAAGACCTCGCCGCGACTGGCGATCTAACATCGGCGCTTCAGCTCTTCGAAAGGGTGGACATGGAAGTAAAACGAGTGTTGACTGTGCTGAAGCGTTTCGTCGACACCGGCGAGATGTAACAAGCCTCGCCTGTGAGCCATCAGATCGCTGAGAATTCCTGCGCCATCAGTCGCCCTTCCGTCCAGCGATCAATGGACTTTGACTGATAAAGTAATCACCGGACAGCTTCGTCACGGAAATCTGCCATTTGAACTAAACCTCCTGGCCAAACGTCAGAACATCACCATCAGCCACCATCCAGTGGTCTCCCTTTCGTCGGTAGGCCGCATGAAATGCGGCAGGTTTGTCTCGTTAGTTTGTCTCGTTAGATCGTGTTGCCGCGTTTCACGCGGCCTACCTGTTGCCGTTCACATAGTGGCCACGGGGCGAGTCAGCCAGTCGCGCGAACACTTCAGAAACCACGCGGGCTGATTCACCGCTTTGACTTGAGCCTTCGCTCGTTCGTACTCGAGGGCGACTTCGATCGGTTTACTCATGACTCGCCCCAACGTTCGATAACGGTCGAAGGTGTAGCTCGCGACCAGGTGCGAGCCCTGACAGGTCGCTGGCGGTTTGTGCGGGACGTGCGACCTG
>JAQBWV010000438.1 GCA_027624335.1 Planctomycetota bacterium
TGCCGAGCAGCAGGTCGTACGCCTGCTGTGTGTAAGTGCTGACGACGTCCGTCTCGGAATCCGCCTGACGTCTCAATCGAGCGAATTCGGCCAACAGGCTGCGGCGATCGCTGAAGCGGGTCGGGTCGAGGTTCAGCTTGAGATTCTTCGTCGCGTCTCCGCCGCCAGACGGGTTGAATGGTGCGTACGAACTACCGAGCGAATTGGGCCGCGAGCCCTTTTCGATTCGCTTTGTTTCGTTGTGGTATTGCGGGTCGACTTCTGCGGAGAGGAGCAGTGTGTTGGTCGGCATCCCGGTTTCAGGATGATTGGCACCGCGAAGCCGGGAATATGCTGCTCCCATGCCGAAGCCCTGCGCCCCCTGTCCAGTCGGATCAGTCCCGCCGGTGAGCATGTGAACGATGGCCTGGACATGCCCGCCGTTCGAATGCTGGAAGGATCGCACGACAGCCATCTTGTCAGCGTGCTGTGAAAGCAACGGAAACGTCCCGCCAAAAGCAACGCCCGGCACCGAAGTCTGCACATCGCCGGTCACACTGCAATACGGAGACGGTGCATCCATATTTGGATTAAACGTCTCAATATGGCTTGCTCCGCCGGACAGAAACAGGAACACAACAGAACGATCACGTACGAAGTTCGAGCCTTGCGCACTTGCCTTCTGCTCAAGCAGCCACGGCAGCGAAAGACCACCCAGCCCAAGCGCACCCACGCGAAGGAAGTCCCGCCGGCCAAGGCCGGAACAATCACGCTGAGTGGTGTTGTTGCCGAATGTGAGCATCGAAAAGCCTCTCCGACGAGTCCTGTGAGACATCCATCGTGGCGTGAATCAACATCGTCCGGCAACCCGAACGTGCTTCAAAGTGTTCGTCGCGACACAAAGATTTAATTTGCAGCCGGATATTCAGCGACTCGAAGATTGCGGAACGAGAGGTTTGTCGTTGGGTCGTGTCCCTGCAGGCTGATTGGGCCAGCTTCGATTTTTGAACCGCGACGCGGATTTGGATCGGCGGAGCGATTGTCTTCCCAGTCGGTGACCTGGAACCCATTGACCCAGGCAGCGATCCGCGGCCCATGGGCAATCAGTGTCATAGTGAACCACTCGTGATCGTTCGGCACGACCCAACGGGCTCTGGTGCGGCGGAATATGGCTCCAGTTCCAGCGTTGTCTTTTGGTTGAGTCCGATCGTCGTTCGCGAAGACGTTTTCGATCTGAAGTTCGTAGCCATTTGACGGGGTTTCTTCGGAACCGGGGATCAAGCGGAAGAACACTCCACTGTTGAGGCCGTCACCATTTGTCTTCGCTTCGAACTGGAGAACAAAGTCGGACCACGCGTTGTTGCTTTCGAGAAACCCAGGGCCGTTGCTGACGGAGATTGCTTCGTCGGCGACCTTGAATTCGCTTTTCGAGCCCGCGACGGCGTGCCAGCCCGACAGGTCTTTGCCATTGAAGATGGACGCCGTGCTCAATGGCTTCACGAAGACGTTTCGGAATTTGACGAGGCCAGCATTCTTCTGCAGGCCGATCCGGCCGTTCGCCCGGAAGTTTTCGGTATCGTCCTTGAAGTCGAGCACTGCATCGCCGTCGAGGCTTGCTGTAAAGTGGTTGCCTTCAACTTTGATCGTGCAAGTTCGCCATCGCTCTTCGCCCAACGATTTGGCAGAAGGTTCCGCCCGGCCCACGAGACTGCCGGTACCAAACTGGTCGCGCGAGTCGAAGATGTTGAACTCATAGCAGTCTTTGGTCGGGTTCGTCGGTTCGGGAACGCACCGCAGGAAGATGCCGCTGTTGCCGTCTTCGGCGACCCAGTACTCGCAGCGAAGTTCAAAGTCCGCAAACGGGACAGTGGTCAGCAGCAAACCGGGTTCGCCCTGACTGGCTTCGATGACGCCGTCGTCGGTGACGTGCCAGTCGACGTCGTTGTTCGGTGTCCACCCGGAGAGTGTCTGTCCATCAAAGAGCTGGATCCAGCCGTCACGAAGTTCCTCATCGGAAAGCAGCAACTTCGGCACGCCGTTCAGCGGCAGTGCGGTTGGGCCTTTGTGCTCTGTCGCTTTGTCTGTCGTGGTTGAAGTCTGCTCTGAGATATCGACGGCACGCTCGTCGGATGTTGTGGCAGTGGAACCACTGGAGCTGGGTTCGGGAAATTCCGAGCCGCAACCACTCAGGCAACAAAGACTCAGGGCGAGAAAACTCAACAGCGACAATGAGGCGGCACGGTCCATGACGAAAGTCTCTTTGAATGTGCGGAAAGAGTGAGTCGCGGAGCAAAAACAGCGGCAAACTGTAGCGTCCGGTAGCGCGGGTTGACAAAGCGCCGAAGCGTCGTCAAAACAGCCGCCCGCTTGCGGGTCTGTCGATTATCGCGGCGGTCACTGACGGCCCGCCTGGCTTTCATGCAGGCGACACTTGAATCAGCACCTATCGGGATCGGTCATCCTCCGCGAGACGTTGAGGCAGCGGCCGCCCATTCTTTACAGCGTTCACAAGACGCGACCATTACGGAGAGTTTCAGCATGAGTGGACCCATCGTCCGAACCGGCACGACACCCGAATTCTGGGCCAACTACGATCAGGTCTTTGGCGACAAGAAGGCCAAAAAGAAAAAGACCACGGAAAAGAAAGCCAGCGGCACGGCGAGCACGAAGAATAAGGCGGTAGAGAAGGCCGCTGTGAAAAAGAAAACTGCTAAGAAGAAGTCTGCAAAAAAGAAGTAGAGATCGCGATGAGCGATGAATTACTTACCTGATGTGACATCTGAACGCCCGGTTACTCGCAGAGTTGCCGGGCGTTTTCCATTTGGCGAGCGATGGTGAGACTCACACGTCATTCCCGCGCAGGCGGACACCTGTTGGTTACACGTACGTTTCTTAGTTTGCGGCATGCATTGTTTGCCACAGAACGCGCAGGACGTGACCTGTTTCTTGCATGGAGCATCGCTATCTACGGACATATCACGGATGAACTTGTGGGAATCTGGTCTCGGCGATCAACGTTTGAACGAGCGCAACCAGCAGGTCATCGAAGCACTCAGTGTCGATCCTCAGGCCAGCCTCAACGAGTCGCTATCCCGTTGGGAAGAGGCGCTCGCGACGTACCGGCAATTTGACAATCCGTCGATCACACCCGAGGCGACGCTGGAACGGTTCAGCAAGCATCCGCCCAGGGAAGACTATTGAAGTATTCGACACCGTGAACCGAAATTCGGTCTCTACCGAGCAAGACTCAAAGCCTGCCTGAATT
>JAQBWV010000439.1 GCA_027624335.1 Planctomycetota bacterium
AGAAAACCAAGCTGTCGGCCATCCGGTGACCATGCCAGGTCCAGTGGTTTCAATCCAGCCAGTTCATCGAAGGTCGCGAGAACTTCTCCACTGGCGTCCCAGACTTTCGGACCACTTTGCGAAAAGCCTGCGAGCTTCCCCTGAGAGGACCAGCTGACACGATGCGCGGCATCAGATATCCGTCGACTCTTCTGATCGAAAGACCACAGCACGCAGCCATCGGGCTGCGGTGCAACTGAGGCCACCACGTTGCTCTCGGGATTCCAGGAGACTGATCGTGGAAAGTTCCGTTTTCCGTCGCCGTGAGGTGAGATCACGGTTGCTTCGCCTCGCGAATCCCAGAGCCGCAGTAAATGGTCGTCGCCACCGGTGAGCAGCCGCGATCCGTCCGGGCTCCAGGCCAGTGGCGTTTCCTGGCCGGCAATCCCTGATGTCCCGTGTTGCGATTGAACCAGCACACCACTGCTGTCCCACACATTGATCGCACACTCATGCCCCGCCGTTACGATGCGTTGACCGTCATGGCTCCAGTCACAACATCTCAGGTTCCGATTCCCTCCGAACTCAAATAAAGCACCATCAGTCCGATCCACGACGTAGCACCCGCCGGTTGAGCGGGTGCAGGCGAATCGTTGACCATCAGGACTGGAAACTACTTGCTTTTCAGCGCCGCTAATGGCCGCCAGTGTTTTCAGACCGTCCCTGGCAGACCAGAGACGAACATCGGTTTCACTGGCCACAATCAAGTCCCTGTCATTCGTCCATGCAAACCGGCCGCCTTCAGTCCTGATGACCTGCCCGTTCCCGGTGGAAATATCGCGGATCTGCACATGGCCATTCCGACCAGATGAAGCCAGCACAGACGTGCCTGGCTGCCAGGCAACCCACAACACCTCGCTCTCATGATCACGGAAGACTGGTCCCGAATTGCCATCGACTGACCAGAGACGAACGGTCTGATCGTAGCCCGCGGAGGCGATAAAGTTTCCGTCAGGAGACCATGCCACAGAATTGACGCCACTGCTGCCATGCCGTCCAAGTACAGAGCCGGATCTGCCGTCAACAGACCAGACGTGGACGTTGCCGTCGAAATCACCGGTGGCGAGCTGGCGACCGTCAGGACTCCAGCACACACACTGACTCGAAGAACGCTGGTTCTGGAATGGTGACGGCGCCGATCTCTCGTGCGAGATCTGTCGGTGCTTTACTCAGCCGAGTGAACCGTGGTACTGAGAATAGATGTTGAAACCGTATATCGGAATCGCCAGTGTCGACGGACTTGATGTCTTCGAGCGGGAACATCATCACGTGCTGCGCTTTCTGCTGCGACGTGCTTATCGATCGAAACGGACCGGCGCGGTCTGCTTCTGGGCAGTGATGGATGACGCGATTGCCCGCAATGTTTCTGATCTGCTGCAGTCCGGATGTCGACAGCACGCACTGCTCATCATTCAGACACTGGCGACTGAAACGGGATCGTTCTGCCCCGACGACTCGGAATGGCCAGTGCTCTTCGCGGGTTAGCTAACCTGCTGAAAACATGACTGAAACAGACAGGATTCCTGACGAAAAAGGTGCGTGACATCTTCCATAGACCGTGATAGGAATCCCGACCAGACCAACAACACAAAACTCTGAAGACCTGATCTTTGCAGTTTGAAAGAAGGGAAGAGTTCGTACCGTCTCCCGGATTCATCGTATCGGTAATCCGGTGGTGCATCCGAGGGAGCGGTGGTGCAACAGGTTTTGCTCTCAACAAGGTTGCGCACGAAGTATCGCGTTGATTCTCCGACGGGTCGGGACCGGGCAGGTGGCTGTGATGTTCGCAGTTTCCTTTCTGGTTCCGTGTCCCGTTTGGTCTGTCGAAAGACAGCGAGGAGGATTGAGATGGTGCAATTGAATCGTGCACACAATGAGTTGTTCCGGCGTTCCCCGGATGAACGCTTCGCGTCTCTGCAGGAGTTATCTGATTTCTGCCACAATGAGCAGCGGGTTTCCGCCGACTGCTGGCAGATTCCACGAGCAATGAAGCCTCGCTCGTCAGCAGGACTGGTGACAGTCATGGCGGACGAGCAGGAACTGCAGCTCAATGACTGGTCGTTCACGCAGCTCTGCCGACTGTCCGGCATCAGCAAGGACACCATCAACCGGTTGTCTCCGGATACAGCCAGTCTGGCGATGCAGGAAACACTGCCATCGTCGGATCGGCCGATCCAGTTACTGACGACTGGACAGTCCGTGCGTTCGCTTCACGGAGTGAGTTACACGCGATTGTGGAATTCTGACCTGCTCGACGTGGTGTCCGAATTCGCGTCGGACTTTCAGCCGCCTCAGGCAGGCTGTAACGACGCGACCGGGCTTTATGCCGGCGAACAGGATCTGTTCGCGTTCCTGATCGATCCGACGGGCTGGACGGAGATCGAAGATCAGGCGTTCGCGCCGGGCTTCTTTGTCTGGAACAGCGAAGTCGGACGCCGGTCACTCGGCATCCAGACCTTCTGGTTCCAGGCGGTGTGTCAGAATCACATCGTCTGGGACGCCGTCGAAGTCGTCGACTTCACACGAAAGCACACAGCCAATGTGCATGACGGACTCAATGAGATCCGCCGGCACATCGAGACGCTGGTGCAGAAACGTGACGAGCGACGCGATGGCTTCGCTCGCGTGATGAGTCGTGCGATGCAGGAGACGCTCGGCAGCGATGGTGACTCGGTCATCAGAGAACTGACGAAGAACGGCATTCCGCGAGGACTCGCCGCAAAGGCGATGGAAATCGCCCGTCAGCAGGGACGCTTCACGATCTACTCGCTGGTCGATGCGATGACCCGCCTGACTCAGCAGGTGAAGTATATCGGCGATCGTACCGAGTCGGATCACAAGGTGGCGGCACTGCTGTCACTGGTGGCTTGAATCCCCTGAATATGAAAGGAGGGAATTATGGATCCTCAGGCTGCGTGGCAGCAGATGATCGACTCATTCATTGAACATGACTGGCAACAGCTACACGAAACGGCGCACGGTCTGTTGAACTGGATGAGTAAAGGTGGCCGGCCACCGGACACCGTTCCGGGACGGCAGATGGGTTCGCTCTGGGATGGGCAGATAGTGATTGGAGTCTGCACATTCGCCTTCAGTCTTGCCCAGCGGGTCATGGACGACCCCAACGGCATTCCGAAAGGAATCCCGTTCAGTCTTTCCTGCTTCGGATGCGATGCGGCATCGCCCGG
>JAQBWV010000114.1 GCA_027624335.1 Planctomycetota bacterium
TGAGCCCCGAATACACCATCCCCAACACGAAATCCAGGTCGAAACAGGTATCCGGACACACTGCTAGTGCTCTCTGGGCGGATCATGAAAGACCATGTCCGGTTTGGCCGTACCTTCCAGCGGTCGGAATGAAGCCACTGCGACGAGCTTGTGGTCTGGTCCGACCAGGATCAATTGCAATTCGGATTTGGGACGTGCCTCATCGTCAGCGAACGCTGAAGTCGTTTCGACCACGATCGGTCGCCCATCGTAGACGTCCCGTTTTTGCGCGTCAGTAATGTTGATTCGAGGCAGATGCAAAACGGCGTTGATCGGGGGCTGTACCAGTGACGCGATGTTGTCCGGAGTAATCTGATCCGGTTCGATGGCGTGCTCGATTGTGAACGACCCGATTGCCGATCGCGTCAGGGCTTTCATCGTGGCTCCACAGCCCAGGCGCTTGCCGATGTCGCGTCCAATCGACCTGATATACGTCCCCGAACCGCACTCGATCTGTAATTCGAAGTCCGGTATCTCCAGCGACGTCAATTCGAGACGATGAACCCGCACAATTCGCGCTGACAGTTCGACTTCGCGACCCTGTCGAGCCAGCTTGTAGGCTCGTTTGCCGTTGATGTGGATCGCAGAAAACTTCGGCGGAACCTGCTCGATACTACCGCGAAATTCAGGCAGCAGAGTGTTGATCATGTCCGAAGTGACCGACTCCGAAGTGACATCGGACTCACTCAGAGTTTCGCCGGTGAAGTCATCCGTGGATGTGACACGACCGAGCTGAAACTTTCCAGCGTATGTCTTTTTCTGGTCCTGAATCAGTTTGACAAGACGCGTCGATTTTCCGATGCAGATCACCAGAACTCCGGATGCCATCGGATCCAGCGTTCCGCAATGACCCACTCTAATCTGCCGACCGTAGCCAGCTTTACGCAGGATGGCGCTGATTCGAGTTACGACCTGCCGCGACGTCATCCATTGCGGTTTGTTGAGCGTGATTAACCCGTTAAGCGGCTTCATTGCGATGAGCGAATCTTGTCTGAAGAGAACTGACGTGTCAGGTGTCGGCAGTTGAGGATGCAATTGGCGGATTCTTTTGGCCATGGTCAGGAAACGCAATCAACTTTGGTTCGAATCGATTGTTGAGTCAGGTCGACGACAGACTCGAAGACTTCGCAGAGTCCGCCTACGCTTCCGACATGTCAGAAGTGAATGCCGCAGCGTGTAGCGATGCAGCGACGATGTCGGCGAACATCGAGTTGAGGGGTGTGCGCGTCCACAATCTGAAGGGCATCGATGTTGAAATTCCGCTGAATCGACTGACAGTCGTGACCGGAGTCAGTGGCTCCGGTAAAAGCAGTCTCGCGTTTGACACGCTCTACGCTGAGGGCCAGCGACGCTACATCGAGAGCTTTTCGTCGTCAGCTCGCCGACACCTCGATCGTCTTGAGAAGCCCGATGCCGACAGTATTCTTCGAATTCTCCCCGCAGTTGCTTTGCGTCAGAACGCCGCCGCTCAGTCAGTTTCCCGCCATTCGACTATCGCGACGGTTACCGAAATCGATGACCTGCTGAGAATTCTGTTCGCTCGAATCGGCACGTTCATCTGTCCGAATTGCAATCTGCTGGTCGAGCAGGATTCCGCCGCGAAAATCACGAAGTGGATTGGTGATCTTTCCCATGGACGAAAAGTTCAGATCGGATTCCCGTTTAGCGGTACGACCGGGCGTGGTGAATGTCTGGCTGACGAGAACGATCAGGCAGATGACTTGGCAGAATTATCCAGACTGTTTGAAGACGGCTTCACTCGTGCCGTGATTCTCGAACGGACCACGTCTGTCAACAGTTCGGTTGAGGTTCGTGAAGAAACCGGGTGTGGGCGGACCGTGACGCTTCAGAACTGTTTGCCACCAAACGGCCTGTTGAGAAACGGTCCGGCGAGCGAGGCGATCGTCATCGTCGACCGGCTCGTCGCTGGAAAAAGCAGCCACGAACGCATTGTCGAAGCAGTCGAAACATCGTTGCGGGAATCGGACGGTCATTGCGTGTTGCTGGTACAGGCTCTCGATCCGGACCTGCGATCTGCGGAAGAATCTGATTTCGAGACCGGCGCTGTCCGTCCGTTTCTGTCTGCGATTATCGATGACAGTGCGTGGCATGTGCTGAACTTCTCGTCCCGCTTTGACTGCTCGTCGTGTCAGCGAGTGTTCGAGAAACCCGAGCCGTCTACGCTCAGTTTTCGGAGTCCGCTCGGTGCGTGTTCGGCCTGTCGAGGTACCGGCAAGGTTACAACACTGAACCGGGAAATACTGGTACCCGACGACACCATCTCTCTGCGGGCAGGTGCCGTCGTGCCCCTCGCAGGCGATCGATGGAAACGTGAACGGGAGCGACTGCTTCGATTCGCTGATGCAGCCAGGATACCTCTAGATGTTCCGTTCAGGGATCTGACAGTCACACAGAAAGAGCAGATCTACGGTGAATGCGTCTTACCGGACGGCAGCGTACCGAAAACGGGTGAAGGCCTGCAGGGGTTGTTAGACCGTGTTGAGAAACGGCAGCAGCACACGGCGATCCGAGAGTTTCTTGGCAAATGTCGCCAGATTGTTCTCTGCCACAGCTGCCAGGGAACGCGACTGCGACCGGAAGCACTGGCGGTGCGGATTGGCAACTCGATCGAGCACTCCCCGAATGTTCCTGCTCCATCAATCGGGGACATTTCCGCGTCGACCGTAGACGAGTTGCTCGAATTTCTGCCGAACATTTCGCATCGCTTGTCAGCAGAGCAACTGCGGATCGGATCACACGTTCTGAATGAGGTTCAGGACAGGCTCATGTTTTTGAACAGAGCAGGTCTTGGGTATCTCAGCCTTAATCGCGAAATTACCTCTCTATCACGTGGCGAAGCTCAGCGAGTCGCGATGACATCAATTACCAGTTCGCGTCTCGTTAATACTCTCTTCGTGATTGATGAGCCGTCGGCAGGATTGCATCCGCGAGACGTTTCGCAAGTTGTGAGCATCGTTAAGAGACTGCGTGACAGTTCCAACACGGTCGTTGTTGTGGAACACGAAACTGAGTTTCTCAACGCAGCGGATCATGTCGTCGATATCGGTCCGGGTGCCGGGCAGCAGGGAGGGCAGCTCGTCTTCTCTGGTTCGCCGAACTCGCTGGCCGGTGTTCAGGAATCAGCGACAGGGCAATGGTTGAAGGGCATTGCGGCTCAGGCCGGTTCTGAAACAGAAATGGCGACGGAGCGTGCGGGTCGTTCAGCAACTGGCTGGTTACTGCTTCGTGGTGCTGTCTGCCATTCTGTGAACGATGTGTCGGTGGACGTCCCCCTGGGTTGTCTGTGCGTTGTGACTGGCGTCAGCGGTGCCGGGAAGTCCTCGCTGATCGAACAGACGCTGGTTCCAGCCGTGTGTGAAAAGTTGGGTCTACCCTGCCAGTTCGACCACGCTGGCACGTACCGCGAACTCAAGGGGACGGAACACATCAGCTCTGTCGAGCTGGTCGATGATCGACCCCTGGCGGGCACTAGGAGAAGTAATCCAGCAACGTGGTTGAAGGTGTTTGACGAAATCCGCCGTCTGTTTGCGGACACGGAAGATGCCCGAAACCGGAATCTCACCGCGTCGCATTTCAGTTTCAATACAGACTCGGGCGGTCGGTGCAACAAGTGTGAAGGCACCGGTCGCGTTGAAATCGACATGCAGTTTCTGGCTAACGTGTCGATGACCTGTCCTGAGTGCAACGGCACTCGCTATCAGCCGCACATTCTGGAAGTGCAGTGGCGAGCCCGCACGATCGCGGACGTTCTGGCGATGACGTCGACAGAAGCGTTTTCGTTCTTTCGCGGGCAACCGAAGATTCAGAAGCGGTTGCGGTCGCTGAAGGACGTCGGCCTCGATTACCTCACGCTGGGGCAGCCACTGGCGACGTTGTCTGGCGGGGAGTCACAGCGGTTGAAGCTGGCGGCCTGCCTCGCTTCCAGCAGTCGCACCGGATCGTTGTTGATCATGAACGAGCCGACGACGGGGCTACATCCGGCTGACGTCGCTCGCCTGTTGGAATGCTTCGACGGTCTATTGTCTGTTGGTCATTCTCTGGTCGTGATTGAGCACAACCTGGATGTCATCCGACACGCCGACCACATCATCGACATGGGGCCAGAAGCGGGTCCCGGAGGTGGAAGAATTGTTGCAACCGGTTCGGTGGCTGACATCGCCGCGTGTTCGGAATCGATCACGGGCTGCTATCTGGGCAAACCATGATCTTGAAATATTCATTAGCCGCGAAGCGGCGACTCGCGTTCATTCCGGCTGGCGGGAGCGGCATCAGAAATTGAGAGTGTCCACATGTCAGAATCGTCGAAACTGTCTGAATCAAACCTTGAAGGACGAGTCGCCCTCGTCACTGGAGCTGGAATCGGGATCGGTCGAGCGATTGCCGAATCGCTGGCGGCGGCCGGGGCATTTATCGGAATTCATTATCGACACAGTGCCGAAGAGGCTGGAGCCGCACTCGTTGCGATCCGTAAGGCTGGTGGCAACGGGATGCTGATTCAGGCTGACCTGACGATCCCGGAGCAGTGTGCCCACACTGTCGATCAGATCGTGCAGGAAGCTGGGCGGTTGGACGTGCTTGTCAATAATGCCGGAGCACCGATTGAACGTGCGAAACTGGAAGACTGTTCGATCGAACTCTGGCAGGAAGTCCTTGCAACGAATCTGACGAGCGCCTTTCTGGTCACTCAGCACGCGATCCCACATCTGAAAGCGTCCGGGCACGGAGCGATCGTCAACAACCTTTCGCTGTCGGTTCAGACGGGTGGAGCGAATGGGGCAGGGGCCTATGCGATTGCGAAAGGCGGGCTGCAGGTGATGACTCGGACACTCGCCCGAGAACTGGCACCGGATGTTCGCACGAACTCGATCATGCCTGGCGTCATTGAAACGCGGCATCACGAGATCTTTACGTCGCCGGACCGGTTGCAGGAATACCGTGACGAAACGCCGCTCAAGCGAAATGGAGTGGCAGAGGACGTGGGAGCCGTTGTTCGGTTTCTGGTCAGCGACGAAGCACGATTTGTGAACGGAGCGACTATCGACATCAACGGCGGGCGGTTTCTTCGATAGCTCTTTGCTTGAGCAAAGGAAGAACGAATCGGAAACGTCAATAAACCCGTAACCACATTGCTCGGAGATACTCGGACTCGGGGCAACTTCCGGCAACTGGATGATCGGACGCGGCGCCGGTGCGGTCGAAGATCTGAATTTCTCGCGGCTGACGTCTTGGATTCTCTTCGGATTCTGTACCAGGCATCGGAGGTCCAGCCTGTCTGGCAGCGGAGCGGACGAGCTTGTCGAACTCTTCGCTAGTGAGCAGTCCAGCACACGTAAACGTGACCATCAAACCGCCAGGGCGAACGATCTGCAGAGCCAGACGATTAAGGTCGAAATGAGTTCGACGGCCATCTTCCAATTCTTCTCTGGAGTGAATCAGTTTCGGAGGGTCGAGCACAACAACGTCGAACTGGCGACCGTTGCGCACCATATCCCGCATCCAGGCGAAAGCGTCTGCCTGGACGAAGTTCACTCGCGCCTGATTCAGGTTGGCGTTTGATCGGGCAAGTTGCAGTGGGTTCTCGTCAAGTTCGACTCCAGTCACATCCGCCGCATTGCCAGCCGTTTTCGCCTGGATTGCGAAGCCTCCGGTGTAACAGCAGATATCGGCTACCGATTTGCCTTCGCAGAGCTTCGCCAGTCGCCACCGGTTCTCTCGTTGGTCGCAGAAGAATCCTGTCTTGTGGCCTTCGTTAAAGTTAACGCGAAAGCGCGTGCCATACTCGTGAATCGTTGTGGTGCGGGGCAGATCAGGAGAACTTATGACCGGAGCTGAGAAGCCTTCCTGAGTCTCACTGTGCGGGCCTGGTTTGACGATCCAGTGCTCCGTTCCACAAATCTTCGCGAGGTGTTCTGCAATTGATCGAGCCCGTTGAAACATCGCCAGCGAGTACGCTTCGAGTGACAACACGTCGTTGTAACGGTCGACGACGATGCCCGGCAGAAAGTCGCCTTCTGCGTGAATCAAGCGGCAGGCGGTCGTTGACTCCCCCAGTTTTAACGTGTCGTTTCGCAACGAAACGGCGCAAGCCAGGAGCTGATCCCAGAACTCATCGTCCGGCGGTTCGGTTCCCCAGCGGATGATCCGAACTCCAACGCCGGCTACAGGATTGAAATATCCATATCCCAAATGACGACCGTCTGAGTACGCGACAGCAACCAGATCGCCGGGTTTCACTCCGTTGGGAATACCTCGAACACGTTTTCGGAAAATGTTTGGATGGGGAAAGTCGGTATCGACATTAACGACCGGCAATGTGGCTGCGTCGTCGATAATGTCGAGCGGTCTCTGCGACGTGTCGAGCAGAACCGGAGCCTGTCGTTTCCATTGGTTTCGTTGAGGACGCTTGTCGGAATTTCTGGGCATCTCGAAAGAAACCGATCGATCAAATGTGAGGAACAAAAAGCGGTCAGGTCCACAGCATGATGAGACGCGACCTGCGCTGCGGCGTGCGTACTGTGACCGAAGAGGCGGGGGAAGCAACCTTTCAAACGGCTGCTGCCAGTATCACTCGTGCCGCAGTGCTTCGATCGGATCCATCATCGCTGCTCGCCTGGCCGGATAGAGACCGAACAGAACTCCGACGAAGACGGAAATCGAAAATGCCACGATAACGGACCAGGGAGCAACAATCGGCTCCAGAACCTGAATAGCTGTTGGCAGTGTCGTCCAGATTTCCGGCATGAACTTCCTGATGACGAATTGCACGACGCCCACGGATGGGCCGCACAGGAATCCAAACAGCACTCCGGTTAGACCACCAGCTCCCGTCAGCACAACAGTCTCTGCGAGAAACTGCGTGATGATATCGCTGCGGCGGGCTCCCAGCGCACGGCGAACGCCGATCTCGCGGGTTCGTTCCGTCACCGTTGCCAGCATGATGTTCATGATGCCGATGCCGCCGACAAGCAGTGAGATGCCCGCAATCAGGACGAGCAGCACGTTGAACATGGCTCGCAGCACTTCGGCCTGACGAAGCAGTTCTTTCGGCACGACGACCGAGTAGTCCGTATTGGCGTGGTATTTCTCCAGGAGAAGTCTCGCGACCGCTGCGCTGGCTTCGACGGATTCGACATCTTTTATTGTGAGCGTGATCTGGCTGATCTCGACCAGCTCCCGATCGATCCCACCGGAAGGTGACGTGTTCAGCTCGTCGCCAAGTCGCGAACGGAATGTCGTCACCGGAATGTAGATGTCATGGTTGTACTCTCGACCGGCGAGGCTTCCACCGATCGAAGCCGACGCTTCCCTCGCTTTGGTGACGCCGATGACGGTGTAAAAGTCCTGGTCGATCAGTAGCCGATTTCCGAGGGGATTTTCAAGCGGAAACAAACTGGTGGCGACTTCTTCCGCGATGACACAGACCGTTGATCGGTCGACCGAATGCCTTGGTTCCAGAAACTCGCCCTGTTCCATTTCGAGATGATTGATTTCGGCGTATTCCGCGACGCAGCCAACCAGTTGAGCAGCCATGTCCAGACTGTCGTTGCGTACGATGGTCGATATCTCCCGCATGGGCACAGCGACTTCGACGGTGGGAATTGTGTCGACCATGCGGTCGTAATCCGCGTCGGTAAGTCCGTAGATCGTGACGAAAGATCGATCGCCGCCCGAGCCGGAACTCGCTGGCTTGACGCTCTTGATAATGATGTTGCGAGCACCGAGTTGTTCGATCTGCTTCTGCGCCTGGTCGCTGACTCCCTCGCCCAGAGCAACGAGCCAGATGACGGCCATTACGCCGATCAGAATGCCGATCATGGCAAGCGAAGAACGCAGCGCGTGAAGAGACAGACTCTTCACGCCGTGCTTGAACGTCCGCAGCACATACGAGAACACTAGTTGGCTCCCGGTGCAGACTTCTCGCCAGCCGCCGCGTTGCCTCCGGAAGATGGTCGCGCAGGACGATTCTTAAACTCGGTTGGCGAAATTGCCCCGTCGCCGTCCTTGTCCAGCGTTTGAAGCATTCTCTCGCTTGGCAATTCGTCGCTGGTGAGTTTCCCGTCGCCGTTCTTATCGAAATCGGAAAAGTTTCTACTGCCGGAGCCTGAGTTCCCGGTTCCCGGCTGTCCGGAACTGTTTCCGCCCGGTCCTGATCCCGCTCCCCCTTCGGAAGGCCTTGGACCAGAAGCCGCACCCAACTCCGGAGACAAAGTGTTTTCGTTGCCGAAGCGGTTCTTGACGCTTTGCGCTCCCATGTCTTCTTTCTCACTCTGTTCGTCATTGAGTTCGTCGGCCATCGCCGCACGCGGGTTCATCAGGATTTCTTCGCCTTCGCTGACGCCGTCTTTCACCTCGACAAACCGGTCATTGCTGAGTCCCAGCAGCAGTTCGCGCTTCTGCGGCCCATCAACTGTCCGAACGTATCCAAAGAATGTGGTTCCTTTCACGACGACGGCCGAGACAGGGATGGTCAGCACGTTCTCAAGGTTTGCGATCAGGATTTCCACTTCTGCGGTCATGCCCGGGCGAAGACCTTCACAGTCACCTTCGATGCGAACTTCAGCCGGGTACTCTTTAACTTTTGCTGAGAAAAATGATTTCGATTCCGGCTGGTTCTTGATATCTGTAACAACTCCCTGGAATTCGCGATCCAGTACCTTCAGATGCACACGCTGACCTGTCTTTACCTGTTCGACCTTCGATTCGTGGACCGGCACTTTGGCCATCATTTGACTCAGGTCTGGGAGCTGAATGAGTGTTTGCCGTTCCCGGACCTGGGACCCTTCTTCGATCTGGCTGGAAGAATTGCCGTAGCGACTGTTTTCCGCGTAGTAGACCACCATTCCGGCCTTCGGCGCGACGATGACACACTTCTCCAGCTGTTTCGTCAGCCGTTCAAGTTTGGATTTTTCCAGATCAACGGTAGCGATTTCGGACCGGCTCAATGCCAGCGCAGCATCGCGAGTGGCTTCGAGTCCTCGCGTGGTTTTTTCCCGAGTGAACTTTTCGAGAACCAGCTTTGATGTCTGAGCAAAGGCAAGATCCAGTTCCGCTCGCTTGACCGCAAACTCGTCCGCTTCGACCTGTAGTGGAGTAGCGAATCCTTTACGAGCCATGCGTGTGGTGTGCTCCAGAACGTTCTGAGCGCTGCGTTTGGCCTCCTGAGCGATTGTGATCAGCGACTCCACTTCCTGAATGTCCTTGATGTACGTGCCCTCAACGTACTCCTGGACGGCGATGCCCGCCGCTCCAGCGTCTTCCGTCGCCTTGATCTGAGCCGCCAACGCCTTCTCGTAAATGCCCGTCTGTTGAGCAAGTTGCTCTTCAATCCCGGACGAATCCAGTTTCACGATTTCCTGACTGGCGGTGACGACTGTGCCGTCCGGAATGATCCAGAGAATCGTACTTCCGCCGGGAATTTCGCATTTCACGTCCACGTTGCTGGCACTTTTCAGCTCGCCGTCATCAGTGACGGTGACGACCAGATTCTCGCGGCGAACCTTGTGGGTCAGCCCGTCGGTGTCTGCCGTATCGCTTCCCGAATCGATACTGGCGATGAGTTGCGGACCAAGAAAGTATGCCCCGGCAGCCAGCAGCGTCAGCAATACAGACACAACCAATACGACAACGTTGCCGCTTCTTAATTGTCGACAAGTTCGTTCTGATGGAATGACAGCAAGGGGCGAGCGACGCATGGATACCTCATCACAGAGACGGAGCGACGACCCGACTGATGACCGGATCTCACGCACTGGTTGAACCAAAGAATCTCAATCAGACAATGACGTTTGGGAATCTTCGCTAATTCTGGTTTGTCGGAATATGCCAACGTTGTGTCTAACGGAGCCGAGGAGTGCTTTCTGCAACGCAAACTTCCTGACCGGCCCATGGATTCAACAAGTCGTACCGAAGAGTTGAACCTGCTGGTGGAACCCTACCGTTGGGATCTGGTTCCGCCAGTGTGATTCCACTCAGTCGATTGTGTTTAAACAGCAGTCTCGCCGCCGAACGAAATGATTATCGCCGACCGGCGCGGCCATGGTGAAACTCAAATTGCCGAACCTGGCAACACACAGCCAGGAATCGCTGATCAGATCGAGTGTGCTGCCAATTCCCCCTGTTGCTGGCAAGTGAGCATGATCTCGCCGCCGAACTCGAAGCCTGCTTGTCAACATTGTCCCGGCTTCGGCTATGAATTCCCCGCCAGAGTTCTAAAATCCCCCACTTTTCACGCTATTCCGAGGCCAGCCTGCTGTGCTTTGAGGACGATTCGGCAACAATGATCAAGAATCGCCCGCGAGTCTCGGTATACCCCGCACGAGAGCCGGCAAACATGCATTCACTTGTCGGTCAGTAGGTTCAATCAGGGCGATATGTCAAGAGTTTACGTCACAGGGATGGGCGTTGTTTCACCACTTGGAAACAGTGTCGAGCAGTTCTGGTCAGGTATCACAGAGGGCCGATCCGGGATCCGACGGCTCCAGCGAATTGATATCAGCGACCTGCCAGTATCGATTGGTGGCGAGGTTGAAGGACTCGACGACGCTCCTTTTGAGCTGCCTGAACAGGTCGCGTGGCGGCGCATGGACCGTGCCACTCGGTTCGCGGTCGCCGCTGCAAAACAGGCGATTGACGACGCGGGAATTGTGCCTGCCGAGTTTGGACACCGTTGTGCGGTCGTCGTTGGAGCCGGCCTCAGCGGACTGGACACTCTGCAGGAACAGACGGACATTCTGTTGAACCGCGGACCGAATCGAGTCAGTCCGTTGACGATTCCACTGCTGATGCCGAACGCTGCTCCAGCTAATGTGAGCCTGGCGTTCGGAATTCGTGGTCCCGCCTGGACGGTCAGTGCCGCTTGTGCGAGTTCCGGCATGGCGATCATCGAAGCCATGGAACTTCTGCGTCGAGACGGCGCTGATGTTGTGATTACGGGTGGAACAGAATCATCGTTGACGCGACTTGGTATCGCCGCGTTCTGCCGAATGGGAGCGATGGCCAGCAAGTACAACGATGATCCACAGCGAGCCATCCGACCATTTGACGCGAACCGTTCGGGCCTGGTCATGTCGGAAGGCGCGGGCATTCTGATTCTTGAATCGGAGGCGAGCGTCATGCGTCGGGGCGCGACGCCTTACGCAGAGGTACTCGGTCACGGTTCAACATCTGATGCGTGCCACCTGGTCAAACCCGAGCCAAGCGGTCAGGGAGCCGCTGAGGCGATCCGTCAGTCACTCAAATACGCCAGATTGGAAGCGTCCGCGATTGCGCCGCTAACCTACATCAACGCTCATGGCACCGGGACAAAAGCGAATGACAGAGCCGAAACACTGGCACTCAAGGCAGCATTCGGAAACGCCGTTCAACAGTTGAGAGTCAGTTCAACTAAGAGTATGACCGGACACATGATCGGTGCCGCTGGTGCCGTCGAATGTGTTGCGTGTGTCAGAACATTAGAGACTGGGATTATACCACCGACGATCAACCTCGAAACACGCGATCCTGCGTGCGACCTGAACCTCATCGCTGGCACGGCTGAGCAAGGCGACATTCACTATGCCATCAATAATACTTTCGGCTTTGGCGGTCATAATGTGAGCCTGATTCTCGGTCGGGTCGAGCAGGCGTGACAGCCTGTTGAAAATGTGTACTGCGTGTACCTCAATTGAATTGCGAATGAAATGTGACTGGGAATTCAGCTCCGACGAAGCCGATGCCACTCACCGGTTTCGAGGTTGACTGAGTTTTTCGGCAGGTAGTTGATCGCGGTCGATATGACCGAGCGAGCGAGTTAGAAACTCCACGTGACACCATGCAAAGTCTCATCCGGCAGGAAATCATTCAGACCGCTCGCACAGTGGTCATCAAGGTCGGGACCAGCGTTCTGTCCAACGATGATGATTCATTGAATGTTGCCCGCATCGCTGCGCTGACCGAACAGCTTTACCGCATCCGGCAGACTGGCCGCCGCGTCGTGCTTGTCTCCAGCGGAGCGGTTGGCGCCGGTATGGGACTGCTGAATCTCGACCAGCGCCCTACCGATCTTCCTCACCTTCAGGCTGCCGCTGCCGCTGGCCAGGCTCATTTGATTCGGCTCTACAATGACTGCCTGGAAGTTCACGGTTACCGAGCCGCCCAGTTACTGCTGACGGCCAACGATTTCCGAAATCGAGAGCGGTATCTCAACGTCCGCAACACGCTCAACACGCTGTTCGAGTTTTCAATTATTCCGATCATCAATGAAAACGACACGGTCAGCATTGCCGAGATTCAGTTTGGCGATAATGACCAGCTGGCAGCAATGGTGAATAACCTGTTGGGCGATTCGCTCCTGATTGTCCTGTCGGTGATCGATGGCCTGTTCGATGGCGATCCAGACTCGCCCGACAGCAGAGTCATCCCTCTGGTCGAACGCTGGGATGCTGATCTGTTGGCGCTGGCCTCAGAAACCAGAAGTCGACGCGGAACTGGCGGCATGCGATCAAAACTCCAGGCAGCGCGCAAAGTTACCGAAGTTGGAGAAAACGTCATCATTGCCAACGGTCGTCGCTCCAACGTCCTTGACGACATCATGGCTGGCGACGAGGTCGGGACGCTGTTTCTCGCGCAGGGTCGTAATGTTCCGGCATGGAAACGCTGGATCGGCTACACAGTCAAGCCTCAGGGAAAACTGCGAGTTGACGTCGGCGCTCATAAGGCACTGACCGAGAGCGGCCGGTCTCTGCTGGCAATTGGAATTACCGCCGTCGAAGGCGAGTTTGGTCGAGGCGATCTGGTTTCTCTTGTCGATGAGACTGGAAGAGAGTTTGCTCGTGGACTCACCAACTACGACAGCCGAACGACGCAGCATCTCAAAGGCCAACGCCTGGTCGACCGGTCATCAGACCCGGAAAACTTGCCTTACGAAGAGATCATCCATCGTGACAACCTGTTGGTCTTCGGGCACGAAGCGGATTAATACTCCTGCTCACAATAGATCGGGATTCATGGTCGATTTGCCATGAAGCCGGTCACTGGATTTTCTGCTAATGAAAGCAAGCCGGGAGGTCGATCTATTGACCTCCGAGAAGCCGGAGTTAAACTTTCGCACGCCTTAGCCAGCAAACGATGCTGTGCAATTCACGTAAGGCCCTGTAGCTCAATTGGTTAGAGCGCCGGACTGTCGATCCGGAGGTTGCGGGTTCAAGTCCCGTCGGGGTCGCTTCAAAGGCTCGTTCTCAAATGCTGAGAATGAGCCTTTTTTCGTAGGCTTTTCGATGTTTTTGGCCCGGTCGGGCTTCCCGGTCGTTGGCTCGTCGATTTTGCCCAAATTGACAGGGAATGACTCTGAATGCCCCCGATGGGCGAGAGTTGGTGCAAGATTTGGTGCAAGCTGTCCGCTGGGTTTCGAGTCGACTGATCCTGCCGTCCCCGTTGCCGCAACCGCTTCCGAAGTCCGTGGCGAAGAATTCAGCGGGAACGACGGCAGAGCGTTCATTGCTCCCGCCACGTCGAGCAGTCGCGGGTCCGTGTAGACGTTCATCGTCAAGTCGATCTTTGAGTGACGCATCGCCGCTTGTGCTGTTCTGGGAGTAACTCCGTTCTGGCTGAGCATCGTGCCGAATGTGTGCCTCAGTGCGTGAACGTCGATCGTCCGGCCCCGGTCATCGCATTTCGGGATACCAGCCGCTTCCAGATCACGGTTGAGGATGCGGCGTAACCCGGACGGAACGTAGAACAGCTTTGCCGTCGGCGGCAGAGCATTCCCACCATCAATCCGCAACGTAGGCGTTGTCTGGCGACTCCTGAGCCAGTCCCGGAGGTCATCGGCCAGGTCGGCTCTCAACGGCAGGTCTGAGCCGTCGCGGTTCTTCTCGTCTTTGGCCGCCAGTTCGATAAACGGCATCGCCGCGTCGAGGTAAACCTGCCCGATGGTGATCGACCGTAATTCACCAGACCGCAGACCGGTCAGCACCAGCGTCTTCACGATCAGAGCACGCTCCCGCCCCTGTGCTTCGAGTTCGGCGATGCGGTCCGGCTTATCGGTCAGGCGTGTTCTCGCGAGTTCCACTGCCGCGTCGATCGTCCTGAACGTCAATGGTGCCGGGTTCCACGTATCACGCTTGCCGGTCACTTTGCTGGCAGGCTTCCGGATGGTTTCACGACCAAACTCTGCCAGCGGTCGCCAGCGAGTCACATACAACAACCGGAGCAGCTGCGCTTCCGTCAGAGCCCGTCGAACCAGTCGCCGGTCAGATTTCTCATCGGCCTTACTGATGCTGCGAATCGGATTGTTTGTCAGTCGCTGATTCTTCACGCACCACGTACAGAAGCCCTTGAGTGCCTGGACATAGCTGTTTCGCGTTCTGGCAGCCATGTCCGCGTCGAGCTTGTCCGAAAGCCACGATTCAACCTTTGACGCCTCAATGTCTCCAAGTGTCTTGAATCCGCAATCAGCGGCGATCTGAGTGGCCAGCCGCTTCGTATCGGTCATGTGCCGGTCAGAGCAGCCAGCGGCCTTCAGGCTGCGAATGTGGGCTTCCAGATGATCGGTGAAACGGATTCGCTGATGATCGGCCACGGTTTCTTCATCGCGAGTCATGACTCCAGCGCGAATCAGCTCAACCCGTCGTTCCAGATCGCTCAGCACGCTCCGGGCCGCTCCCTCATCCCGGCAACCGGTCGAAACTGTTTTCACCAGCCCCTGAGCGTCGCGAAACTTTGCAACGTACGTCCCTGAAGGAACGGACATTCTCAGCTCGCCGTCACGACCACGGGTCACCGAGTAAATTCTCACGCGGCCTTTGGGAGGCTTAACCCGAACGAATGACTCACCCTTCACGGTGATCAGTTCGCCGTGGTCCGGGATCGGTTTCGTGTAGCTCTTCTTGAAAACAGCGCCCACGGCTACCTCACCTCCTTAGTTGGCTTCAACTCAAGCCCGTATCGTTCTGCCAGTCGATCGGCCATGTCGAGCCGCAACGACTGCTCACGTCGAATAAATTTCGCCAGGCTCTGACGGATAACGCCGACCTCAGCTTCGATCGTCCGCAACGAAACGCCGGACTCGAATTCGACTGATAAACGTTCTCTCAGAGCATCGCTGATTGACTGCAATTCTTTCATGGTGGTAACTCCTACCAGGTTCGGAGCCGGGCTTCAAGACAAAAAACTTGAAGCCGGAGCGAAATCATGATGTTCGACGGCTGTTTGATTTCGCGGCGGACAGGATGTGTGGATCGGCACTAACCGGAAACGGCGGACCAGCACGCAGCCAGCCACAGCGCCTCTGGCTGATTGAGAAGCAGATCGACGCAGACGCCGTCTTGCACGGTGAAAGATTGATTCCATCCGACATCGCCTCCGCGAAGTTCACCTGTCTGTGTTTCGCGGTCGAACTGAAAAATCCATTGTTCCCCGAATCGGTTGCAGAAATAGCCGACGTAATTGTGAGCGGCCTCAGTGTCGATAATCGGCGGGTCGCCACAGTCCTGGGTATGGAAGTTGCCAATCGCGATCATGGGCTGACACATCGTGTGTCTCCGATCGTAAGTGGAAGTTACAGTGAAGACGGCACTGACTCACCTAAGCCAGGCGGGGACTGTCGCGGTTGACGGCGATGCTGATCGGCAGCACAGAAAGTCGCCATGAAGAGTTTCGATTTCCCGAGCGAGCACCACATAAGGATCTTCGCCAACGCGGACATAGCCGACGAAATCTTCCATTCCGTCCGCCAGGCAAATGCCGTATCCGTCCTGCCGGAATCTGCCGCCGAACTCAATTGACGAGAAGACCTCTTTCTCCAGATTCCACTCGGGTTTGTCGTCGAAGACCGGAGCCCTCATCCGCGTGTGTCTCACGTCACCCATCGAGACGCATCTTTCGGTCGATAGAAAGTCGTCGTCCGTTCGAAAGACAGCTTGCCAGTCGTTGGTCGGCACCTGATTCACTGCTTCGTATTTGACACGCTCGCAGAACGAGAGAGAAAAGCTCATCTGAAATTCTCCGGTAGATTTTCCAAGGGAATGGTTGAAGGTCGGCCCCCGAGATTTTCGGGAGGTAAAAGTTTCGTCGTCGGTCGGTCAGCTAACATTTCCAGTCTTCAGGTCGGTCTACCGCTACGGTGGGCGGGCGGTCGGTCAGCTACCCCCTAAAGGGGTAGCTGCCCGACCACCACCAGCCACGGCCAGCTATGCTCAGCTTGGCTGACCGTGGCCGACCGTAGCTGACCGGACTGTTGTGGGTCGGTATCCCCTTTCTTCGCGGTTGTTTTTTCTGAGCGGCCAGGACTCGATCAGACCTTCGGCGATCAGGTCGCTGACCAGGTCGACTATCTCAGCACTCGTCGGCTTGGGGCGGGTCAGCTCCCGCAGTCGGCTCATGGTCTCTCCGTTCGGGTGGTCTCTGACGGCTGCCAGCAGCCCGTCGCGCTTGTGCTGGCGACGTCGCTCCTGCTCGGCCATTTTTTCCAAGTCTCGTCTGTCCGCAGACTCAGCCATCGCATCTTTTGCTGGCCGTACTCTGGCGTGCCAGTGTCGGGTCGGGCCGGTCGCGCTGACCACGCCCTCGCTCACGTCGAGCCCATACACGCCACAGTGGCCAGCGCTGCCGCCGATGCTCATCCACAGCTCATGCTGTCCGTCGCCCTCATACTCCGACCGACGCCCCAGTAGCAGCCACTGGCGCGCCCATTCGGCGAAACCAGACATCGCCAAATCTTCCAGATCGAGGGGCCGATATCGCTCTTTCTCAGATCGTTTCCTGGCGTGATGAGCGAGGATGATCGTGCAGCCCGTGGCCGTGCCGATGTCACCGATGTCCCGCAGCAGGAGGCCCATGCCGAACACGTCGGCAGGACTGACACCGGTCGCGCCAGCCAGCAGGCACAGGTAGGCCGGGTCGATCGCGAGGACGCGGATGCCCTCGCTCACAATGACCCGCTGCAGCTCAGTGAGGTGTCGAGGGTTGGCCAGGTGCGGCAAATCGAATCCCCACAGTACATCGGCTGAGGCCAGGTCGATCTCGCGCGACCGACAGATGCGCTGGGCTGCGTCACGTATTGGATAGGCTCCCGACTCACCCGATATCAGGCAGGCTCGTACGGGGTCAGTGACGGCGAACGGCGGATGCCCCAGCAGCGGTCGTCCGCTGCTGAGCGAGACCATCATGTCGATCAGCGTCATCGTCTTCAGGCATTTTTTAGCGCCGCCGACGATGCAATGCTGCCCCTCAACCAGCACGTGATCGATGAGGTACCGCTGCTGCAGGTCGGCTGACTGCAGCTCCCGCGAGGTCATCAGCCGCAGCGGGCGGATAGTCGACTCGATCTCATCTGCAGGCGGGGCGACCACTTCGAACTCGATTGCTGCTTCAATGCCGATCAGATCTCTGAGAATAGGCTCTGGATCGGCGGCGGCGGCAGCAGCGGCACGGACAGCCTTGAGCAGCGTGCCGATGGTTACACCGTCGGCACGATCGGATAGAGATTCCCATCGAGCCTCGATCGTATGATCGTCCGCGTATTGTGGGTCTTGCCTGGACCAATCCGCGAACACGTCGAGCCCGTCGCCACCGGTGGCATGATGACATGCCATCATCAGCCGCAACCAATCATCGTGCTGACGATAATCGAGCGGGTCCAAAGGGGTCAGCAGTGTGTGGAGTTGGCCCTCGCTGATCGCTCCACTTGCCATCCCGCTGGTCACAGGTGCGGGTCGGAGCAGAGCCTGCACAAGTGCCTGGGGTCCCTGGGGCGGCTCCATGCCCGACAGCAGCGTCAGAGCGTCCAGCTCGTAGCATCCAGTGCCTTGCCAGTGTTGCGACGGCGGGATGACGACGTATCGACCTTCCGACAGAAAATCGATGCCCGGATAGAGGTCGAGCTTGTTGAGTATTCGCAAGCAGGGTGGCACACGAAAATAGTAGTGCCGCCCGCCCGTCGGTGACGTGACGCACGGGACGCACGACAGATCGACGCCGTAATCGACGCACAGCCGACTGAGCGACTCGCGACCGTCGACTGCATGGCCGTCAGGCGTCGCCACGTCGACATCGACGACTAGGATATTTGATGGCAGCCGCCACCCGATCCCATGCCCGGAGTCGATGTGCTGCTCGATTTGCTGTCGGCTGTGCTGCGCGGTCCGCCAGCCAGGCTGTAGCGGTCGTTTTGATCTCGGAGCACCTGCAACGAATGAACACAACACGATCAGCGTGGCACCGAGTACCTCAAGATAATAGTCAAGGACGCTGTGTTGGGTCTGCTGCTGTGGATCATTGGTCGATATGATCATGGGTGACTTTCTATTTTGACGGCGAGCAGGGTCGCGTGAGAGTGGACCTGCTCGCCGTTTTTGTTTTGCGTGAATTAGCGAACTCGCGGACAGCGGTTTTTTATCCAAGCATCAATTTCGTCAAGATTCCAAAGCCGACGCCCAGTCAGCTTGATTCCCCAGGGCGCTTTTCCTTCATCGCATAAGCGAAACCACGCTCTCTTTGAGATGTCGATTTTTCCTGGGATGATCTTGTCGATTCCGCCAAGCCGCTGGCCCGTGACCTGGGGTTCGGTTTTCGTTGTTGGTGCCATTTTCGCCATCCTGAAATTAGTGTCGCTGGCGAAGCATGTAGCTCAGTGCCACGGAGGTGCTCTGCCTGTCGTGTGGTGGCGACAATACGCAAAAAAAGCCGCCCGGATAGGCGGCCTCGATGCGAAATGAAGAGTCTGGGGGAAACTTGGGTTACGTTGGGTTACGGGCCATTTGTGAGCGCTCAATCGCCTAGATATCCGAGCTGCCCGAGGTCGTCGAGGTCGAGCGATACGGTCTTCCGAGTTGAATCCGGATGCTGGCGAAGCTGAATCTTGTGTTCCCCGTTTCGCATCAGTCGAAAGGTCTCATCGCTAATCGATTCGAAGCATTCCTTTAGCAGTATCCTCCACGTCTTTGGTGCCCTAGGCGTCGACCAGTTGAAGGCTTTTACAATGCGGAGTTCCTCAGCTTTGGCTCCGATCCACTCCGCACCCAATGCCAGGAACGGCACGTGCGAAGGGCCATACAGTTCGGTGGACAGGCAACTTTTCAGGAACTCCCGGTCGGTGCAAACCAGCCACGTAAATCGTACCGCGTCACCATAAACGTCGTCCGTCTGGCTTATGGCTGATTCAGTTTCGGAAAGCAGACCTTGCAGCGCCCCGCGCAATGATTCGACAGGATTCAGATTCAGCTCGTGACGGATAGCTCCCGCCAGGTCGAGAAGTGTCACATGGTCGGTAATAGGTCGAGTTGGGTGCTCCTCACGTCTTGAATTTCGTTCGTCAGCAGCCGATATCTGCGGACGTGTGAGCCACGTGGATGGACGGTCCGGATCAGCCTGCCAGCGTCGGTCCCCAACCTGATCGGTGACAGCCGATGCGGCTTCGACGAACGATCGCAATTTCACTGCGCGTTCAACCGCCGTCGCTTGTTCTTTCAGCAACGCTGTCAGCTTCGGATATCTGTCGAGGATGTTGGCCCATACTTCAAAGCTGCGAATCAGCGTCGGAGCGTTCTCAATCTGCCCATCGAATGGTGTCGCCGCTGCTGCCGTTAATTCATCCCGCAGCGCGACGGTAGCATCCCGCAAATCTTGTCCGTGCATCTTCGCTCGCTCCTGAAAAGAAGCGGGCCGATCGGAGTTCAGCGGCTTCAGGAGCGACGTCGCTGACCTCAGATCGCGTCAGGCCGGTCGTGGATCAGACGAGTCAGCCACCCGCAGAAATCAGGCTATGACTTTTGCGAGACAAGCGGTAGATCGATTCCGGTAGCACGTTCAGAACATGTTGCTAGAATCTGTTTTTGCAATCTACTTGCAAATGCAAGTTGTTTTCCTTTCACGCTCACGAACCTTTTCTGGAGGTCCTCTCGTGACTTCACAACCAGCAGAATTCAAGAGCTGCCGAAGTTGCGGCCTTCCTCGTGACATCGAAGATTTCCGGAGGCTCAAACGCGGCGTGAGTCGAAGAGTCGCGGTCTGCCGAGAGTGCCGGAATCTGATCGACAAGGCTCGCTACTCGAAAGACGCTGACCAGGCGAAGCAATCCGCAGCGGTCGAAGTGCTGACCCACCTGCAGGGCCGGCGATCAATGGCCAGGCGAATGGTGTTTCTGGATGCGGCGATGGATCGATTCGGCGGGCCGGAAGGATTCGCCCAGGCAGTGCATCGCGTCTTCGAAGCGACGCGAGATGCCCGGATTCAACTGAAATGTTTGAAAACCGTGGTCGACATCGCACGCGCGAACGAGGACAGGTCTTGCGGGGATGGTTGATCATGGGTCGCCGGTTGGTGGGCGGAACCGGCCAGTGATGCGAGTGTGTAAATCGGCCCTCAAAAGTGGTGCGTCAGCGCGATAGTGCTGATGATTTGGTGGGCACGTGCAGCAGTCCGGGCGCCGGTTGCCATCGGGACGTCAGTACCTGAGTCCGCTTGTGAGGCAGCGTGTCAGGAACCGATCAACTGGGCAGCGTTTTGAACTTCCTGAGCCGCTCGACGACATCCTCAAGTTTCCCTGGCAGTAGTCGAGCATCGAC
>JAQBWV010000115.1 GCA_027624335.1 Planctomycetota bacterium
TACGGCCCCGACGTCGAAAAGCCCGGCACATTCGCTCGCAACTGCATTGTCGCCCGCAAGCTGGCCGAGCGGGGAGTTCCGTTTATCCAGCTGTTCCATCGCGGCTGGGATCAGCACGGCAGTCTGCCGAAACTACTTCGCGGACAGTGCGACTCGATCGACCATCCGATCGCGGGCTTGATTCGCGATCTGAAACTGCGAGGAATGTTTGACGACACACTCGTCGTGTGGGGCGGCGAGTTCGGTCGCACGATTTACTCGCAGGGAAAACTGACGGCTGACAACCACGGTCGCGACCACCACGGTCGAGCGTTCACGATGTGGATGGCCGGAGCGGGCGTCAAACGAGGTTTCGAATACGGCAAGACCGACAACTGGTCCTACAACATCCTGGAAAACCCGGTCCACATCCGAGACATGAACGCCACGATCCTGAATCAGCTCGGCGTCGACCACAACCGGCTGACGTTCAAGTACCAGGGCCTCGACCAGCGTCTCACCGGAGTCGAACCGTCTCGCGTCGTCGAAGAAGTGCTAGTTTAGAGTCGCGAAGTTCTTCAGCAGTCGCAGGCCGACACTCTGGCTCTTTTCCGGGTGGAACTGCGTGGCGAAGAGGTTGCCTCGTGTGATCGACGAGCAGAATTCTGTGCCGTGTTCGGTGCTCGCGGCAACCACAGAGTCGTCGTCAGGAACGACGTAGTAACTATGCACGAAGTAGACGTGTGACCCTGCCGGAATTCCCTCGAACAGGGGCGAACTGCCCGCAAAATGCAGCGAGTTCCAACCCATGTGCGGGATCTTCAACTCGGGTTGCTCTTTGAAGCGGACGACTTTGCCGGGGACGATTCCGAGTCCTTCGAACTCGCCATCTTCATAGCTGACGTCAAACAGCAACTGCAGTCCCAGGCAGATCCCCAGAAACGGACGACCCGCGGCGATGTGATCTCGAATCGGGCGGACCATGTCCTGATCCTTCAGGTGCCCGATCGCGTCTCGAAACGCACCGACGCCTGGCAGCACGAGCTTTTCAGCTTCGGCCAGGTCACTGGCTTTCGTGCAGACAACCGCTTCGACGCCGAGTTTCTCAAACGCCTTCTGCACGCTGCGAAGGTTGCCCATTCCGTAATCGACAATGTGGATCATCAGTTGTCTTCGTCTGAGTTCTGGTCAGTTACTGGCAGTACCACTGGACCCGATTCATTAACAGCGAGTTCGGTGATCGTCCGCTGAAGCGGTTCCCGTTATAGCGCGTTGCGCTCTCTGATCCGATCCCGCCGCGTCAATATCGTGCCGCTTCAACGTGCTCCCTACTGTTCGAGGGGAGCGACGACGCGGTACTTGCCGGCGAAATAGAGTAGCGGGTCGCCTGAGTTCAATTCGCCCGCAACGATCTCTCCGATGAAAATATCATGGTCACCGCCGGGAAGGACTTCGACCAGTTTGCAGTCTACCCACCCCAGACTATCGGCGATGATTGGAGCTCCGGTTTCTGCTGTCCTGATATCCAGATCAGAAAAGTCTTTGGGGCCGGGTGTCGCAAAGCGGTTCGAAATCGCTTGCTGCTCGGAAGACAGAATGTTCATCGCAAAGCACCCCGTATCCTGGAACGCCTGGTGCGAACTGGCCTTCTTATCTACAGCAACCAGAACCAGCGGTGGATCAAGCGACAGGGACGTAACGGCGTTGGCAGTCAGCCCCGTCGGCGGCTGGCTGTTTGTTGTGACAACCGTAACCCCGGTCGCGAACGACCCCATGATGCGTCGCTGCTCTGCCGGATCAAATGCCATGTTCACTCCCGGTTCATTTTTGACTGCAGAACGTCCACGATCGCGGATCGGACATCACGGAGGGTAATCGGTTGGACAAGGACTCGCGATGAACCCGTGAGCTGCAATTCCTGAGCAACTCCCTCTTCTTCAGCTGACGCAACGACGACGCACCCCACTCCCTGCAGCTTGCACCAGCGCAGAGCCTCGTCATAGACCTCTCGGTTACAGTCATCGCCGATGGCATCTCCCATCAGCAGCAGGCAATCTGGCGGGTTGCTTTTGATTCGAGCCAGTGCGCGGTCCCAGGCTGTCAGCATTAGAACTCGGAATCCGTGTTTCGAAAGATGGTCGCGCAACATGTCCTGCTGCTTAACTCGATACTCAACGCACAGAATCGTTGAGAGCCGGGGAGCCTGGCGAATCTCCGCGTCTCCACTGTTTTCATCGCTGAAGTCTTTCAAGGCTGCGCGCAGATCAACCAGTAGTTCCGTTGCAGACTGATAGCGTTCCAGCGGGACGATTTTCAGCAGTCGGTCAATGATGTCAGCTATAGTCGAGCTGATCTTCGGATCTGCCTTGCGGATGGGGCGAATTCCTGAATACCTGGAGAACATCCGACGATCTTCCCGGCTCCTCGTCGGTGGATACGGACTGATGCCAGTTGCCAGTTCGTACAGGACGGCCCCGAGAAAGAACAAGTCGCTCCGCGGATCATTGACCGGAGCTCCTGTATGTTTTTCGAGCGTTGCATATTCAACCGCTTGAATATTCTCGTCGTTACTGGTTGCATCGTCACCGGCGAGCCCGAAGTCAACGAGCTTTGCGACGCCACGGCTGCTCATCAGTACGTTGGACAGCTTGAAATCCCGGTGAGTCATTCCCTGCTGCAGAGCGTACTCCAGCCCCTCGGCCATGTCGGTAGCACAGCGCAGCAGATCCAACGATTGGAACTTACCCCGAATGTTGGCAAAATCACGAAGATTACCGCCTTCAATAAACTCCATGGTGAAGTAGTGATAGTCGCCGTCAGTGCCGACGCTGTAGATCGGAACAATGTTTTTGTGCCGCAGTTTCATGCACAGTTCCGCCTCTCGATGGAAGTGGGCGACTGATTGCGGTTCAGCGAGATACCTGGACCTCAGAACCTTCAGGCCGATCATTTTACCATCGGGAATTGTGCAACCGCGAAAGACGCGAGCAAAACTGCCGGACGCGTTCTGATACATGAGCTTGTAATCGCCCAGAACCAGCGGTGAATCGTCGTCGGTGGACAGCTTCGTCACCTGGTACGACGTCAGCAGATGCTGTGATTCCAGTGCCTTCAGGAGCGATTTCGGCTCGGAAGTGATCGGTAACCGGGACTGGCACTCGACGAGTTGCTCGTCGGTCACCAGTCGCAGCCGAAGCAGCTCGCGAGTAAGTTCGTCAGTGGTGTCAAACTGCATTTATAGTGAAGCCAACAAGGCCCGTGGATGAGTGGTGAATCGTCGAAACGACCCGATATTGGCTGGGCATCCTCAGCCTCTGCTGGTCCAGCCGAACGCCAGTATCGAGATTCTTGAGCCGCAGAGTAAGGCACTGATCGACACTGGCCAATCGATCTGTGACGAAATGAACCATCAATCCTGAAACTGTTCTGTTTTGAATCACTCCCGACGTGTTTACTGAGATTTCAGCACGCGAGGAGGACAGCGAGCAAACACTGCGCCACACGGAGTTTGAGAACTGGACCAGTCAACTCCTGGACCAGTCAACTCAAGGCTCATTATCGAGAGTTTGTGACTGTGTCACGTCCTCGAATGTGTTTCCTGTCGTCAAACAACTTACTGAGGTCTCCGCACCGACGGGTGCATTATTCTCGTAATCAGCATTATTCTCGTAATCAATGGAGAATCGACCCAAAACGCAGTTCGCCCGAGGCAATCGTGGCGTTCCACAGTATTCTGCTTCCTGGCCCGGCATAATCAAAAGTGACAAGATCGGCCCGTGAACCAGCTGCAATCTGAACTTCCTCGCAGCCGAGCAGGTGGCAAGGGTTTCGACCGGCCATGTCAAACGCCTCACGCAGCGATAGATCGGCGACATTCATCACGTGGGCGACGCAAACGTCGGTTGCCAGACTCGATCCGGCCAGCAGCTGATTCTGTCCCGCAATGACAATCCGACCGTCATCCAGAATTTCGACCTGCCCCGAAGCGGCCTGGTATTTACCTGGAGGACAACCGGCCAGACCGGCTGCGTCACACGTGATGACGACGTTTGATGTTCCTTTCGCCGCGATAATCGACCGAATCACCGACGGCGGAAGGTGATGCCCGTCAGTAATGATGCTCGCCATCAGCCGCGAATCGCCCAGCTGATCCCAGATGTAATTCGGATGCCGGCAAATCTGCCCGTGAGCACCGTTTCCAAGATGCGTGCTCAGGCGAGCTCCGGCATCCACCGCCGCCGTTACCTGATCGGAATTCGCCCCGGTATGGCCGATAGCGATCGTGATGCCTGAGGCGACGGCCTTCCTGATGAACGGGACAGCTCCTTCTGCTTCCGGGGCAAGGGTCAGCAGCCGAATCCGTCCGCCGGACGCTTCCTGATAACGGCAGAACTCGTCCCAGTCAGCAGCTCGAACATGCTGCAGTGGATGCGCCCCTCGCGGACCATCTTCATGCGAAATGTAAGGTCCCTCCTGGTGACACCCTGCAACCATCTGATTAACCCAGCGGTCCTGCTCACACGCCTTTCGGATCGCGGTAAATCCAGAAACGAAGGCTTCATGAGACGCCGTGACGAGCGTGGGCATGAGGCGAGTGATCCCGAATTTGAAGTGCGGTTCGAGTGTTCGAATGACCCGTTCGGGAGTCAGAGACTCGTCACTGAACCATGTCCCACCGTGCCCGTTGATCTGCAGATCGAACAGGCCGGGAGCGATCAGCGGCCACTTGTCGGTGCCGGGCTGAGCCGCGACTTTTTCGACGGACCTGATGCGTTCACCTTCAATTTCGATTCGAACGGCTTCTCCGGTGTCGTAACGGCGGCCTTGAATCTGCAACATTTCGACAGCTCCTCGAGGCCAGAAAACATGGACGCCGGAGTTTGAGTTCCCGGCAACAATCACTGAGTCAGTGCGATAGCGTTTGACCAGAATGGCACAGTCGAGGATCGTAAACCAGTAGCCTGCAGCGTTCCATTCGCCGTGTTCCTTTGAACGAGTCCCGTGTGTGCGTAGAATCCTGAACCGATTGGATCAGCGTTCCATCAGCGAAGCAGTCAGTCCCGAGCAGAGGGAGTTTCAGATATGGGTGTCCTAAGTGCAGAATTCACAGAATGGCACGTAGTTGTCGGCGCGCTTGTCGGGATTCTGGGGCTGGTGGGGCTCGGATTCCTGTTCATGTTTTTCCGCTATTTCAAATTGTGGTTACGAGGCTTCGTGACCAAAGCCGGAATCAGCCCGACGACTCTGGTATTTATGGCGCTGCGAAATGTGAACCCTCACGTGATCATGGATGCTCGCATCATGGCCGTGCAGGCTGGCCTGACGGATGTGACTGTGCAGGGGCTTGAGGCTCACTATCTGAGTGGCGGAAATGTTCGTCGCATCGTGCAGGCCCTGATCGTTGCTCACCGGGCAAAAATTGACCTCAACTGGTTCACCGCCTCTGCAATTGATCTCGCAGGTCGAAATGTTCTGGAGGCGGTGCAAACGAGCGTCAATCCGAAAGTCATCGACTGCCCGGATCCTCGTCGAGGCGGTCGCACGACGCTTGACGGAATTGCGAAGGACGGCATTCAGCTCAAGGCGCGTGCTCGAGTGACGGTACGAACCAACCTGGCCCAGCTCGTCGGGGGAGCGACGGAGGAAACGATCATCGCCCGGGTCGGCGAAGGAATTGTTTCAGCAATCGGCTCGTCACAGAGCCACAAGCAGGTGCTGGCGAATCCTCAGCTGATCGCTCGAGCTGTGCTGGCCAAGGGCCTGGATTCGCAGACCGCGTTTGAAATTGTGTCGATCGACATTGCAGACGTGGATGTCGGCGAAAATGTCGGAGCCCGACTGCAGGCCGACCAGGCAGAAGCCGACGTGCGCGTCGCCAGGGCGATGGCCGAAGAACGTCGAGCGATGGCCGTTGCCAATGAGCAGGAAATGAAGGCGGCTACCGTCGAAAATCAGGCTCATGTCGTGCTCGCCGAAGCTGAAGTTCCGCTCGCAATGGCGGAAGCTTTCCGGCAAGGAAACCTCCGGTCAAGCGCCTCAACCTGATCAGCCACGACACAATCAACCCGCGAATTGTCCAACCCGCTAATTGTCATTCGCAGATCACAGCCGACGCGTGGGAGACGAACTGCAGGAACAGTTCATTTGTTTGAACCTGGAGCGTCTCGTTTCCAAAGTTTTGGCGTTGGATGACCGGTATTCGATTCAATTGTTCTGACCGGCGCAACTCTTTTTTCGCGATTCGCAACTGTCATGACGTAACTGGAAGACGATCGACCGTCGATCGCATCGGCTGTAGGCGTGGTGTCGCTCTCGGCGAGCAGGCAGGAAGTCCGTCTGTGCCGGGATTTCCATAATCCTGCGTCAGTCTGGGAAAAAGTCTCAAGTGAACCGTGATCGGGGAGTGAAATCCCACTCACTTTGACCGAAGATATGCGAGTGCCACTTTGAGATCGCGTGGTTCAGTTCTTGAGAGTCGGTTTCAGGTTGATTACTATCGGAACATCGGTGTTGGGATGCCGGACAGGAAAAGCAGGGCGAAAGTCACCACAGATGCCTGTCGAATCGCACTGCAACGCGACACAATGTTTCTCAGAAGTTAATTGTTTCCCAGAAGTTGATTGATTCCCCACCCCGGGCAGGGAGCGCCAGGATGTCATTGCACATGGAAGTCGCAGAATTGCTTCAGAGTGAGTTCACACAAATGAGCGACCTGCTGACAGTCGAACTGGACAAAGAACAGCGTGACGTGATCCTCCGTGGTCTGCGGTATGTCCGGAGTTCGGTCATGCTGACACCTCAGGAACCGACGTCACAAATCGTTGAGGGGCGAAACGAGGAGCTACAGCTACTGGCGGCTCTTTCCGACCTGCTCAGCGGTCAACCGACTGCACAACGGGCACCTGCCTGATCATTTTATTGCACTATCGCAACTGGGTGATGTCCTCGTGGTTGTTTCGCGAGCCGGCAACCTGGGAGCGTTCAGCAAGCTGCTGACACCCGCAAGGGCGTCAAGTCGCAGACGAGCCATGCCGATTCGCCTGAAAAGGCGTCGCGGCATGGCTCGTTCTGTTTACAGACGAGTTACTCATCGAGCGGCGGCATCAGAATTAATTCCGGTGAGCCGTGTGCCGACAGGCGACGGGGTTCCTGTGCCGTCTGAAGTGTTGTCACCTGTTCCTGGCGAAGCGAATCGGCCATCCCGTTTACAGGGACGAACCGGCCCACCGTGATGCGTGGATTTGAATTCGCAGGCTATCACCGGTATCAAGGGGCTCTGCACCTGAATTCTCCCCAGTGGAGACGCCCGGTGTTCGTTCGTCAGGAAGCCCGAGTCCTTTATGCGATACCAGCACGTTTGCCTTGAAGCGTTCGCTTACACGCTTCCCGAGGAGATCGTCACTTCCGACGAGATCGAAGAACGTCTGCGCCCGGTCTACGAACGGCTTCACTTGCCTGCCGGTCGCCTGGAGCTGATGACAGGCATCCGCGAACGCCGCTTCTTCCCGGTTGGCACGCGACCGGGAGAAATCAGCGCCCGAACGGTGCAGCAGGCGATCGAACAGTCCGGGATTCCTGCAGAAACTTTCGGAGCACTGATCCACGGTTCCGTTTGTCGAGATCAACTGGAACCGGCAACCGCCTGCGGTGTTCACGCGGCGGCGGGTCTGCCGGGCTCATGCGTAGTGCTGGACGTCAGCAACGCCTGCCTCGGCATTCTCAACGGAGTGTTGTTGCTGGCCAACATGATCGAACTGGGCCAGATTCGCGCCGGACTCGTCGTCGGAACGGAAGTCGGTCGAGGTCTCGTCGAAGGCACGATCGACACACTGCTCAACTCGCCGAATGTCACGCGCAAAGAGGTGAAGGGCGAGTTCGCGTCACTGACGATCGGCTCGGCCTCGGCAGCGATCGTAGTTTGTGATGAGAAACTCAGCCGCACGGGAAATCGACTGCTTGGGGCGCATTGCCTGGCGGACTCGTCGCATCACCAACTTTGCGAGGGTGGCGTGCAGTCGGAAACGTATGGCGACAATCGACCGCGCATGCAGACGGATTCTGAAGCGCTACTTCACGCCGGAGTGAACATCGCGAGGCTGAACTGGGACGCCACGCTGCGAACCCTGGGATGGCGAAACTCCAGCATCAACAAGGCTTTCACGCATCAGGTCGGGAAGGCACATCGCAAGCTGCTGTACGACAGCCTCGGCCTTAGTCCGGAGATCGACTTCGCAACGGTCGATTTCCTCGGTAACACTGGCGCGGCGGCATTGCCGGTCACAACGGCGATCGGCCTCGAACGGGGGCATGTCAAAGCAGGCGAGCACGTCGCGATGCTGGGCATCGGCAGCGGCCTGAATTCCATTATGATGGGATGGGAGTTCCAGGGACTACCCGGTTGATCTGCCTGATCCGGAAATCGGTCGTTCGCCCACGCTGTCGATTCATGCGGACCGAGCGTAATGTATCGTGCCTGAACTGAGACCTCTTTCAACCGAGCCCATGCCACATTCCGATCGATCATCGCTGGACCTGACGCCTCGGCAAACCGACGACCAGCTCGAACGTTCCCGGCTGTTGAGCGAGCAAACGCTCGGCTGTGCGGGACTCAACGTTCCAGGATTTTCTCTGATCGAGCGACTCGGCGAAGGCGCGTACGGTGAAGTCTGGCTGGCTCGCGAGGACAAGACTGGCAAACACGTCGCCATCAAGTTTTACACGCACCGACGCGGTCTCGACTGGTCCCTGCTCAACCGCGAAGTCGAGAAGCTCGCGCTGCTGTACACCTCAAGAAACATCGTTCGACTGATTGATGTCGGCTGGCAAAGCGACCCGCCTCACTACGTTATGGAGTACCTCGAACGAGGCTCTCTGGAAACGCTGCTGGCAGAAGGAACTCCGGAACCGGAAGAAGCAGTGCGGATCATTCGGTCGGTCTGCCAGGCACTGGTCCACGCACACGGAAGAGGCGTTCTGCATTGCGACCTTAAGCCAGCCAACGTCCTGCTTGATTCGGATCTCGAACCGCGACTGTGCGACTTCGGGCAGTCGCGATTATCGCACGAGCAGAATCCGGCTCTCGGCACGTTGTTCTACATGGCTCCTGAACAGGCCAGCCTGAATACGGTTCCGGATGCCCGCTGGGATGTGTACGCGCTGGGGGCGTTGCTGTTTCAATTACTGACCGGCAAGCCGCCATTTCGAACTCCTCAGAACGAAGCGCTGCTGTACGAGACAACTTCGCTCGAAGATCGCCTGCAGGTGTACCGCGAAATCGTTACCACCAGTCCACGGCCTCGGGAGCACCATCATGTCCGGAGCGTCGATCGGCGGCTGGCGGAAATCGTGGACCGCTGCCTGCACCTCGATCCGGAACGCCGCTACTCGAACGCGCAGGCCATGCTGGACGTGCTCTACATCCGCGAACGCCAGCGTCGAGTTCAGCCTCTGGTCGCTATGGGTGGAATCGGCCCGGCAGTCATCCTGCTCGCGATGTTTCTGTTTGCTTCGCGATCAATTCAAAGTGCAGTCTCGACGACCGGAGACAACCTGACTGCACGAGCGCTCGAAAGCGACGTCATCTCGGTCACCTTCCTCGCCTCGGGCGTAGAAAAGGAACTGCAGGACCGCCTGGACGAACTCGTCGAAGTGGCTTCAAGTCTTGACTTACGGACGGCCATCGAGCATTCCGAAGCGTCTGACTGGTCAGACCGGGCGACCTTTCAGGAATTGCTGGACGGTAAACGAGGCAACGTCGATGCCCGCCGTGATAAACGGAATCGACAGCTTGATACGAGTTGGTTCTTTGTCGACGCGAACGGTTTTCAGCGATGGAGAAACCGCTTTGACCCTGCGGTCATCGACAAGGATTTTTCCTATCGGGATTACTTTCACGGGCACAGCGTCGAGTATGAACGTGGACAAGCTCCGCCTGGAACGAAGCCGATTCAGCAGCCATACATCTCTCTGCCGTTCAAATCCAAGTCGACTTTCAGAAACATGGTCGCTCTATCCGTACCAGTCTGGGATCAGACAGGCCAACGAATCATTGGCGTTCTCGCCCGCACGACTCATCTGGAACAACTGCTGTCTCAGTATCGCGGCAGCATTCGCGGCAGTGACGGAGTCGCCAGAACGATCGCTCTGGCAGACAACCGCAACGGACAGCTTCTTGACCACTCCAGACTCGCAGCGCTGGATAACGATCACGCATCAGCCAGCGAAGACACTCACGTCGAAACTTTCGGAATCAATCCGCCACGATCTGACGGCCTTGAATTGACGGATGAAGTTGCGATTCCAGACGAGACGCTGCAGCGGATTCGGACTGCTGGCAACGCAGCGGTGCGAATGGAACATTACCAGGACCCGCTTCGAGTGATTGACCCCGAAGGTTCGAACGGCGAGTGGCTGGCTGCATTCGCGTCGGTCGGAGAGACAGACTGGACAGCGATCGTCCAGGAACGCCGATCCGACGTGCTGCGACCGGTCGTCGAACTCCAATCGACAATGCGAATGTATGCCTGGATCGCCTTCGGAATCGCGGGAACCGTCGTGGCGATGTCGTGGTACCTGGTCTTGAAATCTGTCAACGAGCGAGGAATTCGACACTGGTCCCGCAGTGCCCGGCGAGAAACGACTGCTTCAGATACGCCATCGACGTAAGGGGCAGTGAGGATATTAATCGTACATCTGAGTCGCGCACCCTGCGAATACTGCATCCGGGAAGCCTTCAGAAAGTGACGCCGCTGTGAATAAGTGAACGGCACGGAGGTGACTTGTTTTTGGTGTCCTTCCGTAGGTGTTCCGTGGGTATTCCCCGTACGTCAGAAGTTTCATCAGTAAGACGCACCGTATGAAATCTGCCCACGACTCCAACCAGCCACTGACGGTCTCAGCCGTTTTGCTGACGCTGTTAACTGTAGTTCTGTGGGCGGGAACTCCGACAGCAGTGCGGTTTTCAACGGTGCTCGTGCCGCCAGTTGCCGTTGCTGGATTACGATTTGCCGTCGCAATTGTGTTCATGTTTTTCTGGTCGCTGTCTCACGGAACCAGTCTCAAGCTGTCCTGGATCGAGCTTCGCAAACCGATGATTGGCGGAGTGCTCCTGTTTTTTCAGATTGGCCTGTTCACTTTGGGAATCCACTGGTCGAACGCCTCTCACGGGACGATCGTGATCAACACGTTTATTTTCTGGCTGGTCGCGATTGATCACTATGTGACGAAGTCGGAACGGCTTAATCCGCGACGTATTTCGGGGCTCGCTCTGGCCGCATTCGCAGTGGCTTTGATCCTGCTGACGACAGCCAGACCGGGCACCGAAACAGTACCGGAGGCGGCGGCGCTCGATGGTGATCTCTTGCTCATTCTCAGTGCTGTGATCCTTGCCGTCAAAATCGCTTATACGAAGCACTCGGTCGGCAGCATTCATCCGGACAGTTTCGTTTTCTGGCATGCAGTGTTTGGAACTGTGCTGTTTGCCGGCTGGGCATTCGCCGTCGAAGGTTTTCGATTTTCGCTGCTGGCAAACTATCACGAAACCGAGACTCAAAGCGCACTCGCGGGTATCGCTTACCAGGGCATCGTCGTCGCGGGACTGTGTTTTGCGATTCAGGCTCGGCTGCTGAAAAAACATTCCGCTTCAAAGATCGCTGTCTTCAGCTTCGCAACGCCGCTGTTCGGAATTCTTTTCGCCGTGTTGTTGCGAGGCGATCCGGTCTCGCCCTGGCTGTTCGTCTCGGGAATCGCCGTCGCGATTGGAATTCTGCTGGTCAATCTGAATCCTGCCTCAACGAACCTCAGAGAAGCGTCGTGACAAGACATCAACTCAAGCTGGCGGGAACGTCCTGGTCAGAGCGGTAGCCATCTGAAAAGCTCAACCCGCCCTGGAAATGGTCCCAAATTCCGCTCGTTGCTGTACGATGAAATTGTGAGCGGCCTGACGTTGCATCGACAGGCCGCTCGTCACACTCGTCGCTCGCAGACGGAACGGCCGGCTTATGATTCGCCATTGCTGCATCCCGCACCTGATTGTGCTGCTGATCTCGCTTATGTGCGTAACTTCCGGCTGCGGTCAGAATGGTAGCTCAGACTTGAAGTCTGATGTCCCCGTTCGGCAGGTGGAACCCGGTCCACACCACGACAGTACCGCACTTCCCACGAAGTCAATCGAAGCTATCCAGACCAAATCTACGACAGTGCAAACTGAATCCGACGAGCGGAACGCGCTCTCGCAGGACGACCTCGCCCGCAGCAGCTGGGAAAACCCGTTTCGGCCGCGATTGTGGTCCTGTGACGGCTGGCGGATCGATGAGGATTCGATGGTGAGCGACTTCGAAGAAGTGTCGCTCGCGACTTTTCGCAGGCCGTATAGAAACGTCGTGATTGAGTGCCGGTTGACTCAATCTGAGCAGTCCGCGAAAGATTCGCCTGCTGAGTCGCCGCAATGTTTTGAACTTCGCCTGCTTGAGAAGAGCACCGGAAACTGGATTGGCCTCAAGACGACGGCGGAGTCCGTGCTGCTTTCACATTTTGCCAGCGATCAGCGACCGGCATTGCAGTTACTTCGTGAATCTCCGCCGGAGCCGCCCAGCGACGACAATCATGAGATGACCGTTCGGTTCTCCATGACGCCGAATCGAATTCTTATTGCGATCAACGGACGTTTACGGATCAACGCATCCCGACCAGCTTCGTTGATGCATCGCGACTGCCTGCCACAGTTCGTCGTCCATCAGCCAGGCGTCAGGTTGAGCGATCTCCGAATCGAAGGCGATTGAGCGTTCCGTAAAAACGCGTGGCACCGGCCCTGCCAGCGCAAACTGGGTTTCGGTTCAAACGGACTTCAGCACTGGCGAACCCCTTGCCACACGTCAATCTGAGTGAGGTGGCATGATTCGTGATGCTAATCCTGGTACGGCGGAGAGCATTAACTCGATGACGACTACTGCTTGCCTCGCTTCTTTTTCGGTGAAGGCTTTTCGTCCGACTTGCCGTTCAGATACGCAATTCGCCGAGTGACGGAATCTCCCGAAGATTTGGGATGCAGCGAGGAAGCGTCAATCGGATACGGAGGCTGATGGCAGTCACGGAAGTAGACGATTGAATTCAGGGCTTCAGCGGCTTCGACCGGGTTCGAGGTTTCGTTGACAATGCGGACCAGGATCGGCTGCGGATCGAGTGTTGAGGTCAAGCCGACGAATTCTGCCGCTCGGATTCGGACGACGAGTGATTCGTCCTTGAGCAACGGCATGGCAACGGGTGCCAGACTCGCCGCATCTTTGCCGATCGCGCTGCAAGCCATCGCGGCCGAGTACCGCAGCCAGACGTCTTCTGACTTGAGTGCTGCGGCGAGTTTCAGTTTCGCTTCTGAAAACGGCAGCAGAGTCAGGTCGGCGATGTCGGCCATGCGGGCTATGTTGGCTTTGTGTTCTTGTCCGAAGCCGACCGGGTCATGCATGTTGCCGATGAGTTCGCTTTCCGGGTAGAAGCTCAGGTCCGGGAGTTCTCGAAGCTGGGTGGCGAGGCGACCTCGAAGGTCTTTCAGGACGTCGACGTATTGCGGGTCGCCGGCCAGATTGTTGACTTCGTGCGGGTCGGCCTGCGTGTCGAAAAGTTGTTCGACCGGCTTTCCCTGGAAGAACTGCAGTTGCGGGCCGCTCAGCTTTCCCGCCTGGAACAGCTCTCGCCATTCGGTAAACGCCAGCATGCGGTAGCGATAGTTGTTCTGCAGGCCGTCTGGCAGGAACGGCTGGAAGTATCGAATGTACTGGTACTTGCCTTTTCTCAGCGAGCGGATGAATTCGTACTTTTCGTCGAACCGGTCGGCGTATCCGAATGACTCGTCGCGGGATTCAACTTCTGATGCGGCTATGCCTTCGCCGAGAAACGGAACACCATCCATTTGCTCGGGCACTTTGATGCCAGCCAGATTCAGCACGGTTGGACCGAAGTCGATAAAGCTGACGAAGCCTTGAGCTCGCGAGCCGTTCCTTCGATCGACGAGATGTTTCCACTTCTCCGGCACGCGGACGACAAGCGGCACGTGCAGGCCGGATTCGTAGATGTAACCCTTGCCTCGCGGAAGCACGCCTCCGTGGTCGCCGAAGTAGAAGACGAAGGTGTCTTCCAGCAGGCCGTCTTCTTTCAGTCTGGCCACGGTGTTGCCAACGATTTCATCGATCACCGTCATGCGGTCGTGGTACCGAGCGTGTGTGTAGCGAAACGTCGGCGTGTCCGGAAAGTACTCGGCCAGTTTGACCGACGCTGGATCGGTCGTCGTTTTCTCGTTCTCAATCACCTGCCTGCTGAAATGCAGCGAGCTTTCATGAGACTGACCGTGCGATTCCATGTGGAAGAATGGCTGACCTGGAGCCTTGCGTTTTCGCCAGGTCGCTGAGTTTGAAGATTCGTCCCACACACCGTCTGACGGCGTCGCGTTGTAATCGGTCTTGGAATTATTCGACGTGTAGTAGCCAGCGTCCCGCAGATACGCCGGAAACATCCGCAATCCAGGCGGCAGTGTCGCCAGCGTGTGCCGACGATGAAACTGTGTGCCGATGCGAGGTGCCAGGCATCCGGTGGCCAGCGTCGATCGCGCCACTGAGCAAACCGGAGCGTTTGAAAATGCATGGTCGAACGTCAGGCCGTGAGCGGCGAGTGCTTCGATATTCGGCGCTGCGGCACCGTCGGCGAAAAAATGCCGGAGGTAGTGAATCGAGTTATCCTCAGACACGATCCACACGACATTCGGTCGGTTCGAGGTCGACTGCTCTGCGGCAGAGGCTCCTTCCATGAGCATCGGAAAAAACGCGAGAATGGCAGCGAAAATCGCTGTCCACAGTGCCACAGGTTTTGAAGATGTTGTGTTCATGCCTCGAATTTAGTGAGGTCAGCGCGACCCCGTCAAACGGGCCGACTGCGACGGACTCCGGCAGTTGAGATGCTGCAATCAGCACGGATCATGGAAAGTGTTCCAGCGGCTTGCGACAAATCCTTGCAAAATGCACACTCGCCAAAGCCTGAGCGTGACAATTCCCGCTCTGCAAAGTCTAATGGTCGGGCCGATAGACCCTGCCGGGGAGTGGCGGAGGCTGACTGTGCGGGCCGTACAGTCCGATATTTCGCGGAGCGAAAGTGGTCGTTGAATCTGATGCCGGGACGATCTCCCGAATTAACATCTATCCCATCAAGTCGTTTCCAGGCGTGGCCGTTTCGTCGAGCCGCGTGCTGAGTTCCGGCGCGCTCGAATGGGACCGACGTCTCGCACTGGTCGATCCCGGTGGCGGTTTCATCAACTTTAAGCGAGTCCCGGAACTCCACATGATTCGCGCTGATTATCAGCTCGATGTCCCGACTGTCAGAATCTGGACGGGCGACAGTATCACAGCTCGCACGTTTAATCTGGTTGAGGAACGTGAATCGCTCGGCGATTACCTGACGTGTCTGCTTAATCGCCCGGTTGGAATTGTCGACAATCCTCTGGCCGGTTTTCCAGACGACACTGACGCGGATGGACCGACGGTCGTTTCAGTCGCGACTCTTGAGTGTGTCGCCAACCTGTTTCCAGACATCTCGCTCGAACAGGCTCGCTGGCGATTTCGCACCAATATCGAAATCGAAGGTGTGCCACCGTTCTGGGAAGATCGCCTGTTCGACGGCAAGCTGGAGCCGTTTCCGTTTCAGATTGGCGGAGTGACCTTCGGCGGAGTGAAGCCTTGTCAGCGCTGTTCAGTACCAGGTCGGCATCCAGTGACCGGGGAAGGGATTCAGGCATTCGCAACAATTCTGGCGGCGCTGAGGAAGGCGATGATGCCTGAGTGGACGAACCAGCGAAGGTTCGATCACTTTTATCGACTGGCAACGAACACGGTCGTCCTTGACCGGGGCAGCGAAGGCGTGATTCGAGTCGGAGATTCGATCACACTGTCGTCTCCTCTTGAGCAGTCACCTTCGCCGGAGCTTCAAAGCACCGGCTCCTGATACGAGGCCAGCCGTGGACGCCTTCCAGAATCGCGAAATCCTGATCGGCGTTACCGGCGGCATCGCCGCGTACAAAACGGCAGACCTTGTCAGCAAGCTCGTGCAGGCTGGAGCAAAGGTGACCGTGGCGATGACGGAAGCCGCAACAAAATTCGTCGGACCGACGACGTTCGAAGCACTGACCAACCGTCCGGTCTACCAGAACCTGTTCGAGCCGATCGAACATCCGCAGGGCGAACATATTGGACTCGCTCGACGGGCGGACCTGTATCTCATCGCCCCGGCGACCGCAGATTTTCTGGCGAAGGCGGCGCACGGTCACGCCAACGATCTTGTGTCGACGCTCATGTTGACGGTGACATGTCCGATGTTTGTGGCTCCGGCAATGAATACCGAGATGTGGAATAAGCCGTCAGTAAAACGGAACATGCGGCAACTCAAGGAAGACGGCCTCAATTTCATCGAACCCGGCAGTGGCTGGCTCAGCTGCGGTCAGATTGGAGCTGGACGCATGGCCGAACCTGCGGAAATCCTGGAGCGACTCCGCCGACACTTCGAAGCTCTTGATCACGATTAGCAAATCGTCTGAGACCTGCCCATCGAGATCGCGGATCCAAGGATCAGTCCCGAGAACACTCTGACCACTGAGCTTCAGTGCGGCGTGTCTTTGACGGCTACTGCTGACTGTGCAGAGAATTCCGGTTCTTCATCGCGGTCGACCAGTTGCCGCTTTGATTTTGGACCGTACCATCCCGCACATGAAGATTCTCATTACCGCCGGTCCGACTCGCGAATACCTCGACGATGTGCGTTATCTCTCCAACGCCAGCAGCGGGCGGATGGGTTACGCACTGGCTCAGGCGGCGATTGATGCCGGGCATCAGGTGGTACTGGTCACCGGGCCGGTGGATCTCACGCCGCCGATGGGTTGCGACGTCCGACATGTCATCACGACCGAGCAGATGCGGGATGCATCCATCGAAGCCTTCCCCCATTGTGACGGAGTTATCGCGGCAGCTGCGGTTTGTGATTACAAGCCTCGCGTGCGGACTCCTGGCAAGATGACGAAAATCGGAGAGCCGATTTCGATCGAGCTGATCGAAACCGACGACGTACTGGCGCAGCTCGGGAAATCGCGGGAGAACCACTGGGTGGTCGGTTTTGCTCTGGAAGCCGAGAACGCTCGCGAAAACGCGCTGCAGAAACTGCGAGCCAAGAACTGCGACATCGTCGTGCTCAACAGTCCCAGCGCCATTGGTTCCGATACCAACGACGTGCAAATCCTGGACGATTCCGGAGAAACGTTGTCGCACTTGATCGGCGCGAAAGCGGAGATTGCTCGAGAACTGATCACGTGGATCGAGCAGCACCTTCGTCGCTGAACGGCAGTTCCGTTTGACCTGCGTTGAGCATCGCCGCGACCGATGTAATCGTCCGCTCCGGACCAAACCAGACCAACCGATTCATCCGGTCAGGTCGTGTGCTGAGAGTCTTGTCCCAAGCCGGCATTTCACGTCATCGTCGATTTTTCGTGCTATGTTTGCGGTGATACTTCAGACATACGGCCAGGACAAATCGCTCTGGACGTACAGGTTGATGATTTCACACGGACAGCGCCACTGGCACACCTCAAATTCACCCAATCACATTCGAATGATCCCCTGCAGGATCGACCGACGCAGTCCGACGCTTCGCGATAGCGACCAGAACTCTCAGTGTCTGCTCACAACAACCACGGACAACTGACCAATCTGGCACTTTCGCGAAGCGCCGCGACTGCACTGGTTCTGCAGGACGTCGTGAGGATCTGTATTGAATGTAAGCTGCCCTTCACCCGCCGGGCACGAAGTTCATTCTTACCGTCAATCCATCCAGATATCCGGAGCCCAATTGCACCATGTGGGATCTGCACCGTATTAAATCCGACTTGATCGCGTTGACGCTCTTTGCCGTCACGCTGTTCGTCGGATTAAGTATGCTCAGCTTCGATCCGGGGGATCCTCCCGCTCGACTGGTGCATCCGGTGCGGGAACTGCCGTTGAACCTGTGTGGCGAACTTGGTGCTCAGCTGGCTTACAACCTGCGGGCGGCCTTCGGGATTGGAGCGTGGTTTGTCGTTCTGGCACTCGCAGTGTTTGATTTTCGTCTGCTGTCACGTGGCCCGGACAAGGCGGTTCGTCAGAAGGCGGTCGGCGCCTTGCTGATGCTCGGTTCGTTGTGCGTGATGCTGCAACTGCTGGCTCCCGATCTGGCGTCCGGTCAGATCGTCGGCAGCGGCGGATATCTCGGAGCGTGGGGCGTTGCCGCGTTCGAAAATCACTTTGCGACCACCGGGCTGTTAATTCTGTTGTCCTCGTCCTTTCTGTCAGGGCTGGTTCTCGTCGCGGATACGGGCATTGTCATGCGAGCGATGTGTTTTCTGCTGCGCCCTGTTTATGCGCTTCCGGTCGCGTTGCTGGCCGGAATGTTCCGACTCCTGAAGCGTTCGCCCAGAAGTGAGCCCGATGAGGTTGAGGTCGATCACCGTGGCGCACTCAGTCGCCGAAACTCGGTAGCCGTCAAGGCGGAAGAAGACCTGCTGGAAGATGACGAGAGTGAGGTCGATGACGAGGTCGAAGACCTGAACAGCGTGTCGGGCGAGATCAGAGTCAATCCGCCGGTGACAGCCCTGTCCCAGCGGGACGAGGTCATCGCCAAGCTCGAGGCCGCTTCAGCAACGAGCAACAACACGCCGTACACGTTGCCGTCGCTCGATCTGCTCGAAGAGAGCGAAGAGTTTCCGTACGAACTGCTCGCCAAACGTGCTCGACTGGCAGCGGTGACGCTTGAGAAGACGTTTCAGGAATTCGGTCTTAACGTGAAAGTCGTCGAGATCGACACCGGGCCGGTCATCACGCAGTTCGAACTGGAACTCGAAGCCGGGTTGCGACTCAGCAAGGTAACCAGTCTGGCCGATGATCTGGCGATCGCGCTGCGAGTCCCGTCCGTGCGGGTTGTTGCTCCGATTCCTGGCAAAAACACGGTGGGCGTCGAAGTCCCGAATGACAAACGCGTCATGGTGCGGTTGCGCGAGCTGATCGAATCCTGCGCGAAGGATATCGAAGACAAACGGATTCCGTTGTTCCTCGGCAAGGACGTTAGTGGTCGGCCATTGGCCGTCGATATGGCGAAGATGCCTCACCTGCTGATCGCCGGTCGGACGGGTACTGGAAAAAGTGTCTGTCTGAACGCGCTGATTCTGTCGATCCTGATGACGCGAACGCCCGAGCAGGTGCGGATGCTGATGATCGATCCGAAGATGGTCGAACTCAGTCCGTACAAGCGGATTCCGCATCTCATGCACCCGGTGATCACCGACATGAAGAAGGCGGAAGCCGTACTCGGCTGGGCCGTCGAAAAAATGGAAGAGCGATACGACCTGCTGGCTCGCTGCGGAGTGCGGCACCTGGACAGCTACAACAAGCTGAACCACGAGACGCGCCTGACCAGGATGAGCGTTGATCCGGAGTCAGAAGAAGCGGAACAGATTCCGGAAAAGATGCCGTACATCGTGATCATCGCCGACGAAATGGCGGACATGATGATGACCTCGGGAAAGGACGTCGAAGGGCACATCATCCGACTCGCTCAGAAATCGCGAGCGGTCGGCATTCACCTGATTCTGGCCACGCAGAAACCGACGGTCGATGTGATCACCGGTCTGATCAAGTCGAACCTTCCAGCACGAGTCGCCTTCCAGGTCGCCAGTAAGAGCGACAGCCGCGTCGTGCTGGATGTTGGCGGAGCCGACAAGTTGCTCGGCAACGGAGACATGCTGTTTCTCGCCCCTGGCACCAGCAATCTGTCGCGGGCTCAGGGTTCGTTCGTCAGTGACGAAGAAGTCAACTCCGTCATCGATTACTTCGCCGGTTACGAACCGGACTACAGCGCGGAACTGGCCAGGCTCAGCGCGTCTGGCGGAACAGCCACTCGTGACCAGATGAAGGAACGCGACGAACTTTACGAACAGGCCATCGATGTCATCGTCCGCGAAGGTCGAGGCAGCGTGTCACTCCTTCAACGCGCGCTCGGCATTGGATACGGTCGAGGCGCCCGGCTGATCGACTTCATGGCTGAAGACGGCATCGTTGGCGACTACAACGGCTCACAGGCTCGCGAGGTCCTCTTCACGCCGGAGCAGTGGGAAGACTTCAAAATGGCCGGTGGCGGCGGAGTGGTCGAAGACGAGCCGGCATTCGCGTAACACGCATCCGATGCCGTGTTTTCTCACGCGAAGTCGCGACGACCCAAAGTGCACGGACATAATCAGTGCGTCTGTCTCGCTCCGCATCGCGTGCACTCTCGTCGTCGGGTTGACGAAGTGCGTGACAAGCTGGTGCGGTTCTGTCGAGTACACGCCCGGAATGATTTTTGTTCCCGAGTCGTTGAAGAACTCGACGATCTTCTGCTGCATCCGGTTCAGATTGGCGTGTGTAATCGGCCCAGCGAGACCGAAAATCGCTCCGCAGCTCGTGTCCCAGGTCTTCTGCAGGACGGCTGTCGAGAAACTGATCACTTTGCTGCTCTATACAGTCGGGGTGTGCCCGGTCT
>JAQBWV010000440.1 GCA_027624335.1 Planctomycetota bacterium
TAACGAGTCACCGGTCGCTGAAGTCTGGCCACCACCGTTGAATGTCAAACCACCACTCGGAATTGGATTGCCGTTTGTGTAATCAATCGTCAGCGAGTCGTCGTCGCTGGAACCGTTAAGCACGAGCTGATCAATTGTCGCTGGATTCTGTCGCAGAACCTCGACTCCGTTGATTGTCAGCACGAGATCGCCACCGACGAACGTCACACTGAACGTATCCGGTGCGGTGTCGTCGGCAGTCGTGGCGCTTCCCGTGTAGCTGAGCGTCCCACTGGCGGCGACGGTTTCAAATCCGGAGTAGGTGATGTCCGCGACTCCGGGTGCCGTCAGGATTCCCGCTCCAGCGCCCGTCGGCGTAATTGTCGGCGAACCATCATAGAGCAGCGTATCGGCGCCGGTGGCACCGGCATCAATCGAGATCCCTTCAGTATTGGCCACACCGCTGATGACGATATCGGGTCCCGTCGATCCGCCAGCGATTCCAGGATTCGTGAAGTCAGTGGCACCACCAAGGTACACCCGACCGCCGTTGGCGACAGGTGCCACAGTAATGACGTCATCACCTGCCGTGCCCGTGACCGTCACCTTGTCGTTGTTGGACGAGTCGCCAATCACTTCGATCACTTCGACCGTGTTGATGTCAATCGGAGCAGCACCACCCAGACCCGTGACACTGACATCACCACTGGCCCCGGAGTCGTACGTCAGTCCGATCGTACGAGGACCATCGCCCAGTTGGTCGACGTGGATTTCGACCTGGTCCGTGTCGTGAGTGTTCTCAACGGGCGTCGCGCCACCCACAGGCGTTGGCGCACCACCGTTGATCACCAGATTCGAACTCGCAGCCAATTCCTGTCCCGCTTCGAATTCCAGCAGGTAACGATCGTTACCCAGACCCCCGTTGATGGAATGTGTGGAATTCGCTGCGAGACGATCTACTCGAACGGTGAACGTGTCGTCACCGTTTCCGCCCGTTCGAGTTTCGATACTCGTCGCCCACAACGTGCGGCCAAAGTTGGCACCGGTTGTACCATCGACGAACTGAACGAAGTACTGATCCAGCGTCGCGTCCGTCGTGCCGATCGACCAGGAAGCATTCTGATCCAGACCGACCAGTGTGTCTGTTCCCATCCCGCCGACAAGAGTGTCGATGTTGTCCGAGACGCCACTGATTCCATCAATGTCGAGTTCGAGTCCGAACAGCGACCCCTTGTCCGTGACTGCGAAGGTGGCTGGCATCGAGTAGGCGGACAGGTCCACCGTATCGAAGCCGAGTCCGCCGTCGAAGTTCCCTGTGAGCACGGCACCGTCACCCAGCACAATCTGATCGTTTCCGTCGCCAGCGTTCACATCGAACGTCACTGCACCGCTGACGTTGAACGTATCGCGAGCACTTCCACCCGTCACAGAATCGGCACCCGTGAAGACGAAGACTCGTGACGAGTTGGTGTAAGTCGGAGCTGCAGACAATACCCAGACACCATCGGTGTCAAGGCCTTTCAGAGAATCGCCAGTACCGGCAGGAAGCATCAGGCTGGTGATTCCGTTGAAGATTCCGACCGCCGGAGCAGCTCCCGTTTCCATGCCGGAGAATCCATTCGACGCCAGACCCGTCAGCTCCACATTCCGAGGCGTCGCATAAGCAGACAGATTGATGCTGTCGTTGCCGGCTCCGCCGTCAATCTGCTTAATTGTTGCACCGTTAGAGAACGTGAAGCTGTCAACACCCGCCGCTCCCTGCAGCGTCTCGAAGTTCGAGAACGTCACATCAGCGGTCGCGTCAGTGTCCAGGTCGACGGTACCACTCCCGGCACCGGTAATCGCAAAGGCGTTATTGCTGCCATCACCAATCAATGTGTCGTTCGCATTTCCGCCGATGACGATTTCGAAGGTGGCCGGCGTGGCCGGTGTGGTCATCGTCGCCAGCCTCGCAAACGTCGCCAGATCGACCGTGACGTCCTGCGTCACCGTGCTGTAGCTCAGCGTGTCGCCGGTCGTTTCATTGGTTTCGCCAGCATCGATTGTTCCGGTGATGGCCGAAACCAGAGTCTGCGAACCTGACGTGTAGTCGAAGAAGTTGAAGACATCGTCACCACCGTCCGAAGTCACGTTCACCAGGTGCGAACCAGTCACGTTGAATGTGTCGACAACCGTCGTGCCGATGAGATTCTTCATTCCACTGAATGTCAGAGTCCTGGCACCTTCCGTGTAAGCATTCCCTGTCGTCGAATTCAACACCCAAGTGGCTGGCAACGGTGAATTGATGTCTTCCCGCTCCAGCGTATTCGTGCCAGACGTCCCGAAGAATCCTTCGATGTCGTCGAAACTAGCGTTGATGCCGATTTGACCGCTGAAGCCAAAGTTCAGATCTACAATTTTTATCAGGACGGTGCTGTTAGTGAATGAGATTGAATCAGTCCCGGCCCCACCATCCATCACGATGTCGAGGTCTTCCATGAGGATGAAGCTATCCGCCCCGGCCCCACCGATCACCTTGTCAAAGTTCGCGAATTTCAACTCGACTACACTGCCCGACGCGATCGTTGAGTACAAACCTTTAGTCTCAACCGTCCAGGTACTGGCAATATCGACATCGTCGAGACCGAACAGATTGTTGTTTCCCGTTCCGGCATCCAGAGACGTGATGTTGTCGAAGTCGGTGATAGCAGCCATTCCCTGATAACCGACCATCGATCCGACGTCGGTCAAAGTGACATCATCGTTACCGGCTGGATCGTTGAACGTCAGCGAGTTCGCTCCCGTACCACCATCAACAGCACTCGCCAGTGACCCACCAACATTGAAAGTGAACGAGTCATCGCCGTTACCGCCTGACAGGTTCTCAAAGTCAGTAAATCCAACGACGTCTGGCGATCCAACGTTCTGAGCCGTTCCGGCGTTCGGGCCAGAGACCACGAAGTTCGTGCCACTCGTACCGCCCACGATGACGTCATCAGTAATGCTCATCCCGCCGATCAGAGTTTCGATGCTGACGAGATTACCGGAATCAACCGTGACGCCAGTCATCCAGGCGGAGTAATCCAGCGTGTCCGATCCGTCTCCGCCATTGATCGTTCCGGTGATCTCATCACCGTCTTCGAAGTTGAATCTGTCCGTGCCAGCGTTACCCGTCAGATTCGCGAAGCCCATAAATGTGACAACGGTACCACTTGCCAGGATGTCTTCCAGTGTGCCCTCAT